>NZ_CP184360.1:649200-973800 GCF_048595755.1 Luteococcus struthionis
TGGGGCCAGTGCGCACCCGAATGCCGGTCTACCTCGACATGTTGCCGCCGTGCAATGCGGGCTGCCCCGCCGGCGAGAACATCCAGGAGTGGCTGCGCCTGATCAAGCACGGCCAGACCGAGGCCGCCTGGCGTCAGCTGACCCGCGACAACCCCTTTCCCGCCATCCATGGCCGCGTCTGCTACCACCCCTGCGAGGCGGTGTGCAATCGCAAGGAGCTGGACGGCTCGGTGAGCATCCACTCGGTGGAGCGCTTCCTGGGCGACGAGGGCATCCTCAATGGCTGGCAGTTCGAGAAGCCCCGCCACCGCTCCGGCCACAAGGTGCTGGTGATCGGCGCCGGCCCCTCGGGCCTGAGCGCCGCCTACCACCTGACCCGCCTGGGCCACCAGGTGGAGATCCGTGACTCGGCGCCGCTGCCGGGCGGCATGATGCGCTACGGCATCCCCGAATACCGTCTGCCCCGCAATGTGCTGGACGCCGAGGTGGACCGCCTGGTGCAGATGGGCGTGAAGATCACCAACAACCACGTGGTGGAAGACCTGGAGACCGAGCAGCGCGAGGGCAACTTCGACGCCGTCTTCGTCGCCGTCGGCGCCCACCTGTCCAAGCGCGTCGACATCCCCAACCAGGACGCGGGCCGCATGGTGGATGCCGTCAGCTTCCTGCGCGACGTGGCCAGCGGCGAGCGGCCCGTGCTGGGCCGCAAGGTGGCGGTCTACGGCGCCGGTAACACCGCCATGGACGCGGCTCGCGTGGCGCGGCGCCTGGGTGCCGAGGAGTCGGTGATCGTCTACCGCCGCACCAAGGACCAGATGCCCGCCCATGCGGAGGAGGCCAGCGAGGCCGAGCGCGAGGGCGTCAAGATGAACTGGCTGCGCACCATCAGCTCGATGGACGAGGCCGACCTGACCGTCGAGATCATGGAGCTCGACGAGAACGGCAAGGCCCGCGGCACCGGCCGTTTCGAGAAGCTCGAGGCCGACACGGTGATCCTGGCGATCGGCCAGGAGTCCGACACCGCCTTCCTGCGCAACATTCCGGGCATGAGCTTCGACGGTGACGTCGTGAACGTCAATCCCGAGACCCTGATGACCGACGTGCCCGGCATCTTCGCCGGTGGTGACGCGGTGCCCAGCGAGCGCACCGTCACCGTCGGCGTGGGCCACGGCAAGAAGGCCGCCAAGCAGATTGACGCCTTCCTGAACAACGCCGTCCACCAGCGCAAGGTGAAGCATCCCATCGTCGGTTTCGACGACCTGCACCTGTGGTACTTCGGCGACGGCCACACCCGTCGCGAGCAGCCCGAGCTGGCCGTCGACGAGCGTGTCACCTTCGACGAGGTGGTGGGCGGCCTGGATGCCGACCAGGCCACCTTCGAGGCCAAGCGGTGCCTGAGCTGCGGCAACTGCTTCGAGTGCGACGGGTGTCTGGGCGCCTGCCCCGAGGATGCCGTCATCAAGCTCGGCAAGGGCCACCGCTACCGCTTCGACTACGAGAAGTGCACGGGTTGCGCCTCCTGTTACGACCAGTGCCCCGTGCACGCCATCGAGATGATTCCGGAGAACTGATGTCCGAGAAGCAGAAGTCCTACAAGCTCTTTCCCCAGGAGCCGGTACGCGACCAGCGCGCCGGCATCCACGGGGCCTTCGTCCCACCCATGCCGGAGAGCGTCACCGCTCCCTATGGCCAGCCGGGTGGGCATGACCCGTCGCCGGTGGAGCCCGGCGAGCGGCTGATCGTCGACGGCAACGAGGCCGCGGTCGACGTCGCCTACCGCCTCAACGAACTGTGCAGCATCTACCCCATCACCCCCAGCTCGACGATGGCCGAGCTGGCCGACGAGTGGGCCAGCCACGGCCGCACGAACATCTTCGGCCAGGTGCCCACCGTCATCGAGATGCAGTCCGAGGCGGGCGCGGCCGGCGCCATGCACGGCGCGCTGCAGGGCGGTGCCATGTGCACCACCTTCACCGCCAGCCAGGGCCTGCTGCTGATGATCCCGAACATGTACAAGATCGCCGGCGAGCTGACCAGCACGGTCTTCCACGTCGCCGCGCGGTCGCTGGCCACCCAGGGCCTGAGCATCTTCGGTGACCACCAGGACGTGATGGCGGTGCGCCAGACCGGCGTCGCGCTGCTCAGCTCCGCCAGCGTGCAGGAGGCTCACGACATGGCGCTGATCAGCCAGGTGGCCACCATGCACACCCGGCTGCCCTTCGTGCACTTCTTCGACGGCTTCCGCACCAGCCACGAGCTGAACACCCTGGAGCGACTGTCCGACGAGGTGCTGAAGGCGATGGTGCCCGAGACGCTGGTGCAGGAGCACCGGGCCCGGGCCCTCAGCCCGGCCAACCCCTTCATCCGCGGCACCGCCCAGAACCCGGACACCCACTTCCAGAGCCGCGAGACGGCCAACCCCTTCTACGTGTGGGCCCCCTCGGTGGTCCAGAAGGTGATGGACAACTTCGCCAAGCTCACCGGCCGCCAGTACCACCTGGTGGAGTACCACGGTGACCCCGAGGCCGATCGCGTCGTGGTGGTGATGGGCTCCGGCGCCGAGACCGTCGGGCAGACCGTCGACTACCTCAACCGGCAGGGCCAGAAGGTGGGCATGCTGCAGGTGCGGTTGTACCGTCCGCTGCCCACGGCACAGCTGCTGGCGGCCATCCCGGCCAGTGCCAAGCGCATCGCGGTGCTCGACCGCACCAAGGAGCCGGGCGCCAATGGCGAGCCGCTCTTCCAGGACGTCGTCACGGCGCTGGGCGAGGCAGTCAGCCGCGGCGATCGCAGCTCCATGCCGCTGGTCATCGGCGGCCGCTACGGCATCTCCTCCAAGGAGTTCACCCCGGGCATGGTGGCGGCGATCTTCGACGAGCTGCAGCTGGACAGCCCCCGCCCGCGCTTCACCGTCGGCATCAACGACGACGTGACCCACCTGAGCCTCGACTACGACGCCGAGCTCGACATCGAGGATCCCGCCACCGTGCGGGCCGTCTTCTACGGCCTGGGTTCCGACGGCACCGTCGGCGCCAACAAGAACACCATCAAGATCCTGGGTTCCGATCCGGAACGCTTCGCGCAGGGCTACTTCGTCTACGACTCGAAGAAGTCGGGTTCGCGCACGGTCAGCCACCTGCGTTTCGGCCCCAACCCGGTCAAGGCCCCCTACCTGGTGAGCAAGGCCAGCTTCATCGGCTGCCACCACTGGTCGATCCTGGAGCGCGTCGACGTGCTCGAGTTCGCCCGGCAGGGAACCACCCTGCTGATCAACTCGCCGTACCCGACCGAGGAGGTCTGGGACAAGCTGCCCGAGCCGATGCAGAACAAGATCATCGAGCTGGGCATCGACGTGCACGTGGTGGACGCCAATGCGGTGGCCCGCAGCGCTGGCCTGGGTGGGCGCACCAACACGGTGCTGCAGACCGGTTTCTTCGCGATCTCCGGCGTCCTGCCCAAGGACGTGGCGATCGAGAAGATCAAGAAGGCGATCACCAAGACCTACTCCAAGAAGTCGATGGAGATCGTCGCCAAGAACCACAAGGCCGTCGACGCGGCGGTGGAGCACCTGCACCACCTGGAGATCCCCGGCCGGGTCACCTCGGAGCACGGCCTGCTCGCTCCGGTGCCGGACTTCGCGCCGAAGTTCGTGAAGAAGGTGACGGCCCCGATGCTGGCCGGCCGTGGCGACGACCTGCCGGTCTCGGCGCTGCCGGTGGACGGCTCCTACCCGTCGGGCACCACCAAGTACGAGAAGCGCAACATCAGCGACCTGATCGCGGTCTGGGATCCGGAGGCCTGCATCCAGTGCGGCAACTGCTCCTTCGTCTGCCCGCACGCCGTGCTGCGCGCCAAGTACTACGGCCCCGGTGAGCTGGAGGGCAAGCCCGACGGCTTCGAGACCGTCGAGCTGGACGCCGCCGGCCTGCCGGAGACGCACTACACCCTGCAGGTCTATGCCGAGGACTGCACCGGTTGTGGCCTGTGCGTCGAGGCGTGCCCGGTCAACCCGATCGGCCAGCCGCAGCGCAAGGCGATCAACCTGGAGACGGTGCTGGACCGCACCGAGCAGAAGCAGAATGTCGACTTCTTCGAGACCATCCCGATGAACGACCGGTCTCGCGTCGACTTCGGCACGGTGCGCGGCACCCAGTTCCTGGAGCCGTTGTTCGAGTTCTCGGGTGCCTGCTCGGGCTGTGGCGAGACGCCCTACCTGAAGTTGCTCACCCAGCTCTTCGGTGACCGTGCCAGTGTGGCGAATGCGACGGGCTGCTCGTCGATCTACGGCGGCAACCTGCCCACCACCCCGTGGGCCAAGAATGCCAAGGGTCGCGGCCCGGCCTGGTCGAACTCGCTCTTCGAGGACAATGCCGAGTTCGGCCTGGGCCTGCGGTTGGCGGCAGACCTGCAGACCAACCTGGCCCGTACCCGCTTGGAGCAGCTGCGCGAGCAGATCGGCGACGACGAGCTCGTCGATGGCCTGCTGAACGCCCCCCAGACTCTGGAGAGCCAGCTGAGCCTGCAGGCCGAGCGGCTGGACCGGCTGAACCAGAAGCTGGCCGGTATGAGTGGCCCCCTGGTCGACGACCTGAAGAGCGTCAGCGACCACCTGCTGCGTCGTTCGGTGTGGATCGTCGGCGGCGACGGCTGGGCCTACGACATCGGCTCGGGTGGCGTCGACCACGTGCTGGCCAGCGGACGCAATGTGAACGTGCTGGTGCTCGACACGGAGGTCTACTCCAACACCGGTGGGCAGAGCTCCAAGTCGACCCCGCTCGGCGCGGTGGCCAAGTTCGCCTCCGGCGGCAAGACCACCAACAAGAAGGACATGGCGCTGCAGGCCATCGCCTATGGCAATGTCTACGTAGCGCGGGTGGCGATGGGCGCCGATCCGCAGCAGACGCTGAAGGCCTTCCGTGAGGCGG
Source organism: Luteococcus struthionis (assembly GCF_048595755.1). Lineage (GTDB taxonomy): Bacteria > Actinomycetota > Actinomycetes > Propionibacteriales > Propionibacteriaceae > Luteococcus. The sequence continues at coordinate 654,126 of NZ_CP184360.1, forward strand.
AAGCCTACGACGGGCCGAGCCTGATCATCGCCTACAGCCACTGCATCGCCCACGGCATCGACATGCGCAAGGGCCTCGACCAGCAGTACAAGGCGGTCAACTCGGGCCATTGGCCGCTGATGCGCTACAACCCGGTGGTGCGGGAGGACGGCGGGAACCCCTTCCTGCTCGACTCCCCGCGTCCGAGGCTGACGTTGAAGGACTACCACTCCAACGAATTGCGCTTCAAGATGCTGGTCAATGCCGATCCTGCCGAGGCCGAGCGCCTGTTGGGCCTGGCCCAGCAGCAGGTGGAGCGTCGCTGGTTGGAATACGAACGGATGGCGACCCGCTCGGCCGACGAGTTTGCCGCCGACGCACGAAAGGATTCCTGACATGGCAGAGATCAACGAGGCCCTGCGGGCAGCGATGGCTTCGGCCGCGGCCAAGTCGGCGGCAGGTTCCAATGCCACCGACCAGCTGCGCCCCGGCGTCGTGCCGATCCATGAGCAGGGCGGCGGCACCGTCACCGAGCCGCCGGCTCACCGCCCCGCCGTGCAGATGGACCTGACCACCCAGTACGTCGGCCTGGAGCTGCGCAGCCCGGTGGTGGCTTCGGCTGGTCCGCTCTCGCAGACCGTCGACGGCATGAAGGCGCTGGCCGACGGTGGCGTGGGAGCGGTGGTGATGTACTCGCTGTTCGAGGAGCAGCTGCGCCACGAGGCGGCCCGGGTCGAGGCCATGACCGAGCTGCACGAGGAGAGCTTCTCCGAGGCGATGAGCTACTTCCCCACCCAGGCAGCCAACACCGGCGGCATCACCGATCGCTACCTGGAGCTCCTGGAGCAGGGCGCCGAGGCGCTCGACATTCCGTTGATCGCCTCGGTCAACGGTGCGACGCACGGTGGTTGGGTGGACGTGGCCCGGCGGATGCAGGATGCCGGCGCCGCGGCCATCGAGCTCAACGTCTACCTGGTGCCCGGCGAGGTGTCGGTGGCCGGCGCCGAGATCGAGGAACGCCACCTGGAGATCCTGCAGGGCGTCAAGGATGCCGTGAAGGTGCCGGTGGCGATGAAGCTGTCGCCCTACTTCAGCTCCTTCGGCCACACCGCGGTGCGGCTGAGCGAGGCGGGCGCCGACGGCCTGGTGCTGTTCAACCGCTTCCTGCAGCCCGACGTCGACATCGAGAAGCTCGAGGTGGTCCCCGGGCTGGAGCTCTCGCAGCCCAGCGAGGCCCGGTTGCCCCGCACCTGGATCGCGGCACTTCGGGGACGGGTGAGCTCGTCCCTGGCCGCCACCACCGGCGTGGAGACCTCCGACGACGTCGTGAAGTACATCCTGGCCGGCGCCGACGTGGTCATGACCACCTCTGCCCTGGTGCGCCACGGCGCCGGTTATGCCCAGCAGCTCAATGACGGTCTGGCCGGCTGGCTGGCCCGCAAGGAGATGACGCTGGAGCAGGCCCGTGGTCTGTTGGCGGTTCCCGCCGACGTGCAGGCCGATGTGTACGAGCGTGCCGGCTACCTGGCCGCGCTGGAGCGTGCGAAGGCCATCTACGGGCACTGATCCCGATCCACGACAAGGGTCCCCGCTGCAGCTGCAGCGGGGACCCTTGTCGTGCTGGACGGGTGGTTGTGGTCGTCAGTGCGCCATCGGCCGGAAGGCCCGCAGACGCAGACTGTTCAGCACGACGAAGACCGAGCTGAAGGCCATCGCCACGCCCGCGAACATCGGGTTCATGTAGCCAGCGGCGGCGAAGGGGATCGCCACCACGTTGTAGAAGAAGGCCCAGAACAGGTTCGACTTGATGGTCGCCAGGGTGCGGCGGCTGAGCCGGATCGCGTCGACGGCCAGCAGCAGGTCGGAGCGCATCAGGGTGATGTCACTGGCATTGATCGCTGCGTCGGTGCCCGATCCCATGGCGATGCCCAGATCGGCCTGGGTGAGTGCCGCGGCGTCGTTGACGCCGTCGCCCACCATGGCCACCTGGCCGTCCTGTTGGGCCTTCCTGACCACCTCCACCTTGTCGGAGGGCAGTACGCCGGCGTGCACCTCGTCGATCTGCAGACCGTCGGCCATCGCCCGGGCGGCACGCTCGTTGTCTCCGGTCAGCATGACGGTGCGCAGCCCCAACTTCTTGAAGTGGGCGATCGCCTGCTTGCTGGTGGGCTTGATCGTGTCGCTCACCGCGATGGCGCCCAGCGCCCGGCCGCCGTGGGCCACCAGGATGACGGTGCGCCCCAGCTGTCCGCCCTCCTCGACGGCGTGCAGCAGGTTCTGGGGCACCTCGATGCCGTGTTCCTGCAGCATCGCCGCATTGCCGGCCAGCGCCTGGGCGCCGGCCACCGTGCCGCGCACACCGCGGCCGGGGATGTTCTCGAAGCCGGTGACGGTCTCGGTCGACCCGGCATGCCGATGGATGGCCTGGGCGATGGGATGTTCGGAGGGCTGCTCGACGGCACCCGCCACCCGCAGCAGGTGCTCCTCCTCCACCCCGTCGGCCAGCGTCAGCCCGGCCACGCTCATCTCACCGGTGGTGATGGTGCCGGTCTTGTCCATGATCACTGTGCCCACCCGACGGGCGCTCTCCAAGACCTGGGCGCCACGAATCACGATGCCGAGCTGGGCACCGCGGCCGGTGCCGGCCAGCAGGGCGACGGGCGTGGCCAGCCCCAGCGCGCAGGGGCAGGCGATGATCAACACGGCCACCGCCGCGGAGAAGGCGAAGGCGATTCCGGTGCCGTAGAGGCGCCAGCCCACCAGGGTGGCGAAGGCGATCACCAGCACGATCGGCACGAAGACGCCCGAGATCTTGTCGGCCAGGCGCTGGGCCTGGGCCTTGCCGGTCTGCGCCGCCTCCACCAGTCGGCTGATCTGGGCCAGCTGGGTCTCGCTGCCCACCGCGGTGGCACGCACCAGCAGGCGGCCCGTGGTGTTGACCGTCGCGCCGATCACCTCGTCGCCCTCGGTCACGTCCACCGGCACCGATTCGCCGGTGATCATCGAGTTGTCCACGGAGCTGGCGCCCTCGACGACCACGCCGTCGGTGGCCACCTTCTCTCCCGGACGCACGACGAAGACGTCACCCTGCTTGAGCTGCTCGATGGGCTGCATCACCTCGACGCCGTCGCGGATCACGCAGACCTCCTTGGCGCCCATCTCCAGCAGGGAACGCAGGGCCGCGCCGGCCTCCTGGCGGCTGCGCGCCTCGATCCAGCGTCCCAACAGCAGGAAGCTGATGATGACCACGGCGCTCTCGAAGTAGATGTTGCCGGCGGGTGACATGTGCCCCAGGTGCAGCTCGAAGGAGTGCTTGTAGGGGATGTAGCCGGCATAGCTGAAGAACAGCGAATAGACGCTCCAGAAGTAGGAGGCCAAGGTGCCCAGGCTCACCAGGGTGTCCATGGTGGCGGTGCCGTGCTTGGCGTTCACCCACGCGGCCTTGTGGAAGGGCCAGCCGCTCCAGAAGACGACGGGGGTGGCCAGGATCCAGCTGAACCACTGCCAGCCCGGGATCTGCATCACGGGCACCATCGCCATCAGCACGATCGGCACCGACCAGATGAAGGCCCGGATGGTGCGCATCTTGAGGTCGCGCGCATGGTCGACGGGGACCGCGTCGGGCTCGGGCACGGAGGCGCCATAGCCGGCCTTCTCGACGACCTCGATCAGGTTGGGGACGGTGACCTCGGGCGGCGCCAGCAGGTGCACCCGTTCGGTCGCGTAGTTGACGCTGGCCTGCACGCCGTCGACCTTGTTGAGTTTCTTCTCGATCCTGGCGGCACAGGACGCGCACGTCATGCCTTGCAGGTCGAGCTCGATCGACTGACGTTGGTCGCGCACGGCTTCCTTCGTCGGTGCTGACGTGCTCATCCACTACCTCTCAAATGTTCTCGTGTTTTCCCGGCGGGTACCCGGGGATGAAGAGCGGTGCCCCTCGGCCATGCGCTGGTGCAGCGCGTGACCGAGGGAAGGCTCGCTCAGGCCTTGGCGACGGTGTAGTCATCGCCGGCTTCGGCCACGGCCTCCTGGATCTTGGCGAAGTCGATCTCGCTGTCGCTGGTGACGGCCATGGTGCCGCCCTCGAGCTGCACGTCGACGGCCTGCACGCCGTCGAGGGCGCTGACCTCCTCGGTGACGTGGTTGACGCAGTGACCGCAGGTCATGCCGGTGACGGTGTAATTGGTGATCACGGTTTCTCCTTGTGGTGCGGGATTGGTGCGATGGGTGTCGATCTTGCGGAGGCGGCGCAGCGGGATGCGTTGCCCCTTCCGCGTGGAGTCAGCTGCGCACCAGTCGGGCGATCGCTCGGCTGGCTTCCTGGATCTTGAGGTCTGCCTCGTCCCCACCCTGTTGCGCCGCGTGCAGCACGCAGTGGTTCAGGTGCTCGTCCAGCAACCCGAGCGCCACCGACTCCAGCGCACTGGTCATGGCCGAGATCTGGGTGAGGATGTCGATGCAGTACTTCTCCTCGTCCACCATCTTCTGCAGGCCACGAGCCTGCCCCTCGATCCGCTTGAGGCGGTTGAGATAGTTGGCCTTGTTCTCGATGTAGCCGTGATGGTGTTCCTGCTCCATGAGCTCTACTGTACCCCCCTTGGGTATGACACCCAAGTCCGCCCCCTCGCGAGAGTCGGGCAGCGACGACCCTTCGTCGCCTTGACCTCTCACCCGGCATGACTTTCACGCAGAATCCCCAAGCCAGCGCCGATTGATCTTCCACCATCCACAACCCTCTGTGGATAACTCCAGTGGACAACTTCACCCCGCCACCGAGAATCCTTGCCCACCACGGATGCCCAGCCACCATCCGTTCACCTTCGCAACCCCCGGGAATTTGTCGACTTGAGCCCAAGTTTCCTGTACCCGCTAGTCAACGCCACTTATGCCGACATGCAGAGTGAGAGTTCTCACGTTCAACCAGCGTTCTCCACAGCGCCACCCGCGGCAGTCCACATCCATCTACATCCTGTCCACACCACCTGTGGACAAGTCCGTGGATGACTCGTTGGACGCCCACCATTGGGGTGGCTAGGTTGGAGCGCGGCAGGGCTCTCGCCCAGGCCAGTCCAGGAGGGGAACATGAGCGAGTCGTCGGCGCCGGATGGCGCGAGCAGTCCGATCGACCGCACGCCCCCACAGGATCTGGCCGCTGAACAGAGCGTCCTGGGCGCCATGCTGATGAGCAAGGACGCCATCGCCGACGTCGTCGAGGTGCTCAAGGGGCGCGACTTCTATCGCCCCGCCCACGAACTCATCTACGAGGCCATCCTCGACCTCTACGGGCGCGGCGAGCCCGCCGATCCCGTGACCGTCGCCGACGAGCTCGGCAAGCGCGGCGAGATCTCCAAGGTGGGCGGCCACGTCTACCTGGCCGACCTCTTGGCCAGCGTCTCGATTGCCGCCAATGCCGGTTACTACGCCGAGATCGTGCGCGACAAGGCGGTGCTGCGGCGCCTGGTGGAGGCGTCGATCAAGATCGCGCAGATGGGCTACCAGGGGCAGGGCGACGTCACCGACATCGTCGACGCGGCCCAGCAGACCATCTACGAGGTCAGCGAGGGCAAGACCTCCGACGACTACAAGCCGCTGAGCGTGCTCATCGAGCCCGCGATCGACGAGATCGAGTCCATCGCCAACCGTGGCGGGGAGATGAGCGGCGTTCCGACCGGCTTCGCCGAGCTCGACGACCTCACCAACGGCCTCCATGCCGGCCAGATGATCATCATCGCCGCGCGACCCGCCGTGGGAAAGTCCACCCTCGCCTTGGACTTCGCGCGAGCTGCGGCCATCAAGCACAAGCTGACAACGGCCTTCTTCTCGCTCGAGATGAGCCAGACCGAGATCGTGATGCGTCTGCTCTCGGCCGAGGCGCAGGTGCCGCTGAACCACATCCGCGGCGGCAAGATGACCGAGGAGGACTGGAGCAGGGTGGTGCGCAAGACCGCGCAGGTCTCCGAGGCGCCCTTCTACATCGACGACTCGCCCAACCTGACCATGATGGAGATCCGCGCCAAGGCCCGTCGCCTGAAGCAGCGCCACGACCTGAAGCTCGTGATCATCGACTACATGCAGCTGATGACCTCGGGCAAGAAGGTGGAGAGCCGCCAGCTGGAGGTCTCCGAGTTCAGCCGCCAGATCAAGCTGCTGGCCAAGGAGCTCCAGATCCCCGTGATCGCGCTCTCCCAGCTGAACCGTGGCCCCGAGCAGCGCACCGACAAGAAGCCGATGCTCTCCGACCTTCGCGAGTCGGGTTGCCTGACGGCCTCCACCCGGGTTCTCAGGGCGGACACGGGTGCCGAGATCACCATGGGCGAGTTGCTCGACTCCGGCGCGACGAACATTCCGGTGTGGTCCCTCGACGAGAACCATCGGTTGGTTGCCGCCCCCATGACGCACGCCTTCCCCAGCGGGACCAAGCCGGTCTTCCGGTTGACGATGACGTCGGGTCGTGTGATCGAGGCGACGGCGAACCACCCCTTCCTGACGTGGGACGGGTGGATGCCGTTGGGAGAGCTCGCGCCCGGAACGCGCCTTGCCACACCTCGGCTCTCACCCGAACCGCTGGAGCCAGCAACCATGGATGAGGACGAGCTCGTCCTACTGGCCCACCTGATCGGTGACGGTTCCTTCGTGAAGCGCCAGCCCATTCGCTACGCCTCGATCGACGAAGCCAATCTCCAAGCCGTCACGGACGCCGCGGCCCGGCGCTTTGGCGTCACAGGAGTTCGGGACGAGTATGCAGCGGCGCGCGTGACGACCCTGCGCCTCCCGGCCCCCTTCCGACTCACCCATGGCCGACGAAATCCCATCGCCGCCTGGTTGGATGATCTTGGGCTGTTCGGTCTGCGGAGCCACGAGAAGTTCGTTCCTTCTCAGGTCTTCCAGGCTCCGAACGTCCAGGTCGCCACATTCCTGCGGCATCTGTGGGCCACCGACGGGTCTGTGCGTTGGGATGAGAAGTCCGGTCAGGGCCGGATCTACTACGCCACCACGAGCCGACGACTCGCCGACGACATTGCTGGTCTGCTGCTCCGCTTCGGAATCGTCGCCCGTGTCAAGACGGCACGCAAGAGTGGTTACCGCGACGGTTACCACGTGATCATCAATGGGGTGCAACAGCAGAGGGTCTTCTGCGAACAGATCGGCGTCCACGGCACCCGTGGCGCCAAGTGCGACGAGGTCTACCTGGGATTGGCCAATGTGCGTGCCAATCCGAATCTCGACACAGTGCCCAAGGATGTCTGGGAACTCGTGCGTTGTGACCTGGCCGATCAGGGGATGACCCACCGTGCATTCGCAGAGGCAATGGGCATCCAGTTCTGTGGTTCGACGTTGTGGAAGCACGCTCCGAGCCGAGAGCGTCTGGGACGCGTAGCCACGCTCTTGGCAGACCCGGTTCTCGAACGGCATGCCACGAGCGATGTCTACTGGGACTCGATCAAGAGCATCGAGCCCTTGGGAGATCAGCCGGTCTACGACGCGACGGTCCTTGGGACGCACAACTTCATTGCCGACGGCATCGTTGTCCACAACAGCCTGGAGCAGGATGCCGACATGGTGATCCTGCTGCACCGCGACGACGTGTACGACAAGGAATCCAGCCGCGCCGGCGAGGCCGACCTGATCGTCGCCAAGCACCGAAACGGCCGCACCGACACCGTCGTGACCGCCTTCCAGGGCCACTACTCCCGCTTCGTGGACATGCAGCACTGACCGTGCCAGCGGGTGTCGATGACTGATCCGCCCCCACCCCTCAACGGGCGTCGATGGCCTCGATGAACCACTTGGTGATGCTGGCCGGATGGGTGATGGCGGTGCCCACGACGACGCTGGTTGCGCCTCGCCCGATGGCCTCGGCCGCATCGGCGGGGCTGTGGATGCGACCTTCGACGACGACGGGTTCGTCGAAGGTGCTGGTGAACTGGTTGACGATCTCCCAGTCGGGCCCGGAAGTCTTGGGACGTTCCCCGCTGTAACCGGCCAGTGTGGTGGCCAGGATGTCTGCACCCGCCAGACGCGCGGCATGGGCGTCGTCGAGCGAACCGCAATCGGCCATCACCAGGACCTCTGGGAAGCGCTGCTTGAGCCCGGCGATGGTCTCCTCCAGGGTGCGGCCGTCGGGCCGGGGCCGGCGGGTGCCGTCGAGGGCGACGATCTCGCATCCCGTGTCGGCCACCTGGAGGCAGTCGTCGAGCGTGGGGGTGATGAAGACCCCTTCGTGCCCCACCTTCACGATGCCGATGATCGGAACCTGCACGCGCTCCCGGATCAGGCGCAGGTCATCCAACCCCTTGGCGCGGATTCCGGCCGCCCCTGCGGAGGCCACGGACTCGGCGATCTGGGCCATGGTCCTGGGGTCCAGCATCGGTTCGCCGGGGTAGGCCTGACAGGAGACGATCAGGCGTCCTCGCAGTTGTTCGATCACGTCATTCATGGTGTGCTCCGTGGTTGGGGATGGGGTCGGTGAACAAGGTGGCGGCACCCAGCAGTGCTGCATCGTCGGCGTGCTTCGCGGCCACCACGGGGGTGTGGCGCACGCTGGCCAGCGCGCTAGCCCGGTGCCCCTCCCTGAGGCTCTGCCACCACACGTCACCCGCGTGGGACAACCCCCCGGTCACGACGATCCGCTCCGGGTCCAGCAGGTTGCACCAGCCGCCGATGGCTTCGCCCAGGGCCCTGCCGGAGGTGGTCACACTGTGCCGTGCCTCGGGGTCGCTCGAGGCTCGTTGCGTGAGCTCCCGGGCCGAGGCCGGGGCAGCACCGGGGCACAAGTGACGATGCAGCGCTTCCAGACCGCTTCCGGAGGCCACCGACTCCAGATGCCCGGTTGCGCCACAGCTGCACTGCAGACCCTCGGCCTGCGGACAGGGGACGTGCCCCAGGTGACCGGCCACGTGGTTCGCACCTTCCACCAGTCGGCCGTCGAGGATCATTGCCCCGCCCAGGCCAGTGCCAGCGGCCACCAGCAGCAGGGAGCGGGCGCCACGCCCTGCACCGTGATGCCACTCCCCCAGCGCGTGGGCGTGGACGTCGTTGATGACGCGCACCGGAAGAGCGAGCTCGCCGGAGACGGCCTCGGCAAGATGAGTGCCCGCCCATCCCTTGATCAGATCGGTGGCGGCCAGGATGCGGCCGCTCCCGCGGTCCACCACGCCAGCCGAGGCAATGCCGATGCCGGCCACGGGCCCATGCTCGATCCGCGACAGGGCCTCCAGGACTGCCTCGATCACGGCCTCGGCGCCCTCTCGGGCCGGGGTGCGCAGTCGCGACTGCACCTTCACGGCGCCGCGGTGGACGAGGGCGGCCCGAACATTGGTTCCCCCCAGATCGACGGCCAGGACCGGCATTCCGGATGATTCAGTCACGAGAACAATCCATTCGTCAGACATCTGATGTCTTCTTGGGCTAGAGTACCAGTGCAGGTCGACACTGCGCACGGGCCCCAGGCCCAGCGCCCTGGCTGGATCTGCCCTCACCTGCAGAAAGCGTGGAAGTCATGGGAACCTCTCGTCGCACCCAGGCCACCGAGAGCGTGCGTGAACGCATCAAGCAGTACATCGTCGACCACAACCTCACCCCCGGCGCGTCGATGCCGACCGAGTTGGTGCTGTGCGAGGAGCTGGGGGTCAGCCGCAGCAGCATTCGCGAAGCCATCCGACAGCTCGACGCCCTCGACATCGTCGACGTCCAACACGGCCGCGGCACCTTCGTCGGGAAGGTCTCCCTGGCACCCCTGGTCGACAGCGTCACCTTCCGCTGCACCATCGACCAGCGCGGGGCGGCACAGGTGCTGCGCGAGATCGTCGACGTGCGCCGTGCGCTCGACGCCGGCCAGGCCAGCGCGGTGGTCAACGCCCTGTCCCAGGGGCACCACCAGAGCCTGCATGACCTGGCCGATGCCATGATCGCGAAGTCGGGCGCCGGGCAGGAGTTCTCCGTCGAGGATCGGCTCTTCCACACCCGCCTGCTGGACCTGACGACCGGGAATGTGTTGGCCCGCAACCTGATCGCCGCCTTCTGGGACATCCACACGCACGTGATCGCCGAGGTCGACATGCCTCGCCCCGACGAGCTGCACCAGACGGCGAAGGCGCACAAGGACATGGTTGAGGCTGCAGAACGCGGCGACGAGGCCGCCTATCTGGAGGCGGTCAACGCCCACTACGCCCCGCTGCTCAACATCCTGGAGCGCATCCCCCACAACGGCTGAGGGCTGGCGCCGGCCGGGCGCGCCCGCAGCCGTCGTCCGGACCCGCATCCGCCGGGAGGCCTCAGGCTTCAGTGCCCTGTTCGTGGCGGGCCGGGGCCACCAGGGGCGGCGTGGCCACACCACCACCGGGGCGGGCCACCAGGCTGACGGGGGTGCCGTCCAGGCCCAGTTCCGCGGGCTCCACCCGGCGGAAGCAGATCGCCTCGTAGTCCCCCTGCTCATAGGCGATGCCCAGGCCCCCGTCCGCCAGGGCCACCAGGACCGAGTATCCCGCCGCCCCCTCGTCGAGCAGGATCGCGCCACCCCACGACTCGCCCTGGTCATCGGACAGGCGCAGGACCAATCGCCGACGCTGCTCCTCGTCATCAAGCAAGGAACACACCATGCGCCCCTGCCACTGCACCAGACCTCCATTGCAGGCGGGGTCGGTCAGTGCGGGATGGGGCGTGGGTGGCGTGAAGGTCCGGCCACCGTCGTGAGAGCGAGCCCATCGCCGACGCGGTGTCGCCCGGGCATGCAGCAGCAGGGATCCATCGGGGCACTGCGCAACCTTGTTCTCATCACAGTCGGGCCCGATCCACTCGCCCAGACGCCAGGTCTGGCCGCCATCGTCGCTGCACGCCATCGCCGCGTGGTGGTTGCCACGACCGTCACGCAGGACGAAGGGTTGCAGCAGGCGACCATCGCTCAGCGCACACCCGTTGCCCGAGGAGGCGAAGAGCCCTCCCACGGTGCTGGCTCGCAAGTCGTCGGTCAGCTCCCGGTGATGCCAGGTGGCCCCGTCATCACGCGACACCGCCAGCCAGTTCTCCAGCCCGGCCCCTCCGGGCACGGACGAGAAGAAGTTCTGCCCCGTGCTGGCGGTGTAGAAGCAGAGCAACCTGCCCGACGGTTCATGCCAGATCAGGCTGGCGTCGCCACAACCGCGCGCGGGGGTGGCGCTGCGCAAGGGCACCGGGGGGCTCCATGTTCGTCCGTGGTCGTCGCTGTGCGACTGCACGAGGCCGATGTCACCGGGCAGGTCGCGCCAGTCGGGCCGGTCATCCCAGACGCAGATGACTCGGCCGCTGCCGGTGACGGCCAGCGCCGGGATGCGCGGGCAGCGGCCAGATGCACCGTCGGCGAGGGCGGTCCACGCGTTCACTCCAGCAGCCCCACCTTGTGCAGGATCTCGCGAATGGCGGCCTCGTCGTTGGCGGTGAGTTCGCCAAGAGGACGCGGCATCCGAGCGGAGTCGATCACTCCGAGGGCTGCCAGGGCCTGCTTGAAGGCGCCGATTCCACCTGCATCACCCGAGCGCCCCTGGGGAACGAAGACGATCTTGAACAGCTCGGTCAACCGATCCTGCTCCTGCCGGGCCAGGTTCCAGTCCCCGGCCAGTGCAGCCTCGTGCAGCCTCACGTAGCCGTGGGGGTCCACATTGGCCAGTCCCGGCACTGCGCCGTCTGCCCCCAGCAGGTACATGCCGTCGCACATCACCTCGTGGCCGCTGAGGATGCTGAAGTCCGCCCCCAGCTGCTCCCGCTCGGTTACCAGCATGCGGAACAGGACGTCGTCGCCCGACGAATCCTTGATGCCGTGCAGCACCCCCTCCTGCGCAAGGGTGACGACCATCTGCAGTCCGAGCTTGCTGTGCACCCGGACGGGGATGTCGTAGGCGAAGACGGGAAGCGCGGTGGCAGCGGCCGCCAGCCGGAAGTGGTCTGCGGTCTCGGCCGCGTCGTTGAGGGCGTACAAGGGGGCGGTGACCACGACGGCATCGGCACCGGCCGCCTCCGCGCGACGGCACTGTTCAGCCACCCGGGGTGCGGTGAGGTCCGCGGTTCCGGCCAGCACGGGAACCCGGCCGGCAGCCTTGGCGACCACGTGCCGCATCACCGCATCGCGGTCGTCGTCGGTCAGGTAGGCCACCTGGCCGGACGACCCCAGCACGAACAGGCCATGGACCCCCGCGTCGATCAGGTGGTCGACCAACCGGTCCAGGCTTGCGAAGTCCACCGACCCGTCTTCGGCGAAGGGGGTCAGCAGCGGCGGGATGATTCCCTTGAACATGATGTGGTCACTTTCTTCTGGGGTGTTGGGCTCAACAGGTCACAGCAGCGATGGCACGGCACCGAGCAGGGTGCGCGTGTAGTCGTCCTGGGGATGCTCGAAGATCTCCCGGGCCGGGCCGGTCTCCACGATGCGGCCGTCCCGCATCACCGCGATGCGGTCGCTGACATAGCGCACGGTGGCCATGTCGTGGCTGATGAAGACGATTCCCAGCCCGAGTGCCTGCTTGAGGTCGGTGAGCAGGTTGAGGATCTGGGCGCGGACCGAGACGTCCAGCGCAGAGGTCGGCTCGTCGGCGACGATGATCTCCGGCTGCAGGGCCAGCGCACGGGCGATCGCCACCCGCTGGCGCTGCCCACCGGAGATCTGGCGTGGGAGCACGTCCAGCACCGAGCTGGGCAGGCCGACCAGTTCGACGAGTTCCTGCACCCGCCGAGTCCGCTCCTGGGCCGTACCGATGTGGTGGACGACCAGCGGTTCGATGAGCTGTTCACGCACCACCATGCGGGGGTTGAGTGCGGTGGCAGGGTCCTGGAAGACCACGGAGACGGCGCGCCCCAGGGCACGTCGGTCGTCGGCGGAGTGCCCCAATGGTTTCCCGTGGAACAAGACCTCTCCCGAGGTCGGGCGCTGCAGTCCGATGAGGACTCGAGCAGTGGTGGACTTGCCGCACCCAGACTCGCCGACGATGCCGACGGTCTCACCGGTGTTGATGTGGAAGTCCACGTCGTTGACCGCATGGACCTTTCCGGGGCGGAAGAGGCCGCCGGTGCGCGTGCGATGGATGACGTTCACCTTGCGCAACTCGAGCACGGGGGGCTGGGACGCTGTCGGGTTCATCGCTGGACCTCTCGCTCGCGGGCCTCGTGGGAGGCATAGCTGTGGCCGGTGCCGGGCACCTCGACCATGTGGGCTCGCTCGTGCAGGCCGACGTCGGGCTGGCTGGAGCGGGGTGCGAAGCGGTCGCCGTCCACGAAGTCCGACGGGGAGGGCACCACGCCGGGAACCTGGTGGAGGCGGCCGGTCCCCGATTCGATGGACAGCACGGCTCCGAGCAGTCCCCGGGTGTATTCGTGGCGGGGATCGGTGAGGATCTCGCGCGTGGGTCCGGTCTCCACGACCTGGCCGGCGTACATGACGGTGATGCGATGGGCCACCGACGAGACGAGCGCCAGGTCGTGGGAGACGAAGACCATCGCGAAGCCAAGCTTCTCGCGCAGGTCATTGAGCAGGTCGACGACCTGCTTCTGGACGGTCACGTCGAGGGCGGTGGTGGGCTCGTCGGCGATGACCAGCTTCGGGTTGCGGGTCAGGGCCATGGCGATCAGGACCCGCTGGCGTTGGCCTCCGGACAGCTCGTGCGGATAGCTGGCCAGCGTCCGTACCGGGTCCAGGCCCACCAGCTCCAGGAGCTCCTCGGCGCTGCGCTGCCCGCCGCGCGAGGTGAGTTGCTTCATCTGGGAGCGGATCAGCATCGACGGATTGAGCGAGCTCAGCGCGTCCTGGTAGATCATCGCGATGTCGTGCCCGCGCAGGGCGTTGTGCTGCTTGGGGGTCAGCTCGAGCAGGTTCTTGTCGTCGAAGAGGATCTGGCCGGTGATCTCGGCAGTGTCGGGGAGCAGACCCATGATCGCCATGGAGGTGATCGACTTGCCGCATCCGGACTCCCCCACCAGCCCCATGGTCTCTCCGGGGGCGACGCTGAACGAGACGTGGTCGACCACGTTGACTTCGCCGTGCGCCTGGGGGAAACGGATGCACAGGTCCCGCACCTCCAGCAGCGGCGCTGCCCCGTCCGAGGACGGGTGGAAACGATCGGTGCGGCGCTCTTCGGCCGCCGCGAGCGCGGCCAGCCGGTCCTCCAGCGGAATGGTGGCGTGTTCCACCTCAGCGGCCAGGGCGGGGACGACCGGAGCGCTCGACGCCTCGACCGCGTCGTCGAGCTTGACCTTGCGGCGCAGTCGGGGCGAGACCATGGCGTCGGTCATGCCTTCGCTGAGCACGTTGAGCGCCAGCACCGTCAGCAGGATCGCCAGGCCTGGGAAGAAGGTGGCCCACCAGCCACCCATCATGAGCAGCTGCTTGCCGTCGGCCAGCACATTGCCCCACGACGGGTTCGGCGGCCGCACACCGGCGTTGATGAAGCTGAGGGAGGCCTCGAAGACGATGGCGTCGGCCACCAGGACGGTGGCGAAGACCAGCACCGGCGCGATGCAGTTGCGAGCCACGTGCCTGATCAGGATGCGCGGGGTGGAGGCCCCCATCACACGCGTGGCATTGACGTAGTCCTCACCGAACTGTGACAGGACATTCGCCCGGATCACCCGCGTCAGCTGTGGGGTGTAGAGGAAGGCGATGGCCAGGATCAGCACGGGCAGCGAGCTGCCCCACACGGCGACGAAGACGGCGGCCAGGGCGATGCCGGGAAAGCTCATGATGATGTCGAGCACGCGCATCAGGACCTCGCTGACCCAGGTTCCCGCGGTGGCCGCGATGGATCCGAGCACCGCGGCGGCTGCCAGGGCGACGAGGGTGGCGCACAGTCCCAGGACCAGGGAGGAACGAGCCCCGTGGGCGACTCGCGCAAAGATGTCTCGCCCGATGGCGTCGGTTCCGAACCAGTGCTCTGCGCTCGGGGCTTGGGCAGGCATGGCGGAGCTGAAGGGGTCATGGCGGCACACCAGCGGCGCCAGCAGCGCCAGCAGCGAGACCAGGCAGATGACCAGCAAGGCGATGCGGGAAGACCACGGGAGCGCGCGAAGCCTCAGGCCGGGCTCGGAGAGTCGTCGGGTCAGGGAGCGTCGCACGTCACACCGTCCTGATTCGGGGGTTCACGAGGACGTAGAGCATGTCCACGAGGATGTTGATGAGGATGAAGGCGATGGCCACGGTGAGGGTCACGCCCTGCACCAGGAAGACGTCATTGCGGGTGACCCCGTCCAGGATGAGTTGGCCCATCGCCTGGATGTTGAAGATGATCTCGATGATGACCGCGCCACCCATCAGGTAGCCCACTCGCAGCCCGAGGACCGTGATGGGCGTGATGAGGGCATTGCGCAGCACATTGCGCGCAATGACCACGTGCTTGGGGATCCCGGCGCCGATGGCGGTGCGCACATAGTCACGGTCGAGTTCCTCGACCATCGAGGTGCGCACGACGCGAGTGAGGGAGCCGGCCACCGGCACGGCCAGGGCGAGGGCCGGCAGGGTGATGTTGTTCTGCCAGACCCCCGGATCATCGCCGAAGGGCACCCATTGGGAGACCACTGCCGGGAACAGGCCGGCACCACCGGGGACGGTGGACAGCCACTGGATGAGGAGGATCGCCAGCCAGAAGGAGGGGGTGGCCAGTGCCGCGATGGACAGCACGCGGATCACCTGGTCCACCCAGCGATCCCGGAAGAGTGCCGCCAGCACGCCGAGCACCAGCGAGGCGACCACGGCGATCACCAATCCCACCAGCGTGAGCTGCAGCGTGATGGGGAAGGCCTCGGCGACGAACTTGGTCACCGGGACGTTGCCGGCACTGGTACCCATGTCGCCCTGGGCCAGGTTCCCGAGAAACTGCACGTAACGCACCAACAGAGGCGAGTCGAGGCCGTGCTCGGCCCGGTAGGCGGCCAGCGCCTCCGGTGAGGCCGCCTCCCCAAGAGCCAGGCGCGCGGGATCGGCCGGGGAAAAGGACATCACGAAGAAGACGAGGAAGGTGACGCCCAGAACCATGACCGGCAGCGCCAACAACCGCCGTCCGATCAGTCTCAGCAATGTGGTCACGGATACTCCTGGGGGACGTGCGGTGGGGGCACCTGCTGGTGCCCCCACCGCGAGGAACTACTTGGTGGATGCGACGTCGATCAACGACAGCCCGGTCAAGGAGATGGGCTTGAAGTCGACCAGTGAGGAGTCGTCCCACGCAGTGCTCGGCTTGCGATGCAGCAGCGGGTAGAGCGGCACCGTCTCGGAGATCAGGTCGAACAGCTCGCCCCACGTGGCCTTCTGCTCCTCCCCTTCCTGGCTCTCGGCCTTGTCGAGCAGCTCCTGGACCTTCTTGTGGGAGGGCTGCCCCTTCCAGTGCATGCGGTTGTCGGTCCAGGTTTCGTTGGAGTACCACCAGCGCAGCAACAGGCTCGGGTCGGAGCCGAAGACCGAGGGATCACCAGGGGCGATCACGGCGTCGTAGGCAGCAGGCTTGCCGTCGATGGTGTTGTAGACATCGGCGGACTTCTTCTCGGTGAAGTCCACCTTCAGACCGGCCGCCTCCAGGCACTCCTTGATGATCGGAGTGGCCTTCTTGACCCAGCCGTGGTCGGTGCACAGCAGCCGGATGGAGCTCAGACCCGTCTCCTTGAACAGGGCCTTGGCCTTGCCGACGTCGTAGGAGTAGACCGTCTTGGCCTTCTTGTAGTCCGGGTGGGTCTCGTGCAGGAAGCTGGTGGCCGGGCTCGCATTGTCCAGGTAGGCGGTCTTGATGATCTTGTCCATGTCCAGCGCGTAGAGGAAGGCCTGCCGGTTGCGCACCTCCTTGAAGGGCGCGGAACCCACGTTGAACATCGCGAACAGCAGCGAGAAGCCCTGCACGGCCTCGACCTTCGCATTGGCCTTGAGG
Source organism: Luteococcus struthionis (assembly GCF_048595755.1). Taxonomy (GTDB): domain Bacteria; phylum Actinomycetota; class Actinomycetes; order Propionibacteriales; family Propionibacteriaceae; genus Luteococcus. Next base: position 670,976 of record NZ_CP184360.1, read on the forward strand.
GTCTCCACCGACAGGTCCGGCACCTGGTCGATGGCCTGGACGGCCTTGGAGCTCATGGCATTGATGCGAGTCGAGTCGTCGGGCATCACCTTCCAGACCATCTTCGCCGCCTTCGCCGGCCGCGAGCCGTTGTAGTCGTCGAAGCGCTCGAAGGCGAGTTGCTTGCTGGTGGCCGAGTTGTCGGTCAGCTTCCAGGGGCCGCTGCCCACCGGCTTGGCGTCAAAGGCCTTCGCATCCTTGGAGACCAGGGCCTTGGGAACGATCTTCACCACGGCCAGTCGCTGGGGCACCAGCGAGAACGGGGCCTTGAGCTTGAAGGTGATGGTCTTGTCGTCCTTGGCGGTGACACCGTCCAGGAAGCTGATGAACTGCACGTAGAGCGACTGGTTCTTCGGGTCCAGGACGCGTTCGAAGCTGAACACGACGTCCTCGGCGGTGACGGGGCTGCCGTCGTGGAACTTGGCCCCCTCGCGCAGGGTCGCCTCCCAGGTGTGCTCGTCCACCTTCTTGGGCAGCTCCTTGGCCAGCGCCGGGTAGATCTCACGCGTCCCGCTCGGAAGGACCTCCGTCAGGCCCTCCATGGTGTGCCAGTTGGCGGCAACCGTCAGGGCTGCGGATGTTGTCATCGGGTCGAAACCATTGGTGCCGAGTTCGTAGCTGATGGCCGTGGTGATGGTGCCATCGGGGTTGCCTGCCGCTGCCGACTCTGCGGAGCCATCGGCGCGATCTGCGGGCGAGGTGCCACAGGCCGACAGGGTTCCGGCGAACGTCATCGCGGCTCCGAGGGCAGTGGTGAGGCGCAGGAAGTCGCGGCGAGTCGCCGTCGGGAAGGTGCCGTTCGTCATTGAAGTCTCCTTTGAAATCAGACGTCCGATGTCCGATGAGTTGGAGTATAGCCAGCAGAGGGGTCGTGGGGAACAGCGGGCAGGCCCATTTGGCCACTCGTCAGCAAGAGGCGGGGCGCCCGCTGACACCCCGCCCCTTGCCGCATCAGTAGGTCACCCCAGCGAGACCGTCGGGGCCTTCGTGACGACCGTGGTCACGTCAGCGCCCGAGGTGGAGACCCAGGTCACCTCCGGCGTGAAGGCCCCGGCCGCCAGGTCCTCCTGGGTCAGGACGTGATGGGCGGAGGTGCAGGTGTAGCTCCCCTTGCCCTTCAGGTTCGTGTAGCGACAGTTGCGAGCATCCACGGCGGGGTCCAGACCCCGCAGATTCCCGCTCGGCACCACCGTGGTGCTGGCATTGGTCAGGTTGCGGACCGTGTAGGAGAAGCGCAGCACGTCCCCCACCGCATAGGAGCTCTGGGGGTTGGTGTGCGTGGCCTGGGACACCTCGATTCGCCCGTCCAGCTCGTCGGCAGTCTTGGGCACGCTCACCCGCCAGGTGAACTGGGACGTGCGCCCGTCGCGCCCCGTGACGGTCACGGGAATCTCGTAGACGCCGCCACGCGTCTGCGCCGGGACGCTCAGACTGACCGGCAGGCTACGACCCTGACCCGGGGGAACCGCGACGGTGTCGCGGTCCAGTCCGTCCAGAACCCACCCTGCGGGCAGTGTGACCGCCACGTCCTTCACCACCAAGGCGCGGCCTTCCTGGTTGGTGATGGTCAGCCTGGTGTCGTGGGTCTGCCCCCGCTCCACGGCGGCCTCGGGCAGCTGGACAGGAGCGCACTGCCCGCGCAACCAGTCCAGGTTGAAGTTCGCATAGGCGATCCCGTTGGCGGGCTCATAGGCCAGGCCGAAGGTGCCATCAGGCAGGGCGGCCAAGGTGGAGTAGGACATCGAGTCGGCCTTGAACTCCCGGGCGATGGGCCAGGTACGACCGTCGTCGCAGCTGGCGCGAATCGTGCCGTGGGCACGTTCGGTGGCGCTGGCGGAGTTGGAGAACAGCAGGACCTTGGCCAGGCCACTGCCCTTGGGCGCATCGGGGAAGGCACGGATGATGGAGGCATTGTTGGCTGGATCGGGCAGCTGCTTCTCCAGGGTGACAGGACCATAGGTGATGCCCCCATTGCTGGAGTAGGCCACCTTGCGATAGCCGGAGCGGGCCGAGTCACGCGAGTTGAGCATGACGCGTCCGTCGGAGAGCTCGACGGTCTTGTTCTCGTCCATCCGGGTGCCCACCGGCTTTCCGGAGTGCCACGTCTTGCCATGGTCGTCGGAGTAGATGCTCACTGCCCGGAAGTCACCGGTGGCCGTCACGATCGTGAACTGCTGCAGCAGCCGACCCTTGTGGGGGCCGTACTTGAGCTGGATGCCCTGGCCCGAGGCAGCAAAACGCGACCGGACGCTCAGGTCTGGAGTGATGTCGGCGGTGATGGTGCGGTGCTCCCACGTGGCGCCGTCATCCTTGGAGACGCTGACTTCGGCGTGGAGCACATTGCGGTCATCGGGGTCCACGCCAGGGCGAGAGGCCGCCAGGCCGGCATCGAAGGAGTGCACGTGGAAGTTGAAGATGTCCCCGCTCTCCTCGTCGACGATGTAGCTCGGATCCGAGAAGCCCTCCTTCGGCGCCTCGACCTTGCCCTGGCGAATCACGGACATGGCCTCGAAATTGCGGCCCCCGTCGGTGGAGCGGCGCTGCAGGATCGAGTTCGGCCCGGGAGCGTCGATCCCGGTGGGTCGACCGTCGTAGGAGACCAGCACGTCGCCCGAGGGTGCGACCGTCAGCGCTGGAATGCGGTAGTTGGGAAAGCCCTGCTCGCCGTGCACTGCAACCATCTGCTCGCGATAGAAGGGATCGTCCCCGGCGAATGGAGAATGGGCCTTGCCCGAGGGGGCTGCGCCTGCGGGGGCCAGCGGCAAGGCCAGCAGGGCCAGTCCAAGGGCGGCGACGGTCAGTCGCGCGGGTCGGGGTGGGAGACGGAACATGGGATCCTCCTTGATCCAGTCATAAGACATCTGACCTCTGAGCCTGAGGTGAGGATGCCCCGGAGTCAATGGATCGCTCAACAACCCTGCGCAGGCACCGCACCGTGGCCGCCACTGGCCCGGCGCATCGGCACGTGCGGTATGCCGTCCTCGACGAAGGCCGGCCCACACACCTCGAAGCCAAAACGGCGGTACCAGTGCTCCAGATGGGCCTGTGCATCCAACACGCAGCTGCGCGGCCCGACCTGCTCCAGAGCCTCGCCCATGAGCATTGACCCCAGTTTGGTTCCGCGATGATCCCTTGCCACCGCCACTCGCCCGATCCGCAGTCCGTGGTCCTCGCTCAGGATGCGCAGTGTCGCCACCACGTCCCCACCATCCTGCGCCCACAGCTGTACGGCGGTGGGCTCCAGATCCCGTCCGTCGAGTTCCGGATAGGCGCAGGCCTGCTCCACGACGAAGACGTCGGTCCGCAACCGCAGGATCTGGTAGAGCACCGCGGGCTCCAGGTGCACCAGAGGGGCGGCATGGATGTGGATCATGCCTTGCCGCCGGGCTTTCGAGCGACGATCGTGAAGGTGCACGGGATCCGGTCAGGAGTGGGCCAGACCCACCCGGCGTCGGTCTCCACCATGGCCGGGCTGAAGCGCCAGGGCAGGGTCTGGCCCTCGTCGAAATGTTCCAGCACCAGGCCAGCTGTCAGCAACGACCCGATGACCTCGCTGAGGGAGTGGGGCCACTCATAGCTGCGCTGGTGTTCGACGGTGCCGTCACCCAGGTAGGTTCCCGGGTCGTCCCACTGCTGCGCAGCACCGGTCGGGAAGTACCGGAAGACGACGCGGGGGTTCGCCCCCACTTCCTCCAGTGCAAAGAGCATCGGATGTCCATCCTGGATGTAGAAGACGCCGCCCGGACGCAGCAGCGCAGCAATCTGGCGGGCCCAGACGCCCAGGTCGTCGAGCCAGCAGATGGCACCGATGCTGGTGTAGACCACGTCGAAGTCCCCGGCAACCGCCTCCCGCGCAGCAAGGGCATCGGCCTGTACCCAGGTGACCTCTTCACCGGTGCGGGCCACCAGCCGGCGGGCGACGTCCAACGAGGCGCCCGACTGGTCGAGCCCCGTCACCCGGGCACCGCACCGTGCCCACGAAAGCGTGTCGGTGCCGATGTGGCACTGCAGGTGTAACAGGTCCAGCCCGTCGACGCCCTGGCTCCCCAGATGTTCCCGCAGTACGGCAAGGTCGCCGACAACTTGCGGGGAAATCCGTCCGGGATCCTCGACGTAGGCCTCAATGCCGTAGGAGTCCTCGTGGAGGCTGGCCCGGTCGTCCCAGTTGAGGCGATTGGCCTCGCGAGCCTCGTCCCAGGCGATGGTGACGTCAGTGGCCTGCGGTGTCTCGGTCATGTCGTGGACGCTACCGCGACACCGCCCCTCACCCCACCGATTTTCCAGCGGTCACTTCACCCACGGTCTGGACACCCACGGATTGCCCCGCAGGTAGAAGCGTCGGGGAGCATCCGCATTCTTCGTGATCCCCACCCGAGTCGTCGTCACGATCTGCGACGGCGCCACCGGCTCGCGACGCACCAGCTGCAGCGGCGCTTCGGTCAGATCGTGCCCGCGCAGGTCCAGCCGGATTCCCATGGCCTGACACAGCTTTCCCGGGCCGTTGGTCACCTCCACACCACCGCGGCCCCGTCGTTGCTCCATCTCGGCCAGTCCCTCCAGCGGTTCGGCCGCGCGGATCAGCACCCCGCATCCGAACCCTTCGGGGCCGGCGACCACGTTCATGCAGTGGTGCAGCCCGTGGATCAGGTAGACGTAGGCGTGCCCGGCGGCCAGGAACATCGCGTCATTGCGCGCGGTGCGTCCGTGGTGAGAGTGGCTGGCCGGATCACCTTGGTCGTAGGCCTCGGTCTCGACGATGCGCACCCGCAGGGTCTGTCCCTGCATCTCATGGACCAGTTCGCAGCCCAGCAGGCGCTGGGCCGCGGTCTCTGCGTCGGTCTCGAGCCACTGCCAGTTGTCGGTCACTGGTGATTCTCCCTTGGCTCGAAGCTGCCACGTTCCCGGTACAGCTGCACCGATTCGCGCAGGGCCTCCAGGATGTAGGGCGGGTAGTCCATTCCTTGGTGATGGGCCCAGAGCAGGTTGGCCTCCAACCGGCCGATCTCCTTGGCGTAACGTTCCACTTGCTCGTCGAAGCCCAGCTGGTGGATCACCTCCCCCATCTGGTGCTTGTGCAGCTGCATCCCGTTGGTGCCCACCAGGTTGTACGACCGGCTGCGAAGCAGACGTGCGAAGTGCAACTGCCACGGCCTGAGCTCTCCATCCTGGATCATCTTCTGCGCGCTCAGCCGGTAGAAGGCGAAGTGGCCCGGCTCCTGCTGCTTGATGGGACGGATGATGGTTTCCGCAATGGCACGCTCCCCCATCTGCTCGAGGCCCTTGACGAACTCCGAGTAGGCGAGCACTGCCTGACGCTCCGTCGATGCGCCGGTCAAGTAGTACAACAGCCGCGAGACGTCCTGCACCTGCCCCAGGTGGGACAGTGCTCCCAGCACCTTCATCTTCAAGCCGACTTCCAGCACAGGCGGCGTGGGACGCAGCCCAAGATCATCTTGTAGTTGATCAAGGATTCGTCCATGAGCCAGCTCCTGGGGACCCCACACGTCGGCGTAGAAGAAACGATCCACCTCGTGCGGCTCCGGCATGATCAGCAGCAATTCCAGGAGGTTGCGTTCCACCTCCAGCTCGACGCGCCCCAGATAGTCAATGGTGGTGGCAAAGCGGCGCCTCACCGCTCGAGGATCCCGGATGGACCTGTCCACCGACCCGATTTCCAGCGGTGGATGCTCTTGCTGCATGCGCTCCACTTGATCACGCAGCTGCTGGTCCGTGATTCTCCTGCCCGTCATGTCTCCTCTTCACCGGCTCCCCGTCTCACCGAAGGACTCAACGCTGTGGCACCCGGCCCTCCTGACCACGTGTGTGATTGTCGGCCAGGCGACGAGGAAGTCACAGCCACCATGACGCCTCCACTCAAAGTTCTCAAGGCAGGGCGCCGGAGGCAAGATTCCCCGCGAGACGCGCCGCACCTGGTTCCGCCCCGGCCATGCCACCGCTGCCCTGCGACTTCCCGCGGCCGCATCACTCCGCGTTCCAGAGCTCGCGGTAGGAGTCGATCAGACCCGCATCCAGACGCAACCCGTCCTCGCAGTAGGAATCCAGGAAGTGCCCACTCCACCCGGCCCCATAGTTCCACTCCAGGCTCTGCAGTGCGGGTGCCAGATCGGCATGTCGATCCCCCACTCCTGTTCTCCCGCAGTCCACGTAGCCGCTGACCTCCGCGTCGTCTCCGATCAAGAAGTTCGGGCTACAGGCATCCCCATGGCAAACGACTCGATGCACCGGAGACGGCGTTGGAATCTCATGGCAATTCTTGGACTTGAGCCCGAGAATCCGTTCCCCGGCGCTCCAACCGAAGGGACATCCCTGCACCGGCACGAGATCATGGAAACGCCGTAGGCCACGGCCCAACGCCGGCACCACCACGCCAGGCCTGTGCCGGTTCGCGTCGGAGACAGAATTGTCGCCGTTGAGGCCACGTGTCAGAAGCCAGGCATATGGACCCTCATGGCCCCACGCGACTGGCTGAGGGACACAGACCCAGCGTGCCAACCATGCAAGCCGCTGGACCTCTGCATCGACGTCGAATTCCGGGTGTGCTGGGCCAATCTTGAGGAAGTCCCTCTCGGGGCCTTCACCCAACTGCCACGTGGTGCCGCCGATCCCGTTGACCCAGACGGCCTTGACCACGCGATCGCCGGCCTGCTCCGCGACGATGTCCGGTAGCGGAATTTCGTGCCTCGGGATGCTCATGCACCTACCATCCCACGCCCGCAACAAGCCATCTCGACGATGAGCGTTGGCGTCCAGGCGTGGTTCCCCCCTCTCCGGAAGAAGAAAGGGTCGTGAACGTAATTCACCCCTCCGGGAAGGTGGTCACCGTAGTGAACACTCCCGAAGGGGTGAATATTATAAGTCCGGCGGCGTCCTAGTCTCCCACAGGATCCCTCCTGCAGTACCATCGGCTCTAAAAGGCTTAACTTCCGGGTTCGGAATGGGACCGGGTGTTTCCCTTTTGACATGGCCACCGAAACACTATGGAGATATCTCGTAACCAGACCCCCACCTGGTGGTGGGGGTTGGTTCCCGACCGTATCTCGGGAACCACACAGTGGACGCGTAACATCTTTGTAGGTAGTACAAGCCCTCGGCCTATTAGTATCGGTCAGCTCCACACATTGCTGTGCTTCCACATCCGACCTATCACCCGGTGGTCTGCCGGGGGCCTTACCAGATTAATCTGTGGGAACCCTCATCTTGAAGCGTGCTTCCCGCTTAGATGCTTTCAGCGGTTATCACTTCCCAACGTAGCCAACCAGCCGTGCCCTTGGCAGGACAACTGGCACACCAGAGGTTAGTCCGTCCCGGTCCTCTCGTACTAAGGACAGCACTTCTCAAGATTCCTACGCGCGCAGTGGATAGGGACCGAACTGTCTCACGACGTTCTAAACCCAGCTCGCGTGCCGCTTTAATGGGCGAACAGCCCAACCCTTGGGACCGACTCCAGCCCCAGGATGCGACGAGCCGACATCGAGGTGCCAAACCATGCCGTCGCTGTGAGCGCTCGGGCAAGATCAGCCTGTTATCCCCGGGGTACCTTTTATCCGTTGAGTGACGGCGCGTCCACATGCCACCGTCAGATCACTAGTCCCGACTTTCGTCCCTGCTCGAGGTGTCCCTCTCACAGTCAAGCTCCCTTGTGCACTTACACTCAACACCTGATTGCCAACCAGGCTGAGGGAACCTTTGGGCGCCTCCGTTACCTTTTGGGAGGCGACCGCCCCAGTCAAACTACCCATCAGGCACTGTCCCTGAACCAGATCATGGTCCTAGGTTAGATATCCAGAACAGCCAGAGTGGTATTTCAACGATGACTCCACAACCACTGGCGTGGCCGCTTCACAGTCTCCCACCTATCCTACACAAGCTGTACCGAACACCAATACCAAACTATAGTAAAGGTCCCGGGGTCTTTCCGTCCTACTGCGCGTAACGAGCATCTTTACTCGTAATGCAATTTCGCCGAGTTCATGGTGGAGACAGCGCCCAAATCGTTACTCCATTCGTGCAGGTCGGAACTTACCCGACAAGGAATTTCGCTACCTTAGGATGGTTATAGTTACCACCGCCGTTTACTGGGGCTTAAGTTCACCGCTTCGACTAGCGTCTAACAGTTCCCCTTAACCTTCCAGCACCGGGCAGGAGTCAGTCCGTATACGTCCTCTTTCAAGTTGGCACGGACCTATGTTTTTAGTAAACAGTCGCTTGGGCCTGGTCTCTGCGACCATCAACGCTTCCCCCAGCAAGTGGGTTCACGCATCAGGTCCCCCTTATTCCGAAGTTACGGGGGTATTTTGCCGAGTTCCTTCACCATGATTCTCTCGATCGCCTTGGTATTCTCTACCTATCCACCTGAGTCGGTTTGGGGTACGGGCGGCTCACAACTCGCTCACGAAGCTTTTCTAGGCAACATAGGATCACTCACTCATCCGACACAGTCGGACTCCCCATCATGTCTCAGGCACACAGACGGCGGATTTGCCTACCGTCAACCCTACACACTTGGCCCGGGACAACCATCGCCCGGGATGAGCTACCTTCTTGCGTCCCTCCGCAGCTTGCCTACTACACACTTGGTTCACAGACTCGCCACCACATCACCCGAAGGATCCGTGACAGCTCGCGTGCTTAGCATCATGCGCCTCAGCATGGACGTTGTTTCGCCGGTACGGGAATATCAACCCGTTGTCCATCGACTACGCCTGTCGGCCTCGCCTTAGGTCCCGACTTACCCAGGGCAGATTAGCTTGACCCTGGAACCCTTGGATATTCGGCGGACGGGTTTCTCACCCGTCATTCGCTACTCATGCCTGCATTCTCACTCGTGTGCTCTCCACGACTGGGTCACCCCGCCGCTTCACCGCGCACACGACGCTCCCCTACCCACCCACACACCTGCCACGAATGGAGGTTATTGTGTGAGTGCCACAGCTTCGGTGGATAACTTGAGCCCCGCTAAATTGTCGGCGCGGAATCACTTGACCAGTGAGCTATTACGCACTCTTTCAAGGATGGCTGCTTCCAAGCCAACCTCCTGGTTGTCTGCGCAACTCCACATCCTTTTCCACTTAGTTATCGCTTAGGGACCTTAGCTGATGATCTGGGCTGTTTCCCTCTCGACTACGAACCTTATCGCCCGCAGTCTCACTGCCACGCTCTCACTTTCCGGCATTCGGAGTTTGGTTGATTTCGGTAAGCTGTTGGGCCCCCTAGACCATCCAGTGCTCTACCTCCGGAAAGAAACACGCGACGCTGCACCTAAATGCATTTCGGGGAGAACCAGCTATCACGTAGTTTGATTGGCCTTTCACCCCTATCCACAGCTCATCTCCTCGGTTTTCAACCCAAGTGAGTTCGGTCCTCCACGACGTCTTACCGTCGCTTCAACCTGGCCATGGATAGATCACTACGCTTCGGGTCTAGAGCGTGCGACTCAAACGCCCTGTTCGGACTCGCTTTCGCTACGGCTTCCCCACACGGGTTAACCTCGCCACACACCACTAACTCGCAGGCTCATTCTTCAAAAGGCACGCCGTCACCCCGCAGGGCTCCGACGGATTGTATGCGATCGGTTTCAGGTACTATTTCACTCCCCTCCCGGGGTACTTTTCACCTTTCCCTCACGGTACTTGTCCGCTATCGGTCACCAAGGAGTATTTAGGCTTAACGGGTGGTCCCGCCAGATTCATGCAGAATTTCAGGGGTTCCGCACTACTTGGGGTAACGCTCACAAGTGATCAACTTACGTCTACGGGACTCTTACCCTCTCTGGTCTGCCTTCCCAGACAGCTCAACTTCATCGATCATTTCTTACTTGCCGACCACATGACAGTATGGTCCAAGCGGCCCCACAACACCGCATGTGCAACGCCTGTCAGCTCTCACACACACACGGTTTGGCCTCTTCCGCTTTCGCTCGCCACTACTCACGGAATCACGGTTGTTTTCTCTTCCTATGGGTACTGAGATGTTTCACTTCCCCACGTTCCCTCCAACTGCCCTATACATTCAGGCAGAGGTTGCCGGACATGACTCCGGTCATTTCAAGGTTTCCCTATTCGGAAATCCACGGATCACAGCTCGTTTACCAGCTCCCCATGGCTTATCGCAGGTTACAACGTCCTTCATCGGCTCTTGGTGCCTAGGCATCCACCGATCGCACTTAGTAGCTTGTAAAAATCTACAAAGATGCTCGCGTCCACTGTGCAGTTCTCAAAATACGGGCGGCACCACAACCTCACACCAACCAGGCGATCAGTTCGTGGCCCGACAGAAAGACCGCCGCAAAGCGACCAGCCCTTCAGGACCCAACAGCGTGCCACACCCAACCCCGGACCATGCCACTTTCCACTCCCCCACCACAGCAGGGGCTGTACTCACAACACACTCCAAAACATCAGGTGCATCAGTCAATGTTCCACAAACCAGAGCCACCCAGCCACAAACACATGTTGTGGAACCAGATGAAATGACAACCCCACCAAGGGGATTGTGCAAGCTCCTTAGAAAGGAGGTGATCCAGCCGCACCTTCCGGTACGGCTACCTTGTTACGACTTAGTCCTAATTACCAGTCCCACCTTCGACAGCTCCCCCCACAAGGGTTGGGCCACTGGCTTCGGGTGTTACCGACTTTCATGACTTGACGGGCGGTGTGTACAAGCCCCGGGAACGTATTCACCGCAGCGTTGCTGATCTGCGATTACTAGCGACTCCGACTTCATGGGGTCGAGTTGCAGACCCCAATCCGAACTGAGACCGGCTTTTTGGGATTCGCTCACCCTTACAGGCTCGCAGCCCATTGTACCGGCCATTGTAGCATGCGTGAAGCCCTGGACATAAGGGGCATGATGACTTGACGTCATCCCCACCTTCCTCCGAGTTGACCCCGGCGGTCTCCAATGAGTCCCCACCATAACGTGCTGGCAACATTGGACGAGGGTTGCGCTCGTTGCGGGACTTAACCCAACATCTCACGACACGAGCTGACGACAGCCATGCACCACCTGTGTACCGACCAAAAAGGGGCACCCATCTCTGAGTGTTTCCAGTACATGTCAAACCCAGGTAAGGTTCTTCGCGTTGCATCGAATTAATCCGCATGCTCCGCCGCTTGTGCGGGGCCCCGTCAATTCCTTTGAGTTTTAGCCTTGCGGCCGTACTCCCCAGGCGGGGTACTTAATGCGTTAGCTGCGGCACGGATCACGTGGAATGTGACCCACACCTAGTACCCACCGTTTACGGCGTGGACTACCAGGGTATCTAAGCCTGTTTGCTCCCCACGCTTTCGCTTCTCAGCGTCAGGAAAGTCCCAGAGAACCGCCTTCGCCACCGGTGTTCCTCCTGATATCTGCGCATTCCACCGCTCCACCAGGAATTCCGTTCTCCCCTAACTTCCTCTAGTCAGCCCGTATCGAAAGCAGGCTCAGAGTTAAGCCCTGAGTTTTCACTTTCGACGCGACTAACCGCCTACAAGCTCTTTACGCCCAATAATTCCGGACAACGCTCGCACCCTACGTATCACCGCGGCTGCTGGCACGTAGTTGGCCGGTGCTTCTTCTGCAGGTACCGTCACAAAAGCTTCGTCCCTGCTGAAAGCGGTTTACAACCCGAAGGCCGTCATCCCGCACGCGGCGTTGCTGCATCAGACTTGCGCCCATTGTGCAATATTCCCCACTGCTGCCTCCCGTAGGAGTTTGGGCCGTATCTCAGTCCCAATGTGGCCGGTCGCCCTCTCAGGCCGGCTACCCGTCGAAGCCTTGGTGAGCCATTACCTCACCAACAAGCTGATAGGCCGCGAGTCCATCCCAATCCGCCGGAGCTTTCCAACACCCACCATGCGGCAGGCACTGAATATCCAGTATTAGCCACCGTTTCCGGTGGTTATCCCAGAGACTGGGGCAGGTTACTCACGTGTTACTCACCCGTTCGCCACTCGTGTACCCCGAAGGGCCTTACCGTTCGACTTGCATGTGTTAAGCACGCCGCCAGCGTTCGTCCTGAGCCAGGATCAAACTCTCCGTTGAAAAATATCGACACCCACCCACACAAAGCAGGCAGGAACGTCGTCAATCAACAATGAATCCAACCACTGACAAAGAACACCAAAAACTGGCATTCCAATCAATAATCATACTCAAAGAAACCCAACCACCAACCAAACACCCACCACCACAAAGACGGCAGACATCCAATCAATGGCACGGGAAAAAATAAGGCATTGACTTTAGACACGCTGTTGAGTTCTCAAGATCCGGGCGCGACCCGCACACCACCCACCACCAGGTGAGATCCGCTTGGGGCGACTCGATCAAACTTACCGGGTTCCGCTGTGGGAGTCAAATCCGCCTGCTTCTTCCGGCCTGGACACGCCGGGTTACCCCAGTCGCTTCCAGTTGTTCACTGCCGTGTGGCAGCTCGGAGAACATTAGTTCATCGGGAAGGTGGATGCAAATCCGGGTCTACGCAAGGTTCCTGTGGGAGACTTCTCCACCACACAAGGCGGGGATGACAAGGGGTTTCTTACATGACTGCCGACGCCGGCACGTTCACGCCTCGACGGGGCCGGTGATCCTGGGGGGGGTGACGCCCGTTCCCACTGGATAGCGTCAGATCATGGAGACGCCACCGAAGTCATGGCCCAAGTACCTGCGTGGCACGCGCCCACCCTTGGAGTTGCGGCGGCTCTTCGCCTCTGCCGAGCCGGTCGCCCCTGAAGAGCTGACCGGGCGGTGGCGCGGGGCCGGCATCGCGTCCGGGCATCCCCTGGACGGTTTTTTGGAGATGGCGAGCTGGTACGGCAAGCAGTTTGACGGCCCCAATGATGTCCATCCCCTGCTCATGCGCGACAACGGCGGTGTCTTCCCACTGTCTCCCACAATTCTTCCTTGGGGAGCCGTGCCTGCCTTGGCCAGCATCAAGCAGAACAAGAGGATGCGGCGCGTGGCACATCTGATGGCCCAGCGCGGACTGCTGCGCCCGGGGACCGCACGTCGGCCAGGGGCGCGCCTGCGCTTGATGGAGTGGGACGGAATCGTCAGTACGGCGATGATCTATGACGCGCTACCGGTGCAGGACCACTTCCGGTGGGTGGAGGAAGACGTACTGCTTGGTGCGATGGATGCTCGCGGGTACGAGCCCTTCTTCTTCATGCTGCAGCGGGAACCCGTTGCCTGAACCACGACGCGGGAGGGGTTCTTCAGGCTCCCGGCCATACGGTCAAAGCTGCTCGAGGGCCTTGCGGCGGGAGTAGTAGGCGCGCGATCGGTTCCGGTCGCCACACTCCTTCGCCACGCACCAACGTCGATTACGTCGTGGCGAGAAGTCCAGGAAGACGCGTCCGCAACGCTCGTCCTCACACTGGTACAGGTGGTCGAGGTCGTCGCGCTGGGTGAAGGCGACGACGGCCCGAACGATGCGGTGCCGCAGGACCTCGATGGCGAGTCCCTCATCCACCCACCCCCAGCGCCAGTCAGAGAAATTCAGGATGGCTCCGACGAGTGCCTCGCGATAGAGGCGGGAGATCATGCGCGCCGAATACTCCCCGTTGCCAAAGAGCAGGTGGTAGAAGGACTCGCGCACCTGCACGATTCGCAGGCGTTCCACGTCCGCCACCTCTGGACGCTCCCTTGCCATTTCCTGGAATCTGGCAATTTCGGTCGACTGGACCAGACCGGCGCCCCGCGCCCACTCCAGCACTTCCTCGAAGCTCGTCAGCTCGTCCTGGGCTGTGCTGGGGTCCAGCCGCCATTGCAGCGTGTTGATCAGGTCGAGCACCGCGTCGCCAGAGATGCGGCTGTACCTGTCCGTGGCCTGTTCCTCACCCATGATGTCCATCATCGCACAGATGGTCTGGTTCCACCCTCAGGCTCAATAGGGATGATGCCTGGGGGGTGGTCCATGCAGTGACGTATCCGGGGGCTCTCTCGAACCCGTTGGATTGGCGTGAGCGGAGGCGTGGATCTCATGGGTGGCACCCGATTCAAGGGGTGTGACTCGTCGCTCGCGAGGCCAGGGGACGCCGACACCGCCTGGCGCGCGCCTTCCCTGCCCCAGCCCCCAGCAGGACAACACCTGGACGCCAGGAATAGCGCTGCCCTCCAAGACATGAATGGGATCAATTCCAGAAAAACCTCTCCATGGAATTTTCATGCCTGGATTGAAAAGCAAGTTTTTGAATTGAGAATGCTCTACTTTCGAAGTTGAAGGGGGAATTCAAATTCGGTTCATATTTGCCGGATCGGAGAATTCTGAAGCCCTTGGGATTCGTCGGAGCGTCGGCACGGTCAGAACTACGAGCGCACTCACCACCATTGCCGCCACACCAGGCGCCATCGCGGTCGCCCTGCCCCATCTCTGCAACGAGAGACCCGCGTAGCCTTGGGCCACGGGTGCTGCTGCCATCGCCAGCAGGCTCACGGCACTGGTCAGGCGGCCCTGCATGCCATCGGGAACCTCACCGATGAACCAGGCGCTCAGGCCAGCATTGAGGGACGGAACCAAGAGCATGAGCAGGCCCATCGCCAGGATCGTCCCCACGGGTTCCACCAGCATGACCACTGCAATGAAGATGGCCGCACAGACCAAGAACTCCACACCGCAGAGCCAACCCCACCGGGAAGCGCTTGAGGATCCAGGGAGACGCAGCGGCTCCAAGCAAGGCGCACACGCCGAGAACCGTGTCCAGCAGCCCGATCACGGCAGGAGGAGTGCCTTGGCGCTGCATGTCGAGAATCGCGGCAAGCACGACGTCAGCCAAGGCGAAGTTGGCCAAGCAGAGCACGCCGCCGACGGCCAGCAGGGTGCGTCGAGCACCGAGAGAGCGCAGCCCCGCCAAGGAATCAGACCAGAAGGAGGTTGCATCGGACCCACCGCGAGCGGGGCGAAGGTCACGCCGCACCACAGCAGCTGCCACGGCCGAGAGCAGCGCACATGCGGCGTCGACGGCGAAGGGGACCACTCTGCCAACCGAATAGAGACCCCCAGCCAAAGGCGGTCCGACGATCCGCCCCAGCGCCGATCGCCCCTCCTTGAGCCCCCATGGCACTGCCAAGTTGGCTCGGGTGTACCAAGCGCCGCACGCTCGCGGTCTCAGCGGGAGCGAAGAAGGAGTCGGCCGCACTGGTGATGAAGGAGAGGGCCAACAGATGGGGAACGCTGACCCGTCCCCACACGATCGCCACTGGAACGGTCAACGTGACCAGCCCCGAGACCCTGGACATGACCGACACCTTGGTCACGGCCCTCGAGCACGAGGAGAAGCCGGGCATCCTGGGCAGTCACATGACGGTAGAGCTGACCCAGGGGGGAGGCCGCCGAACTACGCGAACGCCTCTGCGAGGTGATCGATGACGTGACGGCCAAGGCCGGCAAGCACAGCCCCGGCGACGGGGCGAGGCCGTGGACGATCTCCACCAGCCTCGCCCCCGACACCAGGGGCAGAATCATCACTTGACCGGGGTCTCTCCCGCCACGTCGTCACTCGACTCGGACTCGTCGATGTACTCACCCTTCTCGTAGTCGTACTCCACGGGATTGCCGTCCTCGTCGGTGCGGGTGTACCACTCCGTGACCTCGGGGGCCGTCGAGTCGAAGTCGCCACCGGTTGCACGTTCGTCGGTGGGCATCGTCGGCTCCACTGCCAGGGCGAAGTTGTCGCCATACTCGCTGACACCGTGCTTGACGGCCTTCTGGATGGCCACGTCCTGGTAGTGCTCGCGAATCGCCTGCGGATCATTGCGGAGCAGCTTCACCAGCGCGATCGACATCAACACCAGCACCACGGCGAAGGGCAGGGCGGAGACCACGATCAGGTTCTGCAGACCCTGCAGGGCGTTCTGGCCACCGAAGAGGAGGATGACCACGGCGATTCCAGCCATGCACAGCGCGAAGAAGGCAGTCACCAGCTTGTTGGGCTCCGGATTGCCTCGCTGGGAGAGCTGCGAGTTGACCAAGGAAGCCGAATCCGAGGTGGTGACGAAGAAGACACCCAGCATCACGATCACCAGGGCAGAGACGATGCCTCCACCCGGCAACTGCTCGGCCACCTTGTAGAAGATCTCGGCGGGCAGCGGAAGCGAACCAGCCGTGCCGTCCGGGGCGATCATCCGCGACGGATCACCCATGGCCTCGGCACGACGCTGCAACCAGATGGCGGTGCCACCCAGCACGGCGAAGGCCAGCACGATGATGGACGACGGGATCAGAAGGACGCCCAGCACGAACTGACGGATGGTGCGCCCCTTCGAGATCTTGGCGGTGAAGACGCCGACGAAGGGCGCCCAGCTCACCCACCACGCCCAGTAGAAGGTGGTCCACGACGTCAGGAAGGTCTGCATGTCCTCGCCCTCGGACATGTTGGCGCTGAGCATGTCTGGCAGGTGTCCGAAGTACTCGACGATGGCCGCCGGGATCATGTTCATCAGGAAGGCCGTCGGGCCAACCACGAAGAAGAAGACCGCCAAGCCGATCGCCATCAGCATGTTGATGTTGCTCAACCAGCGGATACCCCGGGACACACCGGAGACTGCGGAGAAGATCGTGGCGATGGTCAGGACCGCGATGATGCCCAGTGCCAACCGGTTCCCGGTGGGGCCCCAGCCCGCGAAGATCTCCACACCGCGAGCGATCTGGAGAGCGCCGATGCCCAGGGAGGCGGCAGTACCGAACAGGGTGGCGATGATGGCCAGACCGTCGATGATGCGCGCACCCGCGGAATCGGTGCGTCCGCTCCACAAGGAGGTGACCACCGCACTCATCAACGGCACCTTGCCGCGACGATAGGAGACATAGGCCACCGACAGCCCGACGATCGCGTAGATCGCCCAGGCATTCAGCCCCCAGTGCATGGCGGACTGGGCCACGGCACCCTTGATCGCGGCGGCCGTGTTGGCGTCGTACTGCGCCCCGGGGCGTGGACTCAAGTAGAACGTGAGCGGCTCGTAGGGGCCGAAGAAGATGATGCCGATGCCGATGCCGGCGCCGAAGAGCATCGCCGCCCATGACGCGGTCGAGTATTCGGGTGTCTCACCGTCGAGACCCAAGGTGATCTTGCCGAAGCGCGAGAACGCGATGACCAACAGGAAGAGCACCATGGCGATCGCCAGGACGTTGAAGGTCCAGCCGAGATTGCGCATCACCCATCCCAAGGCCGTGCCCGAGACCCGGAAGACCTGCTCCGGATCGGCCAGACCCCACCCGACGAAGGCGACGATCAGTGCGCCGACGATCCCGAGCACGCCCTTGTCGATGCCGTAGCGGATCCGCTGGTCCTCCACCGAAACACCTGGCACCAGGGCGGGGTGGATCTTGTGGGGGTAGTTCACCTCCCGCAGGAATGAGCGGGTTGCGGACGCCGGAGAGGCAGGCCGTTGGTCAGCTGGGTGACTCACTGGGAACTCCTGGTGTCGGGGACATCACTGGCACAACACGCACCCACGTTAGACAGCCAAACCACCCCAAAGGCGCCCATGAGACAAACTTGTGCCAAGAAATTCCGTTGTCAGACCACTGCGACGAGCGCACAATGATCGCATGCAGCAGCTCACGGACCAGACCATCCAGGCCGGCGACGGCCTGCTCCTCAGGCCCCTGGGAGCGGGTGACATCCCCCTGGTGGCTCGTGCCTGCCAAGACCCACTCACCCAGCAATGGCTACCGCTTCCCCGGCCCTACACCGAGCAGGCCGCCCGCGACTTCGTCGAGACGATTGCGTCACAACAACTGGCCAGTGGCAACGGCATCGAACGTGCCATCGAGCGCAGCGGCGAGTTCGTAGGCGTGATCGGCGCCAAGAAGACCGACTGGGCGGCACGCAAGACCGAGGTCGGCTACTGGCTGGCACCCTGGGCCAGAGGAAAAGGTGTCATGACGCGAGCGCTGTGCGCCATGACGGACTGGCTGCTCGGCACCCAGCAGATCACGCGCGTGGAGGTGCACGTGGCGCCGGGCAACGCGGCCTCCCTGGCGGTGGCCCGACGTGCAGGATTCGTCCGCGAAGGGATCATGCGTCGCGCCGGCCACACCCATGACGGCACCACCGACCTGGTGCTGTTCAGCAGACTGGCCGACGATCCCCGCCCCTGACCCCTGCGTAGGCAAGCCCCTAGGCTGGAGGCATGTTCCGGCACCTGTTCTGGGATCTCGGCGGCACCCTCGTCGACACCTACCCGCAGCTCGACGCCGCACTCGCCGACGTCGTGCGCCGCCACGGCCACCAGATCGAACTGCTCGACGTGGCCCGGCTCACCCGTCGCTCCACCGGCGAGGCGATCCGTGCCCTCTGCGAACGCTTCACCATTCCAGCCGCCGAGTTCGAGGGGGCAAATGCCGAGCTCAAGGCGCTCTGGAAGAGGGAACCGGCGCCGCCGATGCCGGGCGCGCGTGAACTGCTGCGCGACGTCTCCGCTGCGGGTGGCCTCAACCTGGTGGTGACCCACCGCGAACGCGGCTCCGCGATGGGGCTGCTCGACGGCCTGGGGTTGACGGTGGATGACCTGGTCTCGACCGCCGACGGTCATCCCCGCAAGCCCGACCCGACGATGCACCTGGTCTTGCTGGAGCGACACCAACTGGACCCGGCCGAATGCCTGGCCGTCGGTGACCGACCGATCGACGCCACCGCGGCACACGCGGCAGGCATCACCGCAGCCATCCTGGAGTCTCCCGAGGCCCCCGTCGATGACGACGCCGAACACAGCGTCGCCCACCTGGATGAGCTGCGACCACTGTTGGGCCTGTGACCCCGGTGCTCGAGATGTGAGGTGCGCGAGATGTCAGGTGTTCGGATTCTGGCGGGGTTCGCATCTCGAGGTCGTCACATGTCGAGCAGACCGCGGATGTCGTCGGCGCTGAGGGCCCCCGCCACCGCACCGTCGCCTGAATCCACCACCTGGTTGAACAGGTCACGTTTGCGTTCCTGCAGGGCGAGCACCTTCGCCTCGATGGTTCCCGAGGCCACCAGCCGGTAGACCATGACCGGCTTGTCCTGGCCGATGCGATGGGCACGGTCGACGGCCTGCGCCTCGGCCGCCGGATTCCACCACGGATCCAGCACGAAGACGTAGTCGGCCTCGGTCAGGGTCAGACCGAAACCGCCCGCCTTCAAGGAGATGAGGAAGGCCGGGGCATCTCCCTGCCGGAACTCGTCAACGCGCGCCTGCCGGTCTCGGGTGCGGCCGTCCAGGTAGACGGTCTGCACCCCCTCGGCCGTCATCCGCTCGCGCACCATCGTGAGGAAGCCCGTGAACTGGCTGAAGACCAACGCACGATGGCCCCCGGCCACCACGTCGGCCATCAACTCCATCAGCACGTCGATCTTGCTCGAGGCGATCTGCTGGTGCTCCTCGCCCACCAGCCCCGCGGCCAAGCTCAGCTGGCGCAGCACCGTCAGCGACCGCAGGATGGTGATGCGGTTCTTCTGCAGGTCGTCGACCAGCCCCATCACCCGCTGCCGTTCCCGGTTCAACTGGCGGTCATAGACCCGACGATGGGCGTCGTTGAGTTCCACCGGGACCACTTGCTCCTGGCGCGGAGGCAGTTCCGGGGCGACCAGTTCCTTGGTGCGTCGCAGCAGGACAGGCCTGATCCTGCGCAGCAGCTGGGCCAACCTCTCATCAGCCTCGTCGTCGCCCTCCTCGATGGGCTTGCGGTAGTGCTCGGTGAATTCCCGCGGATCCGGGAACAGCCCCGGCGTGGTGAGCGACAGCATCGACCACAGGTCCATCAGGTTGTTCTCCAGAGGGGTGCCACTCAGTGCGAACCGCACCCCCGCCGGGATGCGTCGCATCGCCTGGTAGGTGCGCGACTGGCGGTTCTTCACGAACTGGGCCTCGTCGAGCAACATGAGCTGCCAGCCGACCTGCTCGAACTCCTCCACGTCCAGACGCGCCACCGCATAGCTGGTGAGCACCACGTCCATCCCCTGGATGGCCTCGGCCACCGAGACGCCACGCTTGCGGACGGTCTGGGTGAGCGCAGCCACCTTCAGCGTCGGGGCGAAGCGCTCGGCCTGTTCAGCCCAGGCACCGACCACGCTGGAGGGCGCCACCACCAGCACCGGGCCGTGCAGGAGCCCGCGCTCCTGCAGCGAACAGACCAGGGCCAGCGCCTGCAAGGTCTTGCCCAGACCCATGTCATCGGCGAGGATCCCGCCCAGCCCCACGCTTCGCAGGAAGTCCATCCAGCGCAAGCCGGTCAGCTGGTAACCACGCAGGTCAGCGTCCAGGTTGGCGGGCGCGTCGATCTCCGGGGCGCCCTCGGCCGCCAACAGTCGACTGGCGATGCGCGTCCAGGCCTGGTTGTCACGGGCCACCACCCCCAGCTCGACGAGTTCCTCCCACCAACCGACATGCTCGGGGCGAAGCCGAAGCAGGGAACCGTCGCCCTCCGGGTCGGTCAGCAACCGGGCCTCGGCCAACAACTCACGCAGCCGATCCAGCTCAGGATGCTCCAGGGCGAACCATTCCCCGTTGTCGAGCACCAGGTGGTCGTCCCCGGCGCTCAAGGCGCGCAGCAACTCCGGCAAGGGGATACGCGTCTGCCCGACCGAGACCTGGACCTCAAGATCGAACCAGTCACGCCCCGGGTTGTCGTCGACCTCGAGCGAGATCTGCGGCGCCTCCTCCAACTCCTGGTAGTCGGGCGCGTCCTGCCACACCTCCACCACCACGTCGTCGCGCTCCTCGAGCTCGCCCAGGCGCTGCCACAGTTCCAGCAATGGTTTGCCCACCAGCTCCTGCTGCACAGGCAGCGACGAGGCGTGACCGGTGCCCAGCAGTTGCCGCACGAGCGGCTGGAAGCCTTGCTCGGCGGCCGCATCGCGGGCGGCAAAGGTGCGGCCAGTGCGCGAGGTCACGTCAATCGAGGTGTCCGCGTCGCCGGAGAAGGCGTAGCGGAAACCCACCGAGAGGGTGGCTGCGACGCCTGTGGCCGCGAGAGTCTCGGAGAGCTGGACCAACAACTTGGGAGGCTGCGCGGTGGGCAACTCAAGCTCGTCGGGGTGACGCACCGGGGCAACGCGACGAAGGCGCGGCAGGTAGTCCAGGGCGAACTCACCCACGTCCTCGGCGGGCACCTCCACCGCAGGCAGCTGGGCCAGTGCCTGGGCATGTTCGTCCAATGGTTCGCGGAAACCCACGACGATCCGGCTCCCCGAGGCATCGGGCAGCAGGGCACCGTGGGGCGGCACCCCCAACAGGTTCAGGGGACGTACCGGCTCCCCGTCGAGCAGCAGTTGACGTTCCAGCCGCAGGCCACCCGCCTCGTCTGGAGTCAGCCGGGCCCCCAGCTCGAGCTCGGCCCCTCTGAAGGTCACCGCCTTGGACTCCTTCGCAGGGACCAGTTCGATGCCCACCTGGCGTGCCTCCTGCAGCAGGCGCCACCCCTCGTGCCCCAATTCCGAGAGCAGCAGGTGCCCGGGGCGAGTCGTGGAATATCCCCACCGGGTGCGTCTGGCCTCCACGACCGCGGTGTGGATGCGTTCCAAGGCCCGGGTATGGGCACGGTTGTAGCTGGAGGTGCGGCCGGTCGCCGGCGGTGAGCCGATGCGGTCCCAGGTGAGCTGGCCCCGGGCCCAGACATTGCGAGTACCCCAGTAGACCGGGCGGATCTCCACGTCGTGCAGCAGCAAGGTGTACTGGATGCCCAGCGCAGTACCCCCCTCCTGGGCCTCGTCGCCGCCCACCACGCGCAGCAGTTCTCGCTGCCATTGCGGTGCCAGGGCTCGCTGGCTGGCGGCGCGCAGGTGCAGGACCAGGGCAGCACCGTGTTTGCAGTCCTTGCGGACCGGACAGGTGCAGGTGTTGCTGGCACGCGTGCCGTCCCAGGTGACCAGCACGTAGTACGGGGAATGGCCGCTGCCCCGCACCAAGGCGGAGACGGCCCCTTCGCTCGCCACCGTGACGCGCTCAACTCGATGCTGTTTGGCGTAGTCAGAGCCGCGAAAGAAGGTTGGGGCACCGAAACTTTCGACGAGTTCCTCGTCGGAGACTTCCTGCACCCAGACGGGGTACTGCTTTGCGGCCATAGGTTCGACTCTGCGCCGAGTTGGCGCCGGACGCAAACCGGGCCCCACCTGGTCAACTCCGCAAACCGTCCACGCACGGCGCTGGCCGTGAGCGCAGCACGCGGGGACCGTGCACCCGCACCGCGACGCGAGGCGGTTCTGCGGAGTTCGGGGCCGACGAGGCGCCGCCCGGGAGGCGAACGTGCCGCTTGCAGGTGGGTGAGCGCGGCACTTGGACTCAGCGCCGGAACGCGGGGCGCCGTCCCACCCCCTCCCGGCCTAGGCTGGCCTCAGTGTCAGGGTGATGGCACCGCGACGTGTCGCGGTGGTTGGATCCTGATCACCAGTCGTCTGACTCGTAGGCTGCTTGCCTTCGTGGCGTTCATGTGTTTTGTCGGCGGCTGGTGTGACGGACCGGCCGGCGTGACTTGATAGGAGCGTGGCATCGCCCCCACCGAGATGTGTCCGCCGACCGGCCCAGCCGTCCCTGCACTGATCAGGTGAAAGGAGGCAACCACCATGGTTGTCGTTGGAGCCGATGTTCACAAGCAGACACACACCTTCGTCGCCATCGACCACGCGGGCCGTAAGCTCGGCCAACTCACGGTCACAGCGACCACATCCGGCCATCACAAGGCCCTCTTCTGGGCCCGACGCGAGTTCGGCCCTGATCTGGAATGGGCCATCGAGGACTGCCGGCACCTGTCAGCCCGCCTCGAGATTGACCTGCTCGCCGCTGGGCAGGTGGTGGTGCGGGTCCCGCCGAAGATGATGGCCCAGGCCCGCAAGATCGCCCGCACCCGCGGCAAGTCCGACCCGATCGACGCGCTCGCGGTCGCGCGGGCCGCGCTGACCGACCCCGACCTGCCTCGTGCCCAGCACGACGAGCAGGCCCGCGAATTGAAGCTGTTGGTCGATCGGCGTGACACGTTGGTCAAGCAGCGCACTGCCACCATCAACAGCCTGCTGTGGCGCGTCCACGAACTCGACCCCGAACACGACGTGAAGCCCCGCAGCCTGGACCGGGTTGCGCACCACAATGCGCTACGCGCGTGGTTGGAGTCCTTGCCGGGCGGCATCGTCGTCGACCTGGCCCTCGACGAGCTGGCCGACGTCATCACCCTCACCGGAAGAATCAAGACCTTCGAACGTCGCATCAGCATCCTGGTGCGGCAGCGGGCGCCGCAACTGGTGGCATTGCCGGGCTGCGCGGAGCTGACCGCTGCGAAGCTGGTCGGTGAGATCGGCGGGATCGAACGGTTCACGCACGAGGCCCAACTGGCCCGCCACGCCGGAATCGCGCCGATCCCGGTCTGGTCTGGCCGCACCGAAGGGCGAGTCCGCATGACCCGCTCAGGCAATCAACAGATCAACTGCGCGATCCACCGCATCGCCGTCACGCAGACCCGGCTCAAGGATTCTCTGGGCAAAACGTTCTACGACAAGAAACTGGCCGAGGGGAAGTCCAAGCGTGAAGCACTGCGCTGCCTGAAACGCCACCTCGTGCGCATCGTGTTCACCACCCTGAAGAACCCACCCCAGACCACCACCCCAGCCGCCCCCAGGACTTGCATCCCACTAGCCGCTTGACATAGGAGAAACACATGTTCGTACTGGTGGCTCTGGGTTCGCGGGGCGACGTACAACCGATGGCCTCCCTTGCCAATGCCCTGACCAGCAGCGGCCATGAGGCGAGCATCGTCGCGCTTGCCGACTACGAGTCGCTGGCCGCACGCCTTGCCCCCGCGGCGCATTTCGTCCCCGTGCCGGCGACCATCGACGACGCGCTCGACCGTTCTCGATTCCAGGACCTGCTGGCACAGTTCATGCCCGGGCAATACCTGCTGCTGAAACAGTGGGTCTCCCAGCTGGCCGAGTCCTTCGCCGCGGCATTGCTCGCCACGGTGGGGCCGGCCGACACCGTGGTGACCGGTGCCCTGACCCGCGGCGCTACGATGGCCTGCGTCGCAGGGCTCGGCTGCAAACTCGCCACGATGGTCTACACGGGCCAGCTGCCCACGCTGCGCCGGGAGAGCTTCATCGCACCGCAGTACTTCACGGGCTGGGAGCCCTATGACCGCTGGGGAGCACGGCTCAGCTGGGAGTTGTCCACGTCACTGGGCAATGCGCTCACCACCGCGGTTCGACGCCGGTTGGGCCTGCCACACAAGGGCTTTCGCGCCCTCACCCGGCTGGCCGACGAGCACCCCATCATCCTGGCCGCCAGTCCGCTGTTGATCCCGACCGCACCCGACTGGCCGGCCACGACGCGCCAGACCGGTTACCTGCCTCCGCCGGCCATGCCCTTCGACCTCGCCCCAGAACTGCGGGACTTCCTGCGACGCAGACCCGTCTTCATCGGATTCGGCAGCTTCACCCAGTTCACGATGGAACGCGACACCGAGGCGATCCTCGCGGCGGCCGAGAGCACCGGCAGGCCGGTCCTGACCCTCGCCCGCCCCGGCCTGGCTGCCGGCCCCGTCACGCGCGAGGTCTTCGCGATCGACCATGCCCCCTTCGACCGGCTCTTCACCGAGGTGGCCGCCACCATCCACCATGGCGGCGCGGGCACCAGCCATGAGGCCATCCGCAGCGGACGCCCCACCGCGGTGATCCCCTTCGGCGTCGACCAACCCCTGCATGCGCAGCGACTCCATGCCCTGGGCTTGGGGCCCTCCCCGGGAAGGCTCGGCCGTCATGGCCTGGAACCAGGGGAGCTGGCGCGGCTGATCGACGCGTTGACGGGGCCGGAATCGGATCGCTACGCAGAACGGGCCCACCGCATCAGTCGGATGGCTCGGGCCGAGCGGGGCCTCGAGCAGACACTTCGCGTACTGACCCACTGACCCGTCCGCCGCCACTGACCGTTCGTCGTGGTGCGGGTTCACCAACGCAACTGGTACAGGCCGACGGGAGCATCCTGCGTGGCGTACTGCACATGGCTTCCCGGCTCCAGTGGGACTTCCTCGACCGGTGCCGTGTGCTCGGGCTGGTAGTCGCGCGTGACCGCATCCGGTGCACGGCCCTTGAAGGTGACGTCCAGACTGAACAGGTTGACCGGGCCGGGCAGCACGCAAGGGATCGAACGGATCGGGCCGGGCGTCGAGATCCGGAAGGTCATCTGGTTCACGATCAGTTGGCCGGCACGAGTGGTGCTGGAACGGCGCGACGAGACGTGCACCAGGTCATGCCGGTCATCGATCCTGACGGGATCGGAGACCTGGTGGCGGTCCTGGCCGTCCAGCACCTCGGTGGTCGCGCCGGCGGGCACCAGCATCAAGAGGCTGGGATCATGCCGGAAGGCGCCCAACGGCTGGGCCACAAGGTGGATGCTGCGTTCCATCACGCTGAGGTTGGAGCGCAGGACGGTGGAAACGTGCAGCACCGGCACCTCGAACTGCTGCTGCGTCATGGAGCGCACATCGGCCAGCCGAGCCCGTTCTGGATGACCACGGGGGATGGCCACCAGCGGATCCCATACGCGGCCCGCTTGCCTGTTGGCCTCGTGCACCATGGTCAGCGGGACCGAGGGCAACAGACGCTCGAGGGCACGAAGGACGGTCAGGTCGCTCCTGGGCGAGGGGGTCTCGCGTCCTTCCGCCCAGGCCTGCAGCGTGGAGGGAGAGATCCGGGCCCCGCGGACCATCAACTGGGCACTCAGCTGTTCCAGGCTGAGCCCCGACTCGTCGACGGCCCGGCTGAACCGCTGGGCGAATGACTGTTCGTCGGCCATGTCAGAACACCCAGCTCACGTTGTGGAATCCGCGCGCCGGATCGCGCAGCGCGCGCTGCACCTGCCGCTGTGGGCGCACCGTCTGACGCACGCCCTCACCGTCGCCCTCCCAGGGGGCCCCGTCCGGGCTGAAGTCGAAGTAGATGCTCTGGGGCAGGTCACCCTCGAAGTCCACCACCACGGCCCAGTAGGAGAGCCCGTCGCGGACCAATCTGGTGAGCCCGTCGGAATCGGGCTGCCTGCTGTAACCCCAGTCGAAGGAATAGTCGAACATGTGCAACTCGCCCTTGCGCAGCGGCCGCGGCAGGGCGATGTTGGCACAGAACAGGCCCTCGTCGTCCAGCTGAACCACGTCCCTGAGGACGCACCCATTGTGCGTCCTGATCCGGGGTGGCGGGTCGGTGAGGAACCTCATCCGCATGCTCACCGGAACCGATTCGAGCCCGTCGACCGTGGCGCGCACCATGTGCTTGCTCCGCTCGAACTGTCCCCGGTGATCGGCTCGGACACGGACGTGGTCCTGGACGAAGACGTACTCGAAGTCCTCCAGCGATGGCAGGCCCATCACCTCCAGGGCCCGCTGCACCTGTTCCTGCTCGGCGGCCTCACGCACCTGGTCCCACCGGCTGATGCTGTCCTTGGGCAGCAGCGACGACAGGTGGCCCGGCCCCAAGGCCAGGATCTCCTCCATGAGCTGCAGGGTGCGCAGCGAACTCTGCTGGGCAGGCAGGGCCTCGCCCCTGCGCCAGTAGTCAAGGGTGGCTTGATCGATGTTCGCACCGCGTCCGGCCAGCTGCGACTGGAGGGAACGCAGGCTGGTGCGGGTGTCCTTCATGGCTCGCGACAGTGCATTGGCAAAGTTGCGGCGTTCGTCGTGGCCCACGTCGATCTCCTCCCCCCCCCCGATTCATTATGCCGGACATTTGTCCAGCGACTGAGGTTCGACCATCCGAAGCCCCTGCCGGTCACTTCCCCCGCATCACCGAAGGACGCTTCTCCATGAAGGCGGTCACGGCCTCTCGGGCATCTTGGGATGCGGCACAGACCCGGATGTTCTCCGCCTCGAAACCCAGGCTCTCAGCCACACTCACCCCTACCAACCGCGCGAAGTTGTGGCGCATTCCCACGTAGGCCAAGGTGGGCCCGGATGCCAGCTGGTGGACGACCTCCTCCGCCCTGGCGCGCAACAGGTCATCGTCCACGACGACGTCCAGCAGACCCGCCTGCCGGCCCTGCTCGGCGTCCAGCAACTCATTGAGCATGCAGAAGCGCCGAGCCGCTGCCGGCCCCATCCGCGACGCGAAACCGATCGTCGAGCCGCCCGCATTCGAGATGCCCAGACCGGGGAAGGCCGGCCGCAGCCGCGTGGAAGCGCCCGCCACCACCACGTCGGCCAACGACACCATTCCCAGCGCCCCTCCGACACACCAGCCCTGTACCTGGGCCACCACCGGGACCGGCAGCGACCACAACTGTTCCAAGGCCGGGTTGAAGGCCTCGAAGAGCTCGGGCAGGGCCTCGTCCAACTGGTCGATCGCGGCATGGAAGGGGCGCAGGTCGCCACCTTGGGAGAAGTCCTTGCCCTCGGCCCACAGCCACACCACGCGCACCTCGTCGGCCTGCGCGATGACCTCCACCGCGCGGGCCAGGTCTTGGGCAAACCCGATGTCGACCCGATTGCCCGAATCCGGGGCGCACAGCACGAGCTGCGCCACCGCCTGCTCGATCTCCACCCGCACCTGCTGCGGCATCATCGCCTCCTTGCGGCCCGTGGCCCACTCGTCGTCACCCCATCCTTGCCAGAAAACGACCGGAAGCACAGCCTCCTCTGAAGATTCACCGAGTATTGGCCGGGGGCGGGCGGCGAAGACCCCCTGCTGGCCAACAATTGGGCTGCGCCGGGGCGGGAAGACCCGTCAGTGCCCGGCACCAGAAGCCCAGGAGAGACGATGAAGCGCACGACGACGCTGACTGCGGCCGTGGCCATGCTGTGTGCCGTCGGCTGCGCGGCCGGCGACGACACCAAGAACGTCGCGGCCCCAGCCAGCCAGACCCAGGCCAGCACCGGTCAGTCCGCCTCCGGCACGCCGAGCCCAACGGGGAAGGAGGGCCCAACGGGGAAGGAGGGGCCCAGCACCGCGGCGACGGCAGACCAGGGCGCCGCCCCGGGCGGGTCGCAGGGCAAGCCCGGGCTCGCCATCAACGTGCGCGATGGTGCCACCGACGTGCCCGTCAGCACGCTGCTGAGCGTCACCCCCACCGCGGGCACCATCGATGACGTGCAGATCACCACCACCGCATCGGGCAAGAATGCGGTGACCAGCCTCACGGCCAAGGCCGACGACCGGGGAGTCTGGACCGCCGACAACAGACTGGACCCCGGCGCCAGCTACACGATCACCGCCACCGGCACCGCCACCGACGGCGAACCCCTCAGCAGCAAGGCCACCTTCCGCACCGCCACGCTGGAGCGCTCGCAGGAGGTCTTCCCCACCCTGTCGCCGGTGATCAACGGGCCCTACGGCGTGGCGCAGCCCGTCGTCGTCCAGTTCGACATTCCGGTCAAGAACAAGGCCGAGTTCGAGCGGAACATGCACGTCACCTCCACCCCTGCCCAGGAGGGATCCTGGGGGTGGATGGACGACAAGACCGCGCACTGGCGCCCCAAGGAACACTGGAAGCCCGGCACCAAGGTGAAGCTCGACGCCCGCCTCAATGGCGTCGATGCGGGCGGCGGCAACTACGGCCAGCTCAACCGCACGCTGGACCTGACCATCGGCAAGAACCAACAGGGCAAGGTGGACCTGGCCAAGCACACCATCACGTGGATGCGTGACGGCAAGCAGATCGGCACCTGGCCGATGACCGCCGGCAAGCCCGGCTTCGTCACCCGCTCCGGCACCAAGGTGGTGATGGAGAAGGCGGAGAACATCACGATGAACTCCGAGACGACCGGCATCGCCCGCGACTCCTCCGAGGGCTACGAGGTGAAGGCGGCCTATGCGCTGCGCGTCACCCAGTCGGGTGAGTTCATCCACTCCGCGCCGTGGAATGAAGGCAACTTCGGCGTCCGCAATGCCTCCCACGGTTGCGTCGGCATGAGCAATGAGCAGATGTACGCCCTGTACAGCAATGCCCAGGTGGGTGATCCCGTCGTGTTCACCGGCAGCGACCGCAAGCTGGAGGTTGGCAATGGTTGGACGGCGTGGGACCTCAGCTGGGAGCAGTGGCAGGCCAAGTCGGCCCTGAAGTGACCGGTGGCGCCCGCCGCGGACGCAAGGCCAGCGGGCGGGGCGGTGCGAGACTGTGGACATGACCGCTCCCAGCGTCTTCACCCGGCCGGCACGGCCTGACAGGCCCAATGAGGATGCTGCCGCGACGGCACCGGGAATCGGGGTGGTCGTCGACGGTGCGGGTCTGCCCAAGGACCAGCGGCTGGGTTGTCATCACAGTGTCGACTGGTATGCCCAGCAACTGGCGACCACCTATCGCGACGCGCTGGCCCATCGCGAGGGCAGCATGCGGGAGGCGTTGGCCGAGAGCATCGAGAGCGTCGCCCGGAGCCACCCCGAATGTCGGCTGGAGGAGGGATCGCCCAGCGCCACCGTGGCCGCTTGGCGCATCGACGGTGACCAGCTGGAGATCTTGGTGCTGTGTGATGCGTCGATCCTGCTCGTCTGGCATGACGGGCAGGTCACCGAACTGTGCGACGACCGGCTGGGAGCGCTGGCCGATGCAGCGGAGGCCGGGTTGACCGACCACGGCCAGATCATGAGGGCACGCAGGCAGTTGATGGAAGCCACCCGCAACCAGCCGGGCGGCTGGTGGTGCTGCCACCACGACCCGGCGGCCGCCGCCCAGGCGCTGGTGCAGCGCCATTCCCGCCACGAGTTGCGCGGCGTCATCGCGGCCAGTGATGGCGTCACCCGGCACCACCAGCTCCTGGGTGGCGGGCTCGTCGAACTCGGCTGCTGGATTCTGGACGGGCGTGCTGACCTGGCACATGCCGCGGTGCGGGAGGCGGAAGGCCGTGCCGCGGAACAGCTGGCGGCCCGCGCCCAGAAGCCGCACGACGACTTCACCGTCGCCTGGCAGCCACTGCCCTGACCCGTCCCCGAGCGGGTGATTCGGGGTGGTGCCGCTTCCGACTCCGCAAACCGACCACGCACGGCGGCACACAAGCCGGTGTCCCGCGCCGGCTGCTCGGAGGTGGTGGCCTGCGTGGTCGCTTTGCGGACTCTGCCCCGCAGTCCCCTTGCGAGGTGCCTAGGGTTGGTCCATGGCCTTCACCGGAATCCCGCTCGACGCCGTTGCCTTTTACCAAGAACTGGAAGTCAACAACAACCGTGAATGGTGGCTGGCGCACAAGTCCGACTACCAGCGGCTGGTGCGTGAACCGCTGGAGGCGCTGGCCGAGATGATCGGGCCCGCCTTCGGCGAGACGAAGGTCTACCGCCCCAATCGCGACGTGCGGTTCAGCCACGACAAGACCCCCTACAAGCGGCACCAGGGGCTCTATGCACGCAGCCATGACCACGCTGGGTGGTACTTCCAGGTGGACGCCGACGGTTTCTTCCTGGCCGGGGGCAGCTACTTCTCCACCGGAGACCAGCTGGCCCGCTACCGCAGCGCCATCGCGAATGACGCCACCGGGATCCAGTTCGAAGCCCTCGTCAAGGAACTCACCGATGCCGGGTACGAACTGGTCGGGGATCGGTTGGCCACCAGGCCGCGCGGGGTCCCGGCCGATGCGCCACGGCTGGAGCTGCTGCGCTACAAGAGCATCTCTGCCCGACTCAACCTGGGACGTCCGGCCTGGATGGCCACGCCCGAGGCCGCCGAATACATCAACGACGGCTGGGACGAGCTGCGCGAGATGATCGGCTGGCTCACCGAGTACGTCGGCAACGCCGAGCGACGCTGACCTCAGCCCCGCGAGGATCGCCACAGCGGCAGGTGGATCCGCATCCCCCCGGCCGCCAGGACTGCCGCGGCGGCAGTCGCCAACAAGGGCCAAAAACCATGGTGCAGCGTCTCGGCCAACCGCCCGGCCACCGCCGCACCAAGACTCACGCCCAGCGTGATGCAGGTGGCCAGCACGGTCATCATCGTCGCCATCCGGTGGCGCGGGGCGATCGCCTCCATCCAGGTGAACGAGCTCACCAGGATGAATCCGGCCCCCAGCCCCAGCACGACGCCCCAGAGGCCGGCCATCGGCGCCGAGGGAAGCGTCATCATGCCCGCCGCGCCGGTGCCGACGAGCACGGCGCCCAGCAGCACCCGCCAGGGCAGGGCGAAACGGTAGGAGAAGCGGCCCACCAACAGGCTGGCCACGCCGCTGCCGATCCCGACGCAGCCGTAGACCAGCCCCGTGATGCCGGGAGTGCCACGGGAGTCGAAGACCGCGGTCAGGGCGGTCTGCGTCGAACCGAACAGGGTGCCGACGCCCAGGCAACCCAGCATCGGCCACAGCATGGGCAGGCTGCCCACCGATCCGGTGCGTCCGCCCAAGGTCGTCGTCGACGGGTCATCACCTGCCCACTCCTTGCGGCGGAAGGCCAGATGACCGATGAACAATCCCTGCAGGGCAAGCGTGAAGACCCAGATGGCCGATGCCGCACCGAGCGGACCGAAGACACTGACCAGGGCGCCCGCCAGGACCGGGCCCACGACGAAGCCCGTCTCGTCGACCGCCCCCTCATAACCGAGTGCGCGCTGCACCAGGTGAGGCGACTTGTGCCTCACCGCCAGTCGTGACCAGTGGCTGCGCGCCACGGGACCGATCTGGGGATTGGCCGCACCCACCAGAGCGGCGCAGGCCAGCAGCAGGGCCAACGGCGCTTCGCGCAGCAGCAACGCCACGACGGCCAGCTGGCCGACCAGTGAGACCACCGTGGCCCCCGCCACGACGGGCAGTGGGCCGAAACGATCAACCAGGCGACCCACGGCAGGACCGCCCAGGGCGCTGCCCAGCCCCACGGCGGCGACGGCGAGCCCTCCGGCTGCCAACCCATAACCGCTCTGGCTCAGCACCAGCAGGTAGCCCAACTGCACCATGGAGCTGGGCAGTCGGCCCAGGAATGAGGTGATGAGGAAGGACCAGCCGGCAGCGGCTGGCAGGCTCGGCTCGAGGCCTCGGGGGTTGCCGGGCGTCAACGGGCCGGGTGAAGGGGGTGTCATGAATTCTCCAGGATCCATCCAGTGCCGACGCGGCCCGGCCTCTCACGCGTCGACGAACTTCCCTCTGCCCCCAAGACTATGCCGCCGGTCGGAGCAGGACGAGCCCGGGTCAGCAGCCCCTCAGACGGCGGGGGTGCTGACCAGCTTCAGGCCAGCCACACAACCGACGATGCCCAGCACCAGCAGGATCTTCACCAGGCTCACCGCCTCGTTGCCACTGGCCATCGAGTAGGCCAGCGTCGCCAAGGCGCCAATGCCCACCCACACCGCATAGGCAGTGCCAACCGGGATCTCCCGCATGCCGTAGGCCAGTCCCGTCATCGAGAGCACCATTCCCACCAGGAAGACCACGATGGGCAGGGGCCGGTTCAGACCGTCGATCCGGTCCAGGGCCGTCGCCCAGACGGCCTCGAACAGGGCGGAGATGACGAGAACGATCCATGCCATGCAGTCATCGTCGCATGGCGAACCCAACCAGCAGCAGTCACTGGCGCGTGACCCGGGCATGGCGCCACTGGCCGTCGGGCAAGGTGACCTCCGGTTCGCGACGTCCGCGCGAGACCCAGGTGCGCACCGGCGTGGCACTGACCGCCAGCACCGTCAGCACCGAGAGTCCGGCGGCCAGCAAGTTGCCCAGCCCGGACGCGGCGTCCGCCGAGACCGCCATCAGCTGCAGCAGGGCATCGGCGGTGGCCACCGACATCAAGGCCACCCATGCCAGGCGCTTGCGCGCGATGATGAACCACCACAGGATGACGGCCGCCACGGCGGCCAGGGCGCTGAAACGAAGGTCGAGGGCGTTGCCGAGCACCCGTTCCGCCGCCTCGCGCAGCCCGACGAAGCCCAGAGCCACCCCCGCCACCAGGGCGCGCAGGGCCACCAGGACACCGGCGATCACCAGCGGGGTGGGCGGGATGCCGTGCTGGGTGAAACCGGGGTAGCGGTAGGGACGAGCCCCGACGCGTTCCTTGCCCACCCGCATCAGCGCTCCCGTGACGTCCAGCACCGGCATGTCACCGTCGGTGCGCACCCGGTCGCCACCACCGTTTCGATGGTGATAGGCAGTGGAGAAGTCCTTGATGACGTGCACTGATGTCTCGGGATCCGCGAAGCGCACCGTGTCGATCAGGTAGTCGCGTTCGATGTCGATATTCTCGTCGATCTTGTGGGTGATCTGCCAGGTGAACATCGAGAAGCCCACCGCACGGTCATAGGTGGCTGCGGCCAGCCACTGGGCCTTGTGACCGCCCGGCAGCACCCATCCGCGGGGCACCCTCCAGAACCGGACGTGGTGGCGCTGCGACAGGTTGCCGTCCACCTCCTGCTGGTAGGCGAAGTCCTGCAGGCGCCCGAACAGGTACAGCCCGGACACCGGGGCCTTCGGATATGACCGGCGGGTGAGCCAGCAGACGATGGTGGTCCAGGCGGTACGCACCGACAGGTCGTCGGCGCGATGCCAGCCGGCTGCCCGCATGGCCGCGTGCACGTCGTGCTCGTTGCCGTCCAGGGCCAGGTTGATCGGGTCGCCCAGCAGCCCGTCGGCGGTGCGGGTACGCCCGATGTAGTAGTCGGGCAGGTAGAGCAGGGTCATCAGCTGGTGCACCCGCGGCAGCGCCAGATAGGCGGTGACGCCCCAGAACAGCAGCAGGTGCAAGAGCCGGACGCGATGCCCGGTGAAGCCTGTGGTGAGCAGGATCGCCGCCAGCCAGAAGGCCAATGCCAGGGCTGCCACCACGAAGGCGGCGGAGAGCAGTTCGAAGAGCTTGAACGACCCGCGTGCCGAGACCTTGCCCGGAGGGTGCCGGTACTCGGGCTGCCTTGCGGGCACCGGGTATCGCGGCGAGTTCATGGTTCCAGTCTGCCGCACCTGCACACAGGACCCGTCGTCGAACTCCGCAGACCGATCACGCCCGGTGCGATCTCGGATGACGCCACGCCTGCCGCCATGGCCTTGCTGGCAAGGAATGGGCGCTTTGCGGAGTATGGCCGCGCAGACACGAGGCCGGCCCCCTCTCGGAAGACCGGCCTCGCCCCTGATGGGGATCCGTGGTGGCAAATCAGCCCTCGACGGGTGGCAGCACGTCGGGATTGCGTTCCAGCCACGCCTCGACGGCCTCCTCTTCCTGCCCCTCACCGAACTCGTTCACCACGGTGTTCTCCAGGTCGCCGTACTGGTCATCGGTGAGCTTCACCTTGCCCAGGTACTCGGCGGCCTCGGGGAATTCCTCGGCGAATCCCTTGTTGCCGAGGATGTTCATGCCCTCGCCGTCGCCGAAGGACTTCTTGGGATCCTTTAGCTCCTTCACGGGGAACTTCGTCTTGGCCCAGTACGGCTTCCACAGGGTGACGACGATGTCGTCCTTCTTCTTCATCGCCGCCTGCAGCTCCGACAGCATCGCCGTGGTCGACGAGGTGACCAGCTCGTACTCCTGCAAGCCGTAGTCAGGGATCACCTTGGTCTGGGCGGTCTTGGTGAGACCGGCGCCGGGTTCGATCCCGACGATGCGCCCGTCGAACTGCCCCGACTTGCCCTTGAGGTCCTCGATCGAGTCGATGGAGCTGTACTCGGGCACCGCAAGCATGTTCATGGCGCTGTCGTTGAAGGTGCCAAGCATCTCCACGTCGTCGCGGAACTTGTCCATGTACGGCTTGTGCGTGATGTCGGTCCAGGCCGAGGGGTTGATGTTGATGTCACCAGCGGCCAGTCCCGCATACATCGGGGCGGGCTCGCTCAGCACCTGGTATTCCACGTCGTAGCCCAGGGCCTCCAGCCGGTTGCCCCACAGGTAGGCGGAGCTGCGGATGTCGGTCCAGGCGGGGATGTTGCCGATCACGATGGTGCCCTTACTGCCGCCCCCCAGCTTCTTGGGATCGACCAGGGAGAAGCTCACCACGAGGGCCAGCACCAGCGCCGCGACGGCCGCCAGCAGCGCGTGGCGTCGGCGCGGGGCCATCCCGGAGCGTCGCAACCGGGCCATCAGGGAACCCCGGTACTCCCCGGGGCGGCCCAGGGAGTCGGTGAGTCGGTCCAGGTAGATGGCCAGGAAGACCACGGCCAGTCCCGCCTCCACGCCCTGCGCGGTGTTGAGCGAGGCGATCGAGGCGGTCACGTCCTTGCCGAGGCCGTCGGCGCCCACCATGCCGGCGATCACCGCCATCGACAGCGCGAGCATGATCACCTGGTTGACGCCGGCCATGATCGTCGGGACGGCCAGCGGAAGCTGGATGCCACGCAGGATCTGGCCCGGGGTGGCGCCGAAGGAGTGCCCTGCCTCCACCGTCTCGGCGTCGACATTGCGGATGCCGAGCTCGGTCATGCGCACCCCCGGCGGCAGGGCGAAGATCAACGTCGAGAGCACGCCGGGCACCACACCGATTCCGAAGAAGGTGATGGCGGGGATCAGGTACACGAAGGCCGGCATCGTCTGCATCAGGTCGAGCGCCGGTTTGACGAAGGCGCTCACGTGGTCATTGCGGGCCGCGGCGATTCCCAGCGGCACGGCGATGAGCACCGCGAACAGGGTGGCCATCAGCACCAGGGACAGGGTCTGCATCGAGGCAGACCACAAGCCCATCGACCAGATCAGCCCGAAGGCCAACAAGGTGCCCAGGGCGAGCCGCCAGCTACGGACGAGCCAGGCCAGCAGGGCGAAGATGACGATCATCACCGGCTCGGGCACGGCCACCAGCACGTCGGTCAGACCACCAACCAGCCACGAGACGGCAGCGGTGATGGCGTCGAAGAAGCCGCTCCAGTTGGCGGTCATCCAGTCGATGCCGCGCTCCACGACGCGACCGACCGGCACCTTGGGAATGTCGATCTCCTGGATCATGCTCGGGCACCTCCCTCTCGTGCAACCGCGGTGGCGCCATGGCCCGGTTCGTCGGCCTGCGTGGTCACCGTCTGGACCTCGGTGGTGGTTTCGTTCTGCGACTCACCGACGGCGGTGAGCAGCGTCACGCGTGGGATCACGCCGGTGAAGCGGCCCTGGTCGTCGACGACGATCAGAGGCGACAGGTGCTTGGCCGAGTGTTCGAAGAGCTCGGCGATCGGGGTGTCGTGCGGGACGACGGGCATCTCGTGCTCACGAGACCAGGGCAGCTGGGTCTCCCCCTGCCGCACGGCGCGGGCCACGTCGTCCTCCCACAGGACCCCTGCCGGGGTTCGGTCACGGCGCAGGACCAGCAGCCACTGGTTCTGCATCTCGCGCAGCAGCTTGTGCGCCGCCTTGGGCCCCTGCTCGGCGCCCAACACCGCCGGTGGATGTTCGGCGATGTGGGCGGCGGTCAGCACCTTGGTGCGGTCCACGTCCTGGATGAAGGTGGAGACGTAGTCATTGGCAGGGTTGTTGAGGATCTGCTCGGCCGTGCCGATCTGTTCGATCCGCCCGTCGCGCATCATGGCGATCCGGTCACCCAGGCGCATCGCCTCGTTGAGGTCGTGGGTGATGAAAAGAATGGTCTTGTCGAGCTTCTGCTGCAGTTCCACCAGCTGGTCCTGCATGTCACGACGAATGAGGGGATCCAGGGCGCTGAAGGCCTCGTCCATCAGCAGGATGTCGGTGCCGGCAGCCAGTGCACGGGCCAGCCCGACCCGCTGCTGCATGCCGCCGGAGAGCTCACCAGGGTAGGAGCCTCCCCAGCCGCCAAGCCCCACGAGCCCCAGGGCCCGCTCGGCCTTCTCCTCACGCTCGGAGCGATTCACGCCCTGTACCTTCAAACCGTAGGCAGCATTTTCACCCACTGTGCGATGCGGCAACAGTGCGAAGTGCTGGAAGACCATCGAGACCTTTTCACGACGCACCCTGCGCAGGCCAGAATCGGAGAGCTTGGCAAGATTCTCCCCATGGATTTCCAGATCGCCCGCGGTGGTCTCCCACAGGCCATTCACCATGCGGATCAAGGTGGATTTCCCGGATCCGGAAAGGCCCATGACGACGAAGATCTCGCCGGGGTCCACGGTGAAGCTGGCGTCGATGACGGCAGCAGTCAATCCCTCTTTGCGCAGGTCACCGCGGGTGGCGCCCGATCTGAGCGCCTCCACTCCTCGCTGGGGTCGCTTGCCGAACACCTTGTACAGACCGTCCGCCACGATTGCGGGCACGATTCTCCTCAGATCAGTTCGGAGCCCACCCGTCAGCGTTTTGGCACAGCAACACCCAAGGCACCACCAGACGGACCCACACAGAAACGCTGGCAAGATAACAAGATATGCATCGAGCCTCAAATATCATTTCTCCGGGCTCGCGAATACCAAATTGATGGTCCTGAATCCAGCTGATCTGGCAAAACCTGAAGATCGATTTGATATCAAGAACGCAACATTATTCGCATATTCCTTGACATGGCCCGATCTGACCACCTGGACGGTTGCCTTACGATGCACGGGTGAGCACCTGCGCCCCCACCGTCGCCGCCGTCATCTGGGACTGGAATGGCACCCTGCTGGACGATCTGGGTCTGTGCCTGGCGAGCATCAATGTTGCGCTGCGCGAGGCCGGGTTGCCCGAGGTCAGCGGCCCGCAGGCCTACCGAGAGGCCTTCGGTTGGCCGATCCGCGAGTACTACAGGCGGCTCGGCTTCGTCGGAGATGATGAATTTCGACGCGGGGCAAGCAGGTATGTGGAGCTCTTCGACGCGGGGGTGGCGCACGTCGGGCTGCACGATGGCGCACGCGAGGCGCTGACCGCGATCGAGGGGCTGGGTCTACGCCAGGTGCTGATCTCGGCCACGCGTCAGGAGCGACTCGGCCCGCAGGTCGACGGACACGGGCTCACATCATGCTTCGAGGCGGTGCTGGACACCGACGAGGCGCTCGATCCGTCCAAGCAGGGCATCGTCGCACGTTGGTTGGAGGCCTCGGAGCTTCCCGCAAGCCAGGTCCTGATGGTCGGCGACACCAATCACGATGAGGAGATCGCCGCCGAGCTGGGCTGCCCCTTCGTCCGCTTCACCAGCGGGAACCAGGCGCCGTCCGCGGCCAGCACGGCACCGCGGATCGGCCACCTGTCACAACTGGCGGAGCTGGTGGGTCAGTGGGCCAGCACCTCGTCGACCGGCGTCTGACCGTCGTTGAAGCTGATGATGCGACGCTGCGCGCCCTGCGGGTTCGCGACGGCCGCGGCGATCATGCGCGCCACGTTCCCGCGAGAAACCTGCCCGGCCTGATCGGCCTCGGCGTCCACCAGGCCGGTGGGCTCGTCGTGGGTGAGCGCGCTGGGACGAAGGATCGTCCAGCTCAGCGGCAGGGTCTCCAGGTAGACGTCGGCCGCGGCCTTCGCCTCGGCGTAGGCATAGAAGGAATTCTCGGGGTCGACGCCATGATCGGGGCCCGCACCGAAGTAGCTGACCATCACGAAACGCTCCACGCCGGCATCACGCGCGGCGTCCATGGTGCGGATCGCCGCATCACGGTCGACGGCATAGGTGCGCCGCGGATTGCCACCCCCGGCACCGGCCGACCAGACAACCACGTCGGTGCCCTGCAACAGTTCGGTGAGCTGCTCGACCCCAAGCTGCTCCACGTCGGCAACGACGGGCTCCGCGCCCGTCTGCGCAATGTCCTCGGCCTGCTCCTGGGCGCGGATCACACCCGCCACCTGGTTGCCGGCCTCCACCAAGAGAGGCAGCGCCTGCAGCGCCACCTTGCCGTGCGCTCCAATGATCGTGACCTTGGCCATGTTCGTCTCCCGTCGTGGTGCTTCGGAGCGGTTCCGCCCCTGGCAGTGGAACCCCTGCACCGCGCGGACTATTCCGTCGAGAGGATCCGGGCGGCCTGCCGCACCGCGGCGCCGAGTCGTTCGAGGCGGGCTGATCCGACGCGCCAGGTCTGCCAGTACAGGGGCACGTCGACGGGCTCGCCGGGCAGCCGCACCAGCCGCCCCCGCTCGAGCGCATCGTCGAGCTGCACCTGCGGCACCAGCCCCCAGCCCAGCCCGGCCAGCACCCCTGCCAAGAAGGCTTCCGACCCCGGCACCTGCGGCTGGGGCGGAGCATCGTCGATTCCCAGCGCACGCAGGAATCGCAACTGCAGCTCGTCCTTGGAGTTGTAGCGCAGGGCCGGGAGCTGCGCCCAACGCAGGCCCGCCAGGCCCCCGTGCCTGTCCACCAGCCCGGGAGCGGCGACGGGGACGTAACGCATCACACCGAGCGGGGTGATGCGGCAGCCCGTCACGACAACCGGTTCACTGGTGACGGCTGCCATCACGTCCCCGCGCCGCAACAGGGTGGTCGAGTGGTCCTGGTCCTCCACCTCTAGGCGCAGGGTCATGCCTTCCCAGCCTGCGGCCTCGGCCAGGACCGGACGGAACCAGGTGGCCAGCGAGTCGGCGTTGACGGCCACGCGGACCAATGCCTCAGCGTCGCCGCGGCCCAGCTCGGCCAGGGTCTCGTCCTCGAGGAAGACCACCTGACGCGCCATCCGCAAGAGCGCCTCCCCGGCGGCGGTGGGTGCACAGGGCGCGCTGCGCCGCACCACCATCACGCCCAGGTGCTGCTCCAGCGCCTTGATGCGCTGGCTCACTGCCGACGCCGAGATCCGCAGCTCCCAGGCTGCCGCCTCGAAGCTGCCCTCGTCGACAACCGCGATCATCGTCCGTAGCCAGTCGACATTCATGAAGCAATCTTATGGATCCTGAAAATGCTGCGTTTGTCTTGCCTCGGGGATGCTCCGTAGCTTTCCCGCATGATTTCCACCTGGTTCTCCGGTCTGCTGACCGGCCTCTCGCTGATCCTCGTCATCGGCGTGCAGAACGCCCTCGTCCTGCGGCAGGGGCTGCGACGCGAGCACGTCGGCCTGGTGGTTGCCGTCTGCGCCGTGGGAGACCTCTTGCTGATCGGTGCCGGTACCGCGGGGATGGGTGCGATCGCTGCGTCACATCCGGTGGCCTTGCGCGTGCTGAGCTGGGTGGGTGCCGGCTACCTGCTGTGGAGCGCCACCGGTGCCTTCCGCGCCGCTGCCCAGCCCGGCGCGCTGGAGAGCCAGGAGACCCGTAGCCGCAGCTCGGTGCTCTCCACCGTGCTGGCCGTCACCTGGCTGAATCCCCACGTCTATCTGGACACGGTCGTGATGCTGGGCTCCATCGCCGCCAGTCACGGCCCGCTGAAGTGGACCTTCGCCTTTGGTGCCATGACGGCATCGCTGCTGTGGTTCGGCTCCCTGGGCTTCGGGGCTCGCGCCCTGTCCGGGCCGCTGGGCCGCCCCTCGGTCTGGCGCGCCGTGGACCTGCTCACCGGGCTGGTGATGGTGAGCGTCGCAGTCAGCCTTGTCATCTAGACCGGACCATCGTCTGACGGCCGGTTCTGTCCCCTGCTCCCGACGACCGGTTGCCGCGGGTGAACTCCGCGAATCGACCGGTGGGTGCGGCATCGAGACCCCCGCTCCGCGGGGTGCCCAGCGGTTGCCGTCCACGCGTGGTCGGATTGCGGAGTTGGCCCCGAGTCCCCTGAAACCGAGTACCCCTGAAAACCCGAGTACCCCTGAAAAAGGTGAATGGCCGCCCGCGGCTGCGGACGACCATTCGGTGAAATCAGTGGATCAGGCTTTCTTGAGGTCCTCGATCAGTTCGCGCACATAGACGAGGGTCTCCTCGGGGCCCTCAACGGCGTGGCAGGCGATACCCATCTCGTAGACCGGGTAGTCATTGCCGCCAGGCTGCAGCCGATCTCCGACGAAGAGCATGTTGGCCTGCTTGATGCCGGTCTGCTCCTCCAGGGCACGCATCCCGTAGGCCTTGTCGATGCCCTTCATGGTGATGTCGATGCTGGTGGAGCCGCCGGAACGCACCTCGAGACGCGGAACATCAGCCGCGACGGCGTCGCGAAGAGCCCCTCGCTTGGACATGTCCGGGTCCCACGCATGCTTGTCGGCCACCGAGGCCTGCTGCCCCAGGGCAGAGAAGGTGATCTGCGACCCACGGTCCTCGATGCGCGCGCCCTTGCACACCTCGTCCGGCTCCCACAGGCCGAGCTCCTTGGCCCGCTTCTCCAGGGAGGCGATGGCAGCCTGCTTGTCGGCCTCGTCCAGGTCATGCGCATAGACCTCGACCCACTCGCCACCCTCATTGCGCAGGTAACGGGTGCCACAGGTGGGCATCAGGTGCAGCTGCGAGAGATCAGCTTCCGCAGGCAGGTTCTCGAGCACCTGCTTCTGGAACTGCTCATAACGGCCGCCAGAGATGATGCAGACCGGGCGCACCGCCAGCAGGTCGGCCAAGGTCTGCGCCATTTCGGGCTGCACCGGAGACTTCGACGCCGCCAGCGTGTCATCCAGGTCGAAGGCGACGATCTGGACGTCGTCAGGCACGGGAATGGTCAGGTCAGTCAAGGCTTCTCCCCCGAGGAGTCACGGATCTGGCCACGCGGACACGGGCCGGTCACACCATATCGACGCCCATCCCCAGAGATGCCTGAGAACGCGCAGATCGCGGCCGATCAGCGGGTTGCCCCCCGCACCTCTTCAGCTGGCCGACAGCCCGTCACGAGGACAGGGCCGTCGCCATCGCCATGGCGTCACGGATCCAACGCAACATCTGCTCGCGATCCCTCAACTGCTCCCAACTGAAGCGCACCACCAACCAGCCCTCGCTCATCAGCAGCAAGGCCTTCTCATGATCGGCGTGGAAGACGTCCCGACGCGAGTGGGACTCGAATCCGTCGAATTCGATCACCAGTCGGATCTTCTCGAAGACGATGTCAGCCGGCCAGCTGCGCCCCGCCAGATGGAAGACGTGGTTGCCCTTCCATCCCGTGATGCCCGCCTCACGCATGGCGACGTGCATCATGCGCTCTGCAACCGACCAGGGTTTCTCCCGGCTGTGCACCGCCACGAAACGTCGCAGTGGAGCCCCCACCCGGCCTCGGAAGTGGGCCATCAGCTCCATCAGGCCCTCCGGGGTGACTGCCGTGGCCCGCAAGGCCTCGTCCGTGGCCTCGCCGTGGTCCCACCGAGCCAACCAGAGTGCCGTCCAGCCGGGTGAGGAATGACGCACCCCGCTGCCCGGGTCCTCCACCACCTCATCGGGATCCAATCTCACCCGTCGGAAGACGAAACCCTCCCGTGGTGCCGGGCGTCGCCTGGTCACCACCTCGACCACGTCATCCCGAGCCCCAGGCCAGAAACCGAGGCGTGCGGCGGCTCGGCCGATCACCACCGCGTCGGGATCCCACAGCGCCACGGCCGCCACCCTCGCCTCGAAGGTATTGGCCAGTGACGCGGCGGCCAGCACACCCGGCAGCACGGCAACCAGTTCCCCCGTCTTCACCAACCAATCGAAGGCATTGCGGAGCTCCCGGTGGTCTCGGCGACTGACCACCCCGCCCGCCTCGAAGACGACCCGTCGTGCCACGTCCGCATTGCTCATGCCAGGAGTGTGTGCACCCGCCCTGCCCCCGCCGCAGCGCCATCCACAGCCTTGGCAGGGCGCCCCGGCTGTGGACAGCACGCAGGCTCCCCGCACCAACTCCGCAGACAGGCCACCCACCGTCGCCGACGAGCGCAGCTTCCGCTCGACGGCAACCGCCTCACCCCGCCACGAGGCTGTCCTGCGGAGTCGTCGTCTCGCCCCTTGCGCAAGGCCTCGTCGCGGCTCCCGGCTATGGATACCGTGAGGCCATGGACACCCATGAGCAGTCGTTCACCCCGGCGCTGTCGGCCATCACCCTGCTGGTTGATGACCTGCAGACCAGCCGGGAGTTCTACTCCCGCGTCTTCGCCGAGGATCCGCTGTGGTCCGACGAGAAGTCCACCGGTTTCGGGTTGGGCAGCGTCGTGCTCA
Source organism: Luteococcus struthionis (assembly GCF_048595755.1). Classification (GTDB taxonomy): domain Bacteria; phylum Actinomycetota; class Actinomycetes; order Propionibacteriales; family Propionibacteriaceae; genus Luteococcus. Next base: position 713,725 of record NZ_CP184360.1, read on the forward strand.
ACCTGCTGGTCACCAGCGAGGGTCCCCGGCTGGTCACCCCCGCCGAGCCCGGCGATCCGCACACCGGGCCACGCAGTCAGCTGGCCATCTGGGTGGATGACATCGACACGGTGGTGGAACTGCTCCAGCGCCGCGGGGTCACCTTCGACACGATGCCGGAGGACAAGCCCTGGGGCATGCGGGTGGCCACCTTCCGGGACCCCGACGACCATAGCTGGGAGATCGCCCAAGATCTTGGAGAGGCCTGACATGACCCGAACCCCCGGCAGCCCGTTGCGCGTCAATGCCGCCGCGCTGGTTGCTCGCGCCGAGGAACAGATCACGACCCTGGACGCCGAGCAGGTGCATGCCATCCTCGATGACCCCCAGGTCCTGCTGGTGGACATCCGTGATGTGCGCGAGCTGGAGCGCGAGGGGCAACTGCCCGGCGCCGTACATGCCCCACGGGGGATGCTCGAGTTCTGGGTCGATCCGGAGAGCCCGTACTACAAGCCGAAACTGGACGATGGACGCCAGCTGGTCCTCTACTGCGGATCCGGATGGCGCTCGGCGTTGAGCGCCGCAGCACTGCGCGAGATGGGACGCGATGACGTCTCCCACCTGGGCGGTGGTTTCTCCGGCTGGAAGAAGGCGGGGCTACCCGTCGTCGCTCGTGAGAAGTCCTGACATGCAAGGAGCCGCACCCACCGGGGTGCGGCTCCTTGTATGAGAGGTCAGTTGGCGGTGATGACCCCGCCGAAGAGCAGGCCGAGAATCGCCAGACCCACCACGATGCGGTAGATCACGAAGGACGTGAAGGTGTTGCTGGCCACGAACTTCAACAACCACGCGATCGAGGCGTAGGCGACGAAGAAGCTCACCACCGTGCCGATCAGCGTCACGCCCCACCCGACGGTGGCGCCGACCGCGCTGGCCTCGGTGGCGGCCTGGTAGATGCCCGCGGCCACCAGGGCGGGAATGCCCAGGTAGAAGGACAGCTTGGTGGCGGCGACGCGATCAAGCCCGCTGAACAGGCCACCGGTGATGGTGGCACCGGAGCGGGAGACACCCGGCATCAGCGAGAGGCACTGGACCAGGCCCAGGATGGCGCCATCCTTCCAGGTGATCGTCTCCAGCCCACGCTTCTGGCTCTCGGGCAGCTTGGCCGAGTGACGGTCGGCGGCGAACATCGCGAAGGACCACACGATCAGCCCCACGGCAACCACCCACATGCTGCGTAGCGCCCCGGTGATCAGGTTCTCGCCCAGCAGCGCCACGCTGGCGGTGATGACGGTGCCGACGACGACGGCCCAGCCCATGTTGTAGTCGGCGTCGCGGGCCGACTTGTTGCCCAGGCCCTTGATGAAGGCGGTGGCGATCCGGACGATGTCCTCACGGAAGTACCACACGGCTGCGAGGATCGCGCCGATCTGGATGATCGCGGTGTAGGCCGTGACACCCGGGTCATCGATGCGCATCCCCATCAGCTTCTCGGTGATGGTCAGGTGCCCGGTGCTCGAGACCGGCAGGAACTCGGTCACACCCTCCACGATTCCGAGGATGATCGATTCCCACCAAGTCATGTTGTGCTCCGTTCCTGCGACCCTCCGCCGGTCGGACGGTGCTTTGTCAGGTTAAGAGTGTTCGACGAGGCGCCCCGAACGCCTCTCAGTACCCGCACAGCGGCTTGCCAGACGCCTCTGTGGCCGTCCACTCTGCACGATGACCACGGGCACTGGGCCCGCTCGCGGAGTGCCGCGGCAGTGCTCCCGGGCAAGGACGATGCGGGGCGCTTTTGCGGAGTCGGCTCGTGAAGAGCTTGGTGGGGCTAGGGTGTTGTCGCTGGCCCGTGGCCAGTGCGTCGCTCAGCAGCGAAGCCGGTGTGATCCCGGCGCTGTCCCGCAACGGTGATGCCTCTGGTCAGGAGGACGAGCCCGGTCGCCTGCTGGCTGCGCGCCCACCTGCCCTCGGCGAGGGGCGGAGGTTCGCCTCACCACCTTGCGAGGTCAGCACCTGCCTGACATTCGCGAAGGACGAGTGATGCACGCCACTACCCCTCCCTGCTCAGCCCCCGGGCAGGTGACGCACGAAGACCTCACCATTGCCGATGGGGCACCAGTCCACGTCGCGGTGCCCGCGACCGTCCAGCACACTGAGCAGGACGCGCAGCGCGTCCCCATGGCCCACCAGGACCATCACGGGCACCGACTCGCGCCGCATCTGCTCCACCAGCCTCACGCAGCGCTCATGGACCTGCTGGATGGACTCCCCACCGCCCCAACAAACCTCGGAGATGTCCTTTCCCTCGGGCACGGGCTCGGCGACGAGTTCGTCGAGGCGCTTGCCCTCGAGTTGCCCGAGGGCCTGCTCCCTCAGCAAGGGCGTCGTCTCGACCCGAGAGCCGAGGCCATCGGCGATGATCTGTGCCGTCTGCCGGGCACGCAGCTGGTCGCTGGCCAGCACCGGGGTTCCCGCGGGTGCCAAGGCGGCCACACGTCGCGCCGCCAGCTCCGCCTGACTGCGCCCGAGCTCGGTCAAGGGCACGTCCAGGGTCTGCCCCTGCAGGCGGCCCTCTCGGTTCCAGACGCTCTCGCCGTGCCGCACCAGGACCAGTTCCATAGCTCAAGGCTAGGACCGATGGCAGGTGCGGCATGATCTGGCCACGACTGCTGGGAATCGCGGTGGGCACTGCCGTCGACCGATTCCTTGCCGACCCGCAGCGGCACCATCCGGTGGCGGCCTTCGGCACCTGGGCCATGACCGTGGAGGGCTGGGTCTGGCGTCGCAGCACTCCTCGTGGGGAGCTTGTGCGAGGCGCCGTGCACGGTGCGGCCTGTCTGGCCCCAGCCTTGGCACTGGGCCTGACGGCCGAGCGCGCCAGCCGGCATCACCCCTTGTGGCAGGCGGGATTGACGGCCCTGGCGGCATGGGTCGTGACGGGCGGTGAGTCCCTGGCCCGCGAAGGTGAATCGATGGCGCAGCACTTGGCCGACGACGACCTGGGGTCGGCGCGGGAGCGGCTGCCGCACTTGTGCGGCCGGCTCGCCGAGGCATTGGACGAACCAGAACTCGCACGCGCCGCACTGGAGTCGGTGGCCGAGAACAGTGCGGATGCCGTCGTGGCACCGCTGTTCTGGGGCGCGCTGGCGGGGATCCCCGGCCTGCTGGTCCACCGGGCGGTGAACACCTTGGACGCCATGGTGGGTCATCGCAATGACCGCTACGAGCACTTCGGAACCGTTGCGGCCCGGTGTGACGACGTCATGTGCTGGCTTCCTGCCAGGCTGACCGGTGCACTGACATGCGCACTGGCCGGTGCCCGACGCGATGAGGCCTGGCGAGTGATGCGTCGTGATGCTCATGACCACCCCAGCCCCAACGGAGGTTGGTGTGAGGCAGCCTTCGCCGGCGCCCTGGGAGTGCAATTGGGCGGGCGCAATGTCTACCCGGGCGGGCGTGTTGAGCACCGAGGCCTGTTGGGAGAGGGGCCGCGCCCCGGCGCCGGCGAGCTGCGCGCTGCAGCGGCGCTGTCGCGGCGGGTCCAGCTGGCCGCGACCGCACTGGTCTGCATGGTGGGTGGGCTGGCCTCGGCGGGGCAGGCGATGCGTCGCACTCCGCAAACCGTCCATCCGTCGCGTCGCCGAACGACGGGTCGGACGGGCGCCGCACGCAGCGCCCTTGCTGCGTGGTCGATTTGCGGAGGTGGACACTGATGGCCGGAATCCTGGTGGCGGGAACCTCGTCCGATGCGGGCAAGTCGCTGGTGACGGTGGGGCTGTGCCGGGCGCTGCGACGACGCGGCATCGACGTGGCGCCCTTCAAGGCGCAGAACATGAGCAACAACTCGATGGTGGTGGCCGACGGTGAGATTGGCCGCGCGCAGTACCTGCAGGCCCTGGCCGCGGGGGTGGAACCCTCCACCGCGATGAACCCGGTGCTGATCAAGCCCGGCACGGACCGGCGCGCCCACGTCGTGCTGCGGGGGCGGGCCGACGGGGCCCTGGAGGCCGGGCAGTACGCCACCGGTCGGCGTCATCTGGCGGCGTCTGCCTTCGAGGCCTTCCGTGAACTTGAATCGGCGCACCAGCTGGTGGTCTGTGAAGGGGCCGGCTCCCCCGCCGAGATCAACCTGCGTGGCGGGGACTACGTCAACATGGGTCTGGCCCGGCAGTTCAACCTGCCGGTGGTGCTGGTGGGAGACATCGACCGGGGTGGTGTGCTGGCCAGCATCTACGGCACCTGGGCGCTGCTGGAGCATGAGGACCGGCAGCTGCTGAAGGGCTACGTGATCAACAAGTTCCGGGGAGATCCCTCGGTGCTGGCGCCGGGTTTGGAGGAGATCAGCCGACGCACCGGCCTGACCAACTTCGGGGTGCTCAACTGGCTCGACGGGGTCTGGCTCGACGGGGAGGACGCCCTGGCGATTGGGGGCTGGCGGCGCTCGACGGCGTCGGTCGCCCAGCCGTTGCGGGTGGCGGTGGTGCGGCTGCCCCGTGTGAGCAATGCCACCGACGTGGATGCCCTGGCGGCCGAACCGGGCCTGCGGGTGGAGGTCACCGCCGATCCCGGCGTCTGCGCCACGGCAGACCTGCTAGTGCTGCCTGGCACCCGGGCCACCGTCGACGACCTGGCCTGGCTGCGTTCCCGCGGGATCGACCGGGTGGTGGCCGCACGCCATGCCGAGCACAAGCCAGTGCTGGGGATCTGCGGCGGCTACCAGATGCTGGGGCGGCTGATCGTGGATGAGGTGGAGCGGGCCTCGACAAGCTCGGCCACCGCAACCAACTCGACGGGCTCGGCCACCGGAACCACCACCCAGGCCTCGACAGGCTCGGCCACCGAGTCTGATGGCCCATCGTCGTTCCCCGAGCCTGTCGAGGGGTTGGGACTGCTGCCCCTGCGCGTCGACTTCCACCCTGACAAGGTGCTCGACCGCCCCACCGGGCATTGGCAGGGGCAGACCACCACCGGGTACGAGATCCACCACGGCCGTCCCACGCGCCTGGCGGAGCCCGACGAGGATTTCCTGGACGGCATGCGGGTGGGCACCACCTGGGGCACCCACTGGCACGGCGCCCTGGAGCACGACAGCTTCCGCCGCGCCTGGCTCACCCGCGTCGCCGAGCAGGCCGGGCACCCGTGGCGCCCCAGCCCAGACGCGCCGGGATTCGGTGCGCTGCGGGAACGAATGATCGAGACATTGGCCGATGCCATCGAGGAGCAGCTGGACGTCGACGCCCTGCTGGCCCTCACCACACCCAACCCAGCCCTCACCAGCACCAACCCAGAGGAGAACTGACATGCAGGGGACCCCACCGGTCAAGGACGAGAAGCTCACCACGCGTCAGCTGCGGCACCAGCCGCGGTTGATCGTCAACACCGGCGACGGCAAGGGCAAGTCCACCGCCGCCTTCGGGATGGCGCTGCGCGGCTGGAACCAGGGCTGGAGCATCGGCGTCTACCAGTTCGTGAAGTCGCCCAACTGGCGCACCGGCGAGAAGGCGGCCTTCGCGGCGCTCAACGAGGTGCACCAGCAGACCGGGCAGGGCGGGCCCGTCGAGTGGCACGCCATGGGCGCCGGCTGGACCTGGCTGCGCTCCACCCAGGAGGTGGACCACGTCGCGATGAGCAAGGAGGGCTGGGCGCGGATCAGCGAGCAGCTCGCCAACCAGACCCACAAGCTCTACGTGCTCGACGAGTTCAGCTATGTGCTGGCCAACGGCTGGTTGGACGTCGACGAGGTGCTCGAGACCCTGCGCAATCGCCCCGGCAACCAGCATGTCGTGATGACCGGGCGCCGGATGCCGCAGCAGGTGATCGAGGCGGCAGACCTGGTGACCGAGATGACCAAGATCAAGCACCCCTTCGACACCGGGGCGAAGGGGCAGGCCGGCATCGAGTGGTGAGGGTGGGTTGACCATCTGGCCGATCGGTGTCCCTCTCCAGGAGGAGGGACGGACGGGTTTGTGCGGGGAATCCCCCACCGGCCGGATGTCAGGAAAGAGCCGTCATTGGACAGTGGAGGGGTGAACCAGAACTCGCCTCGCAATCAAACTCCGATGCGTCCTCCGCTGCGGCGCAGCACCGACCAGAAGTGGCTGACCGGGATGTGCGCCGGCGTCGCCGACTGGGCCGGGTACTCACCCACGTGGGTACGCGGTGTCTACGTCGCCTTCAGCGTGGTGAGCTCGGCTCTGTTCGCGCCTTTGGCCGAGGGACACGTGATGTTGGCACTGCTGGTGCTCTTCGTGCTGCTCTACCTGGTTGCCGCGATCTCAATCCCAGCGGACTCGCCGAGCCAGTAGCCCAGCTCTCCCTGCCTCGGTCCTCCGTTCCCTGTTCTCGCGCGGGTTGGTCAACCGCGCTCGGATTGCAACCCGAGCGAGAGCAACAAACCCGAGCGACCCCCTGGGAAACCCGCACCAACCCGATCCCCGGGCAGGGGCCTGGCATCCGGGACCATCGACTGGCATGGGGAGAGCACCATCGCCCGCTAGGCTGACGGCAGCCCACGGCGCAGGAACCCGGTGCAAGCCCGGGGCGGTTCCGCCACTGTGAAAGCCAGACACTGGCCGTCGGGTGAGTCCATGCCCACGTTCCGGAGCGAGAACTCCGGGGGAGGAGACGCGCCGATGCGCATCGCCCTGCTGTCCACGTCCGACACCGACCTGCTCTCGGCTCGCGCCAGCGGCGCCGACTACCTGTTGGGCAATCCCTCACGCCCCATGCACCAGGAGATGGCCGACGAGATCGCCGGGTGCGATCTGGTGGTGGCCCGCATCCTGGGCGGTCCGCAGGACCTGTGCGACGGCTTCCGCCAGCTTGCCGACACGAAACCCATGGTGCTGCTGGGCGGCGAACAGGAACCCAGCGCCCAGCTGATGGAGCTGTCCAGCGTGCCGATCGGCGTCGCGGCCGAGGCGCACCGCTACCTGGCCGAGGGCGGCCCCGCCAACCTGAGGCAGCTCCACGCCTTCCTGTCCGACACGGTGCTGCTGACCGGTGAGGGATTCGAGGCGCCGCGCCCGGTGCCGGCCTGGGGCTGGGCGGCGCGGGAGCAGGTGCCCGGGGCGCAGGAACTGCCCGCGGTGGGGATCCTCTACTACCGAGCCCATGAGGTCAGCGGCAACGCCGCCTTCGCCCACGAGCTGGCCGACGCGGTCGATGCGACGGGGCTGGCGGTGGGGTTACCGATCTTCGCAGGTTCGCTGCGTCAGGCCCCCGACGAGCTGTACCAGGCGCTGGCAAGCCTGGATGCCCTGGTGGTGACGGTGCTCGCGGCTGGCGGCTCCACCCCCGCCAGCGCCCAGGCCGGAGGCGACGACGAGGCGTGGGACGTCGCCCGGATAGCGGAACTCGACCTTCCGATCATCCAGGGACTGTGCCTGACCAGCAGCCGCACCGAATGGCAGGCCAACGACGAGGGTGTCACGCCGCTGGACTCGGCCACCCAGATCGCCATCCCGGAATTCGACGGCCGCATCATCGCCGGCCCCTTCAGCTTCAAGGAGTTCGACGACGAGGGCCTGCCCCGTTACGTCGCAGACCAGGAACGCTGCACCAGGCTGGCGCGGCTGGCCGTCAACCACGCCCGGCTGCGCCACACGCCCAACCGTGACAAGAAACTGGCGCTGGTGCTGTCCGCCTACCCCACCAAGCACGCCCGGATCGGCAATGCCGTGGGCCTGGACACCCCCGTCTCTGCGATCCGCCTGCTGCGTCGGCTGCGCGAGGAGGGCTATGACCTGGGAGGCGACAATGAGGTCACCCGGATCGTCGACGCCTCGGACGGCTCCCCCGAGGCCGAGACCAGGGCCGGCGACGCCCTGATCCACGCGTTGATCGCGGCCGGCGGGCAGGACGAGGAGTGGCTCACCAATGCGCAGCTGAGCGAGGCGCACGTCCGCATCACGCCCGAGCAGTACCGCGAATGGACCGCCGACCTGCCCGTCGAGCTGCGGGACCAGATGCGTGAGGCCTGGGGAGAGGGGCCGGGCAGCCTGTTCGTCAACGACGAGGGCGAACTGGTGCTGGCCACGCTGCAGGCCGGCAATGTGGTGATCCTGGTCCAGCCGCCGCGCGGCTTCGGCGAGAACCCCGTCGCGATCTACCACGACCCCGACATGGCCCCCAGCCACCACTACATCGGCGCCTACCGCTGGATCGAGCACGGCTTCGGCGCCCACGCGGTGGTGCATCTGGGCAAGCATGGCTCGATGGAGTGGCTGCCGGGCAAGAATGCGGCGCTGAGTGTGGCGTGCGGGCCCGACGCCGCGATCGGCTCGCTGCCGCTGGTCTACCCCTTCCTGGTCAACGATCCGGGCGAGGGCGCGCAGGCCAAGCGTCGGGCGCACGCGGTGATCGTCGACCACCTGGTGCCGCCGATGGCGCGCGCCGAGAGCTATGGCGACATCGCCCGGTTGGAGCAGCTGCTCGACGAGCACGCCAACATCGCCTCGATGGACCCGGCGAAGCTGCCGGCCGTGCGCGGCGAGATCTGGGCGCTGATGCGCGCCGCGGAGATGCACCGAGACCTGGGCCTGGAGGAGAGGCCGCAGGACGAGGAGTTCGACGACTTCCTGCTGCACGTCGACGGTTGGCTGTGCGAGATCAAGGACGCGCAGATCCGCGACGGGCTGCACACCCTGGGCGCGGCCCCCACTGGGGAGGCACGGGTCAACCTGGTGCTGGCGATCCTGCGGGCGCAGCAGGTCTGGGGTGGCGCGAGTGATGCCGTGCCGGGGCTGCGTCGCGCCCTGGGACTCGAGGACGACGCCGACTCGGTGCGCACCGACGAGGTGGAGGCCGAGGCCCGCGCCCTGGTGCAGGCGATGGAGCAGGCCGGCTGGGACCCGGAGGCAGTGGACGAGCTGGCCTCGACAAGCTCGGCCACCGTGGTTGGCTCCCGGCCCAGCCACCCGGCCCCCGAGCCTGTCGAGGGGCAGGGAGACTCGGCCAGCGAAACGGACCGTTCCCCGAGCCTGTCGAGGGGAGACGTGGCCCGGGTGCTGCGCTTCGCCGCCGAGCAGGTGGTGCCGCGGTTGGAGCGCACCACCGACGAACTGACTGCCGTGCTGCACGCGCTGGAGGGCGGCTTCATCCCGTCCGGCCCGTCGGGATCCCCGCTGCGTGGGCTGGTGAACGTGCTGCCCACGGGCCGCAACTTCTACACCGTCGACCCGCGCGCGGTGCCGTCGCGGCTGGCCTGGCAGACGGGGCAGGCCATGGCCGATTCCCTGCTGCAGCGCCACCTGGACGAGACCGGCACCTACCCCACCTCGGTGGGGCTCAGTGTCTGGGGAACCTCCGCGATGCGGACCAGCGGCGACGACATCGCCGAGGTGCTGGCCCTGTTGGGCGTGCGGCCCGAGTGGGACGAGGCCTCGCGTCGGGTCAGCCGTCTGGAGGTGATTCCCCTCGACGAGCTGGGCCGCCCGCGCATCGACGTGACGGTGCGCATCTCGGGCTTCTTCCGTGACGCCTTCCCCCATGTCGTCGCCATGCTCGACGACGCGGTGGCGATGGTCGCGGAGCTCGACGAGCCCGACGAGCAGAACTTCGTGCGCGCCCACGCGCGCGCCGATCTGGCCGAGCACGGTGACCAGCGTCGCGCCCGCACCCGCATCTTCGGTTCCAAGCCGGGCAGCTATGGCGCGGGGATCCTGCAGGTGGTGGAGAGCGGCAACTGGCGCAGCGACGACGACCTGGCCGAGGTCTACACGGCCTGGGGTGGCTTCGCCTACGGGCGCGACCTGGACGGCATCCCCGCCAGTGACGACATGCGCACCAACTACACCCGCATCCAGGTGGCGGCCAAGAATGTCGACTCCGCCGAGCACGACATCATCGACTCCGACGACTACTACCAGTACCACGGCGGCATGGTCGCCACCGTGCGGGCACTGACCGGCGCGGAACCCAAGGCCTATGTGGGTGACTCCACCAGCCCCGACCGGGTGCGCACCCGCAGCCTGGCCGAGGAGACCGCCCGCGTCTTCCGCGCCCGCGTCGTGAACCCCAGGTGGATCGCAGCGATGCAGCGCCACGGCTACAAGGGAGCCTTCGAACTGGCCGCCACCGTCGACTACCTCTTCGGCTTCGACGCCACCGCCGGAGTGGTCGACGACTGGATGTATGACCGGGTGGCGCGCGAGTACGTGTTGGACGAGACCACCCAGGAATTCATGCGCACCAGCAATCCGTGGGCGCTGCGCGGCATCGTGGAGCGGCTGCACGAGGCCGCCGAGCGCGGCCTGTGGGCCGAGCCCGACGCCGAGCTGCTGCAACAGATGCAGCAGGTCTACCTGGAGCTCGAGGGAGACCTGGAGGACCAGGCATGAGCGCTCACGGCACCGCCCTGGAGCGGTTGCGCATCCTAGGCATCGGCATGGGTCCGCAGCACGTGACGCCCGAGGTCTCGGATGCCTTGCGGGAGTGCGACGCGGTGGTGGTCTTCGACAAGTCGGCCACCGACGGCGCCCACGCCGGGCACGACCGGGACGAGCAGATGGCGGTGCGGTGCCGGATCGCGGCCGAGCACGGCGTCCCGGTGGTGCTGGTGCCGGACCCGCCGCGGGATCGCCGGGGCCCGTCGCAATCCACGGGGCACGAGTACCGCCGGGCCGTCGTCGACTGGCACGGAGCCCGAACCGAACGCATCCTGGCCGGCCTGCGGGCCGAGGCCCCCGCGGCACGCCAGGTGGCGATCCTGGCCTGGGGTGACTCGTCGCTGTTCGACTCGCTGGTGCGGCTGGCGGGTCGCATCGAGCAGCAGACGGGCTGTGACTGGAACGTGCTGCCCGGGGTCAGCGCCCCGCAGGTGCTGGCCGCCCGGCACCGTGTGGTGCTGCACCGCGTCGGCGAACCGGTGCACGTGACGACGGCCCGCAAGCTCTTCGACGACATCGCGGCCGGCCAGCGCAACCTGGTGGTGATGCTCACGCTGCCGCACACCCTGGACGACCTGGCCGCGAGGCCGGAACTCGACGACTGGCAGCTGTGGTGGTCGGCGAACCTGGGCTCGGCCGGGGAGCAGTCGCTTTCTGGGCGCGTGCGCGAGGTCATCGGCGACGCGAAGGTTGCACGTGAAACGGCGCGCGAGACCGACGGCTGGGTGATGGACATGTTCCTGCTGCGGGCCCCCGACGAGCACGGGAACGTGCTGTGAGGGTGCTGCTGCTGGGCGGCACCAGCGAGGGACGAGCCCTGGCGGCCGCCCTGGTGGGGGCCGGAATCGACGTGACCAGTTCGTTGGCCGGGCGGTTGCCCGAGCCGAAGCTGCCGGTGGGTGCCGTGCGGGTCGGTGGCTTCGGTGGCGTCGACGGCCTGCGGGATGCCCTGGCCGGCTACGACCTGGTGGTGGACGCCACCCACCCCTTTGCCGAGGGGATGAGTCGCAATGCCGGCCAGGCCTGCGCCACCCCACTGGACGACGGGCGTCGGATCCCACTGCTGCGCCTGGAGCGGCCGGCCTGGCCGGTCGAGGACGGCTGGCACCTGGCCGAGAACCACGAGCGGGCCGCCGAGCTGGCGGCGTCGCTGGGCGGGCGTCCCTTCGTGACCGTCGGACGTCAGGAACTGGTGCGCTATGTCGACGAGCTGCGGGGGCACGCCGTGCTGGCGCGCATGGTGCGCGAACCCGACCTGGACGTCCCCGAGGCCTGGCGGGTGGTGACCAGCCGCGGCCCCTACACGCTGGAAGGGGAACTGGCGATCCTGCGCGAGCATCGCAGCGACGTGCTGGTCACCAAGAACTCCGGGGGCGGTTACACCCGGCCCAAGATGGAGGCGGCCCGAGAACTCGGCGTGCCCTGCGTCGTGGTGCAGCGACCCCGGCCTGCCGACGGTATTGAGACGGTCCACGACGTCGAACGCGCGACCAAGTGGGTGCTGGCACGCGGGAGGGGTTGACGGCCCCACCCGACACCCTTGGTTCGGCGCGTCGACGGGAGCAGACTGGGCCTCGCAGTTCCAACACCGCACAGCTCCACACCAAGCAGGGGGAATCCCATGCAGTACACGACTCTCGGCCAGACCGACATCACCATCCCCCGCCTGTGCATCGGCGGGATGAGCTTCGGCGAGCACTTCCCTGACTTCCACCAGTGGACCATCGACCAGCCCGCGACGCAGGAGGTGCTGGCCCGGGCGCTGGAGTTGGGCGTGAACTTCATCGACACCGCCAACACCTATGCCCACGGCACCAGCGAGCAGTTCATCGGGCAGTCGCTGAAGAACCTGGGGGTGAAGCGCGAGGACGTCGTGCTGGCGTCGAAGGTCTACTTCAACGAGGGCAAGCTCGGCAAGGAGGCCATCGAGCGGGAGATCGACGGCACGCTGGAACGCCTGGGCACCGACTACCTGGACCTCTACATCATCCATCGCTTCGACTACGACACCCCGATGGAAGAGACGATGGAGGCCCTCGACGGTCTGGTGAAGGCGGGCAAGGTGCGCGCCCTGGGCGCCTCGGCGATGTATGGCTACCAGCTGCACAACCTGCAGGTGGTGGCGGACCAGAACGGCTGGACCCGGTTCAGCAGCATGCAGAACCACTACAACCTGCTGCACCGCGAGGACGAGCGCGAGCTGATCCCCGTCTGCCGCCAGTACGGCATGGCGCTGACCCCCTACAGCCCGCTGGCCTCGGGCCACCTGACCCGCCCGACGTGGGATTCGGATTCGGCGCGCTCCACCACAGACACCACGATGAAGGCCAAGTACGACCGGCAGCGGGAGATGGACATGCCGATCGTCACCCGCGTCGCCGAGGTGGCGAAGCGGCTGGACGTGCCGATGGCCGACGTGGCACTGGCCTGGCACTGGGCCCGCGGTGTGGAGGCCCCGATCGTCGGGTGCTCCAAGCCCAGCCGCGTCGACGACGCCGTGCGCGCCCTGGGCCTGGAGCTCAGCGACGAGGACCTCACCTACCTGGAGGAGCCGTACCAGCCGCACGCTCCCGTCGGCCTGCTCCCCCGCCCGGGGCACAACGCCATGGGTGGGTTTGCCGCGCCGGAGGCCTGAGCCTGGCAGCCACCAACTGCTAGCGCCCCAGCAGCGACTGGTTGGTGTGCTCGTCGGGTGAGGCGAGCGCATTGACCGCGGCGACGGTGACGGCCGAGCCGCCGCGGCGCCCGTGCAGGGTGAGGAAGTCGAGGCCCAGGTCATTGCTGGCCAGCGCCTGCTTCGACTCGGCGGCCCCGACGAAACCCACCGGGCACCCCACCACCGCGGCGGGTCGCACGCCGGTGTCGCGCACCACCTCGAGCAGGCGGAAGAGCGCGGTGGGGGCATTGCCGATGGCCACCACCGCCCCGTCGAGCAGGTGGCGTGGGGTCATCAGGGGCCGTTCGGCCCACAGCTCGACGGCCGCCATCGTCTTCGTGATTCCCCGCTCGGCGGCGCGATGCGCGGTGGCGGGCTCCTGCAGCAGGCAGACCACCGGGTTCTCGCGCGGCAGGCGCGAGCGGATGATGCCGGTGGCGACCATCGTCGAGTCGCACAGCACCGGGGCACCGGCAAGCAGGGCCGCCCGGGCGCGCTCGACGACCCCGTCGCTCCAGCCCAGGTCGTCGACGATGTCGGTCTGTCCGGCGGCGTGCACCATGCGGGCGGCGATCGGGGCCAGGGAGTCGGGCAGCCGGTCCAGGTGCGCCTCGGCGCGGATGATGGCGAAGCTTCGGTCGTAGATGGCCGAACCGTCGGTGAGGTAGTCGTACTGCACGGGGATCTCCTGTTCAGGACTGCTCTGTTCAGGACTGCTGTGTCCAGGAATGGCTGGGGGTCGGGGCTTGCTGGTCGGGCTCTTCCGAGCGATCGAGGGCTTCGCGGAAACGCTGGACGACCACGTGGGCGAGCTCGTCGCACGGGCCCAGCACGTCCGCGAAGCGCACCTCGACCTCGGGGTGCCGAGCGGCCCAGTCCGCGGCGTCGCGACGCAGGAAGCCATTGACGCGCCCCTCGAAGAGCAGGTGCGGGGCGACGACGATGCGCCGCGCCCCACGGGATCGTGCCCCATCCAGCGCGGTGGCGACATCGGGTGCGGCCACCTGCACGAAGCAACCGACCACCGCAGCCCAGCCCGCCCCGGCCAGGCGCTGGGCGAGCCGCAGGTGGTCGTCATTGGCGCGGGTGACGGCCGAGCCACGCCCGGCGAGCACCACCGCCACCGTCGACGCCTCCCACGGCCGAGGCTCGGCGCAGGCCGCAGCGATACGTTGGTCCAGTGCCTGCAGCAGCAGGGAATGCGGCGACAGGTGCTCGGCCACCACTGCCCGCCCACCCAGGCGCAGACACCCCTGGCGGGTGGCGTCGGGGATGTCGCGCCGCACGTGGGCGCCGGTGCCCAGCATCAGTGGCACGACGACGACACGGTCATGGGTGGCTGACAGGCGCTCCACCACCCGGTCGATCGGCGGCTCCACCAGCTCCACGTAGCCGACTTCGACGGTGTGCTCGGGCAGTCGGCGACGGACCCGCGCCAGGAGTTCGTGACACTGCTCGACGCCGGCACCCAGCCGGGTGCCGTGCGCGGCGATCACCAGAGCGGCACTCACGGCTCGTCCGCCACGACGGCCGCAGCGCCGGGCGACTCGTCGGGGGTGCCGCCGGCTCCGGGCATCCAGCGATAGTCGCGCGGCGTGACGATGCAGGCCCCGGAGGCGGTGGGGACGAAGCGCGTGGTGGATGAGCCCACCACCACCAGGGAATTCATGTCGACCCATTCGGGCTGGAAGTCGGCCAGCGTCGAGGTGATCACCTTCTGGCGCTGCCGGGTGGCCTGCTGCACCACCGCGACGGGGGTCGTCGGGGGCCGGTGGGCGCCCAGGATCTCCAGCGCCCGGGGCAGGTGCATCCGTCGCTTCCGGGAGCGCGGGTTGTAGAGGGTCACGACGAGGTCGCCCTCGGCGACGGACTGCAGCCGCTGCTCGATCACCTGCCAGCTGGTGTGCAGGTCGGACAGCGAGATGGTGGCGTGGTCGTGGCCCAGCGGCGCGCCCAGGATGGCGGAGGCGGCCAGCTCGGCGGTGACGCCGGGGACGACCTCCACGTCGATGCCGGCGGTTCCCTGTTCCAGCACGGGCGAGGCCATGGCATAGATGGCCGGGTCGCCGCTGCAGACCAGGGCGACGCGGGCCCCGGCACGGGCCGCCTCGATGGCCAGCGCGGTGCGTTCCTCCTCGGTGCCCATCTTCGAGGCGTGGACCTTGGCGCCGGGGGCCACCAGGTCTCGCACCTGCCGCACATAGGGGCCGTAGCCGACCACCAGGTTGGCCTGCTGGACGGCCGTGCGGGCGCGCGGGGTGAGCAGGTCACGGGCGCCCGGCCCCAACCCGACGACATGCAGCAGACCCCGCACCGGCAGGCGTCCGACGGCGCAGGTGGCATCGGTGGACTTGTGCTTGGGAACGACGAGCTGCGCGCCGTGGGCCAGCACCGCGGCCTCGGCCACCGAGGGTGTCCCGACGTGCTCCTGCACGGTGCCCGACGGGTTGGGCACCTGCTGGGCGGCCAGTTCGTCGGCGGTGTGGCTGAGCAACGAAATGCCGAGCTGGTGGGTGAGTTGCAGCAACCCGATCTCGCCGGCCTTCAGCTCGTGGGTGACGATGGCGGTCACGCTGGCCGGGTGCAGACCGGCGTCGGCCAGGGTGCGTTCGAAGAGCTCACGCAGCTGATCGACGTCGGTGCCCTTGTTGCAGCCCATGCCGACCACCAACGAGTGCGGGTGCAGGGTGACGGTGGGCAGCCCGCTGGGCTCGGGGTCCGTGCGGTCAGTGACGACGACGCGGGCCACGGGCTCCGCGGCATCGTCGGTGACATTGGGCGCGATCTGCGGGACGGGCCAGCCCAGCGTGCGGTCCAGCAGCACCGGGTGACCGTCGAGGATGGCGCGGGTGACGCTGGCCACGTCACCGTCGTGGTGCCAGCCCATGGTGTCGAGGGCCTGCAGGCCCAGCGCGTCGGTGGCCGTGGTGAGCACCGGGGTACCACCCAGCGCCTCGGCGATCGCGCTGGCAAGGGCATTCGCGCCGCCGACGTGACCGCCGACCAGCGGGACGGCGAAGCGTCCGGCGGCGTCGACCACGACCACGGCCGGGTCGGTGTGCTTGCCGTCGAGCAGCGGGGCGACCAGCCGGGTGGTGGCACCGAGCGCCAGGTGCGAGACGACCATGTCGGCCTCGTCCCAGGCCCGCGGCAGGGTCTCGGTGGCGGGGCCGTCGAAGCGCAGGCTCTCGCGGCCAAGGGCCTGGTCGATGCTGTCCGCGAGCTGGCGCGAGGCGGGGCTGTTGGTCACTTGGGCGATCCGTGCGCTCTTCCAGTCCCTCATCGGTCCTCCTCGTCGATGACGGCCGCGCCGTTGAAGCGGGCCAGCGCCGCCACCTCGCGGCTCACGGCTCCCCGCGCCCGGACCACGTCGCCGCGGCCGGGCAAGGTGCGGCAGAAGATGCGGGCGGCCTCGTCGCTCACCCGCGGCGGCGGCCCGGCCGGGCGGGGCGCGCCCTGGTGCCAGCCGACGCTGCTCGTCATCGCCGGATCGATCACCAGCACGACATTCGGGTCGGCCACGTCGTCGAGTGCCATCGCCTGGGCCGCGTCGAAGCGGCGGATGCGTTCGTCGTCCTCCCCAAGGCGTTCGCAGAGCCAGAACTCGCGGTCCAGGTCGGTCAGCTCACGGGCGATCTCGACGATGCCGTGGTCGGGGCCGGTCATCACGGCCACCTTGCCCCAGGCGCGGCACACGGCCACCGCCGGTTCCAGCGGGCGGCCGTGGATGCTGACCACCTCGGCGTCGTCCCACGAGATGCCGACGCTGGCGAAGGCCAGCGAGACGCTCGTGGGGGCGGGGATCACGCGCAGGTCCAACCCTGCCTCGCGCAGTCGCCGGACGATGCCGAACCAGCCCGGATCGCCCGAGGCGACCACCATCACGTGGGCGTCGGGGCCGGCGGCGACGACCCGATCGACGGCCGTCGACAGCGCACCGAGCCGGATGCGACGCTCGGCTTCGACGCCGAGCGCGTCGAGGTGACGGTCGCCGCCCACCACGAAGTCGGCCCGGGAGGCCTCGTCGCGCAGGGCCTCGGTGAGCTCGCCGATGAAGCCGTGGACGCGGATGGGGGCACCCTCAGTCATTGACCGCTCCCTTCTGACGCAATTCCTGCTGGGCCGTGGGGTCGGCGGCGCGGTACTCGTGCCGGAAACCGGGGTGGTACAGGTGCGAGCGGTACTCGGGGGTGGCCGCGGCCAGGGCCGGCCCGACCAGCACCACCGTGTGCTTCCACAGGTGGCGTTCCTTCATCGTCGCCGAGAGGTCCTTGAGTTCGCAGCGCAGCATCACCTCGTCGGGCCAGGTGACCTGGTGGCCGATGATGCAGGGCGTCTCGGGCGAGTAGCCACCGGCCAGCAATTCCTCCTGCAGCACCCGGTTGCGGGCGGCCGAGAGGTAGAGCGCCATGGTGGTGCCGTGCTGGGCGAAGCCGCGCACCGTCTCCTTGGGCGGCATCGGGGTGCGGCCACCCTCCAGCCGGGTGAGGACCAGCGACTGGGCCACCTGCGGCAGCGTGATCTCGACGTCCATGCGGGCCGCGGCGGCGGAGAAGGCGCTGACACCGGGGATCGTCTCGTGGGCGACGCCGAGGCGCTCGCACACCGCGCGCTGCTCGGCGGTGGCGCCGTAGATCGACGGATCACCGGTGTGCACGCGGGCGACCAGCTGCCCGTCGAGGGCTCGCAGGTAGTACGGCTCCAGGTCTTCCAGCGGCAGGGAGGCGGAGTCGACCAGTTCGGCGCCGGGCTTGTGGCCGGCGACCACGTCGGGATGGACCAGCGAGGAGGCCCAGATGATGACATCGGCCTGGGCGATGACGCGCGCGCCGCGCACCGTGATGAGGTCGGCGGCGCCCGGCCCCGCGCCGACGAAGACCACCTTCCCGGTGGGATTTCCCGTGCTCACAGCGATCCTCCGATGTTGGTGCGGGCGGGGGTGCTGAGCACCGCCGAGAAGTAGCCGGTGCGGGCATCGTCGTCGAGCTCGTCGAGGCGTGCCAGGTGCTGCTCGGGCAAGCTCACCTCGCTGCCGACGATGCCCGTGCGGCCGCGGTCGGTGATCAGCTCACGCAGCGCGCCCAGCTGGCGCCCGCCCTTGTAGATGCAGACGGAGTCGGCTGCCTCGAGGACGGGGGCCAGCCCGTCGACGCCCAGCGTGGCCGGGGCCAACGCGAGCACCTCGTTGCCCTCCACCAGGGGTGTGCCCGACGCGGCGGCGAGCGCCTGCATCGCCGTGATGCCGGGGATCCAGCTGACCTCGAGCTCGGGCAGGGATTCGCGCACCGTGGCCGCCAGGTAGCTGAAGGTGGAGTAGACCGCCGGATCGCCGATGGTGGCCATGGCGACGGTGGCCGGGCCGGCGGCGAAGTGGGCCAGGGCGGCCTCGGCGGCGGCCTGCCAGGACTCCCGGCGTCGGGCGCTGCGGCCCTGCTCGCGCATCGCGAAGCCGATCCGTTCGATGCGGGCCTCGGGGGTGACGGTGGTGACGATCCGTTCGGCGCGGCCGGGTCCGTCGGCAGACTTCTCCGTGGCCGGCACCAGCACGACGTCGGCCTGCCGCAGCGCGGTGGCCGCCGCCAGGGTGACCAGCTGTGGGTCGCCGGGGCCGACTCCGACGCCGACCAGACGGGCATGGTTCATGTGGGGCTCCTCCAGGTCTCTCGCCTGTTGTCTCGTGGCCGTCGACCGGGGGCGTTCCTGACTTCACACCTGGTGGTGCTCACAGTGGCGGGACCGTGCCAGATTCACGCTGGCTTCCGCTCCACGGTCAGTCCACATGCTTCCATGCCGGTTTTCACGGGCCGAGGCGGGGTCGATGCTTGCGGCCGGCGGCCGGTTGCGGGAGTGGCGGCAGGGGTGCCCGGCGCCCGACTCCGCAAATCGACCTCGCGTGAACCAGGCGGGAACCGATCCCCGCGTGGGCGTGCCCCCGAGGCCGGACTGGAAGGTCGATTTGCGGAGTCGCGCTCGCAGCACCCCGCCCAGGGCAGGGTCGGGAAGGCGGCCTCGCGGCAGTGCCCGGCCGCGCAACTGGCGCGCGGGGCCCGGGGGCTTCGACTCAGCCGAGCCGACGCTCCGGGAGGGGCGCTTCCACGGTGCGGTCGGCCGGAAGGTGCGAACGGACGGTACGGGTCAGGCCATCGGCGGTGACCTCGTCGACCGGAACGTGCTCGGCACCCAGACGGTCGGCGAGCTGACGTGCCAGCCCCATCCGCAGCGGGCCCTGTTCCCCGTCGATGACCACCGTCGAGATGCCCAGACCGGCGACGAAGTCCGCCGCCTGGCGAGAACGTGCCACGGCATCCTGCCCGGCGGTGGCGCGGCCGTCGGTGACCAGCACCAACAGCGGGCGCAGCTGCGGGTCGCGCAGCTGCTCGCGTCGCATCACCCGGGCGGCCTCCAGCAGGCCCTCGGCCAGCGGGGTGCGGCCCCCGGCCGGCACCTCGTCGAGGCGCGCGGCGG
Source organism: Luteococcus struthionis (assembly GCF_048595755.1). Lineage (GTDB taxonomy): Bacteria > Actinomycetota > Actinomycetes > Propionibacteriales > Propionibacteriaceae > Luteococcus. Next base: position 733,213 of record NZ_CP184360.1, read on the forward strand.
CGATGTCGACGCTGCGGGTGGGCGGCAGCGCCAGCTCGGCGCCCTGCCCGCGGAAGGTCACCAGGCCCACCTTGTCGCGGCGACGGTAGGCGTCCAGCAGCAGGCTGAGGATGGCGGTCTTCACCTGCACCATGCGTTTGCGCGCCGCCATCGACCCCGACGCGTCGACGCAGAAGAGCACCAGGTTGGCCTCGCGTCCCTCGCGGACGGCCAGCCGGAGGTCCTCGGCGCGCAAGTCCAACCGGCCCCGAGCCTGTCGCGGGGCCGCGCGTCGCGGCTGCTCCCCCGCCGCGGCACGCAGCGTCTCCACCAGGTGCAGGGAACCTGGCCCCGACTCGGGGCGACGGGCGCCGACCCGTCGACCGGTGGAGGTGATGGCGCGGGAGCGTCGGCCCGCGGCCCCCTCCCCCAGGCCTCGGACGGTGAAGGTCCGCGGCCGGGGCGACGGGGTGCCGGCCTGCACGACGCTCTCCGGGGCCGCCCCGGTGGGCGGCAACATCGGGAGCTCCTGCTCCGACTGGTTCGCCTCAGCGCTGGGGTCCGGCCCGTCGTGGGTTTGTTCGGCGGCGGGTGGCTCCTGGTCGGGGCCACCCTCAGGCGCTTTTCCCTGACCATCCCCTTGCGGCAGGTCGCCCTGCGGGTCGTTGGCCTCGCCCTCACCGGGGTCCTCTGGGCCGGGTTCGTCAGGTTGGTGGGGTTGGTCGGGTTGGTCGGGCTCGTCGGGTGGCAGCTCGTCGTCGCCCAGGATCTGGTCGAGCAGTTCGGTGTCCATGCCGGGCGCGTCGAAGGGATTGCGACGCCGGCGGTGCGGCAGGGCCAACAGTGCGGCCTGCCGGATGTCGGCGCGGGTCACCTGGCCGCGGCCGCACCAGGCGGCGTGGGCGATGGCGGTGCGGGTGGTGACAATGTCGGCGCGCAGACCGTCCACCTCGAAGGCGGCGCAGACCTCGGCGATCTTGAGCAGTGCCGCGTCGCCCAGCTTGACCCCTGCCAGGCGCTGCTGGGCCTGTTCGATGCGCTGGCCGAGAGCTCGTTCGGCCTCGGCATGGGCGGCGATGAAGGTCTCCGGGTCAGCGTCGAAGGCCATCCGGCGGCGCACCACGGCGGCGCGGGCGGCATGGTCGGTGGGGGCGGCCACCTCGACGGTGAGGCCGAAGCGGTCGAGCAGCTGCGGGCGCAGCTCCCCCTCTTCGGGGTTCATGGTGCCGATCAGCACGAAGCGGGCCTGGTGGCTGACGGAGATCCCGTCACGTTCCACGGTGGAGCGGCCCATCGCGGCGGCGTCCAGCAGCAGGTCGACCAGGTGGTCGTGCAGCAGGTTCACCTCGTCGACGTAGAGGATGCCGCGGTGGGCCCGGGCCAGCAGCCCCGGCTCGTAGCTCACCTCACCGGCCGACAAGGCACTTTGCAGGTGCAGCGAGCCGAGCACGCGGTCTTCCGTGGCCCCGACGGGCAGCTCAACCAACCTCACGGGACGCTCGTGACGCGGGCTGTCGACGGTGAAGGGACCATCCGGCGAGGTGGCCTGGGGGTCGTCGGGATCGATGGAGAAACGGTCCTCGTCGTAGACGCTGATCCGGGGCAGCACCTGGGCCAGGGCCCGCACCGCGGTGGACTTGGCGGTGCCCTTCTGGCCGCGCACCAGCACCCCACCGATCTGGGGTGAGATGGTGCTGAGTACCAGGGACAGACCCATCGGGTCGAGGGCATTGGGTTCGCAGCCGACGATGGCCGTGAAGGGGTAGTGCTGTGGCATGAGGCTCCCGCTCAGTCCGGACAGGTCTGCGCGCGGCCAACGGCCACGCGGAGCACGGCCCCACGGGCCGGGCGTGGCACGAGGCCGGTCTTCGGACTGACGACTCTCGTCGATCACCGCAGCGGGCCTGTGCCGGATTCCCACCGGCTTCCCAGATTCTCCCCTCTCGGACTGACCGGTCGGGGCACCTCGTGCTGCGCCCACCCTAGCGTGCGAGCGGCCCCACGGGAGCATGCCAACGAACCGCCACGGGGGTGGCGGTGAAGACTGCCGGGACGGGCGCTAGCGTTCCTGCCATGACCACCCCCACCGCAGACGGGCCACGACTTCTGGTGCTGGGCATCGGCGCCGATGGTTGGGCAGGCTTGCCCGACCACCAGCGCGACCAGGTGCTGCAGGCCGAGGTGGTGCTGGGAGGCCCACGGCACCTCGCGATGCTGCCGCCCGTCGCAGGGCAACGACGCGAACCGTGGCCCTCGCCCTTGCGGGAGGCACTTCCCGCGCTGCTCGACTCCCTGCCTGCCACGGCGCAGGTGGCGGTGCTGGCCAGCGGTGACCCGCTGGTGAGCGGCATCGGCAGCACCCTGGTGGAGCTGCTGGGTGCCGAGCGGGTGGAGATCCATCCGGCCGTCTCGTCGGTGGCGCTGGCCCGGGCCCGCATGGGCTGGCCGGCCGAGGGCTGCGCGGTGGTCAGCGTCGTGGGACGGCCGGTGGAACTGGCCCTGCGCGAGCTGGCGCCCGGGCGACGCGTGTTGGTGCTGAGCTCCGACCAGACCACACCGGAACGCCTGGCGGCGCTGCTGACCGCCTGCGGCTACGGGAAGTCGACGCTGCACGTGCTGGGCAACCTGGGCAGCAGCGAGGAGTCCCACCGCAGCGGCAGCGCCGAGGACTGGGCCGGGGAATCTCCCAGGCTCAACATCGTCGCGCTGGAGTTGGCGGGGCCGGCCGTGGCCGGTTGGACACCGGGCCTGCCCGACGAGGCCTACGAACACGACGGCCAGATCACCAAGCGAGACCTGCGCGCCAGCGCCCTCTCGCGGCTGCAACCCCTGCCGGGTGAACACCTGTGGGATGTCGGCGCCGGATCCGGGTCGATCGGCATCGAGTGGATGCGAAGCCATTCCAGCTGCCGCACCACCGCCGTGGAGGCCAACCCGGAGCGCGCCGAACGGGCCCGCCGCAATGCCGTCCGACTAGGCGTTCCGGGCCTGCGTGTGGTCGACGGCCGGGCCCCCGACGCCCTGGCCGGGTGGGACGCGCCCGACGCGGTCTTCATCGGCGGCGGCGCCACCCGCCCCGGTGTGCTGGAGACCTGCCTGGCGGCCCTGCGCCCCGGGGGCCGCATCGTCGTCCACGCCGTCACGCTGGAGACGGAGATGCTCGTCGCCCGCGCCCATGCCGAGCACGGCGGGGAACTGACCCGGCTGGCCGTCGAGGGTACTGACTCCATCGGCAGCTTCACCGGCTGGAAACCCGCCCGCACCGTCACCCAGTGGCACTGGGCCAGGCCACGCTGACCCCTCGGCTGGGGCCTCGGCTCGGGCGGGAACGCCGTTCTCGCTGCGCGTCGTAGAGATAGCTCTCGCCCCCGGCGGCATCGAGCGCCCTACCGACCAGGATGACCGCGGCCTGGCGCAGGCCCGCCTGCTCGACGGCGTCGGCGATGCTGCCCACCGTGCCACGCAGCACCAGTTCCTCCGGCTGGCTGGCACGGCTGACCACGACCACCGGGCAGTCGGCGCCGTGGGTTGGCTCCAGCTGGGCCATCAACTCCCGGGTACGGGTGATGGCCAGGTGCAGCACCAGCGTCGCACCGGTGGCGGCGAAGTTGGCGAGCTCCTCACCGTCGGGCATCGGGGTGGAGCGGGCGCGGGTGCGGGTGAGCACCACCGACTGCGCCACCAGCGGCACCGTCAGCTCACACCCCACCGTGGCGGCCGCCGCGGCGTAGGCGGGAACGCCCGGTGTCACGTCCCACTCCACCCCGGCGGCGTCCAGGCGTCGGCCCTGCTCGTGGAGGGCGGAGTAGACGCTCATGTCGCCGGTGCCCAGACGGACCGCCTGACGCCCGTCGCGCTCGGCAGCCACCAGGTGCTCGGTGATCTCGTCCAGGCTCAGGTGCTGGGTGTCGACGAGCTCGGCGCCGTCGCTGACGTGTTCGAGCACCTCGGGATCCAGATAGGTGCCCGGGTAGAGCACGACGTCGGCGGCGGCCAAGAGCCGGGTGGCCCGGACGGTCAACAGGTCTGCGGCCCCGGGGCCAGCCCCCACGAAGTGGATCACAGCATCCCCTCGTGTGACGTCTCCCGCACGAAGCGGGGGCTCCAGACCTGCCCGTCGGCGGTGACACGAGTGCCCGCGCACCCGACGATGACAAGGCACTTCATGTCGATCACCGACGGATCGAGTGCTTCCAGCGTGGTGACGGTCAAGGACTCCTCGGCGCGGCCCACGTCGCGGCCGACCACGACGACGGTCTGCGGGCTGCGTTCCTCCAGCAGCACCTGGCGGAAACGGTGCACCTGCTCGGTGCGGCTGCGCGAGGCCGGGTTGTAGACCGCCAGCACCAGGTCTGCCCGGGCGATGTGGCGCAGCCGCTGCTCCACCACCGGCCACGGCTTGAGCCGGTCGCTGAGCGAGACCACGGCGAAGTCGGCGCCCACCGGGGCCCCCGCCCGCGCCGCGACGGCCTGCACCGCGCTGACGCCGGGCAGCACCCGCACCGGCACCCCACGAAAACGTGGGTGCTGGGCGGCCTCGAAGACCGCCGAGGCCATCCCGAAGATGCCGGCGTCGCCACCGGAGACCACCGCGACCGACTCGCCTGACAGGGCGAGCTCCAGTGCAAGCCGCGCCCGATCCACCTCGACGGTGTTTCCGCTGGCATGGCGCGTCAGTCCCGCCCGCTGCGGCACACGGTTCACATAGGGGCCGTAGCCGACGACGTGCTGCACCCGCGCCAGGGCCTCCGAGACCTCCGGGGTGATCCAGTGCTCGGGCCCGGGGCCGAGGCCGACGACCAGCAGCTCCGCGGGGGACCCCTCGACAGGCTCGGGGATCGTGGCGGACTCGGGGATCGTGGTCGACTCGGGGATCGTGGTCGACTCGGGGATCGTGGTGGTGGACTCGGGGCTCGTGGCCTCGCGGGAGCGCTTCCCGTTCACGGTATCCCCGGGCACCACGACCAGACTGAAATAGGGCACCTGGTCGGCCTCGACGTCGGCCACCGGCAGCCAGCGTTGCGCCGGCATCGACGCGCGCTCCACGTACAGCGCGCCCTCCACGCGGCCCGCCGCGGCGAGCGCGTCACGAACCTTGGTGAAGTTCCTGCCCAGCTTCATGATCACGGCGCCATCGGTGTCGGCCAGGCGACGGGCCAGTTCCGGCTCGTCGAGGGTGCCCGGCAGCACGGTGAGCACGTCGGTCTGGCGCACCAGCGGATTGGCGGTGGTCGCGGTCGCCGCCAGGAAGGCCGGCACGCCGGGCACCACCTCGGTCGGGAAACGCTGCGACAAGCGGTCATGCATGTACATGAAGCTGCCGTAGAGCATCGGATCGCCCTCGGACAGCAGCACCACCGTGCGTCCCGCCGAGAGGTGCGCCGCGAGCCGGGCGGCGCTGTGCTCGTAGAAGTCGGCCATCGCCCCGGCATAGCCGCCGGGATGCTCGGTGCTGCCGGTGGTCACCGGATACTCCAGCCGCTCCTCCACCACCTGCTCGGGCAACAGCCCTGCCACGATCGTGCGCGCATTCGACGGCTTGCCGGCCGCCGCGTGATAGGCCACCACGTCGGCGTCACCGATCAGTCGGGCGGCCTTCAAGGTCACCAGTTCGGGGTCACCCGGGCCCACCCCGACGCCGTAGAAGCGCCCCTGCTCGGCGCTCACTCCTGCTCCTGCGCGATCGCGTTGAGCGCCGAAGAGGTCATCGCCGAACCGCCGCGACGGCCCCGCACCGTGACGAAGGGGATGTCGATGCCGTGCACGTCGGCGAACTCGGCCAGGGCCTGCTTGGACTCGGCGGCACCGATGAAACCCACCGGGCAGCCGACGATCGCCGCGGGCCGCGGGCCGCCGTCCAGCACCATCTCGAGCAGGTGGAACAGGGCGGTGGGGGCATTGCCGATCGCCACCAGGGCCCCGTCGAGCCGCGGCTGCCACAGGCTCACCGCGGCGGCGGTGCGGGTGGTGCCGAAGTCCTTGGCCAGCTGCGGAACCCGCGGATCGTTCAGCAGGCAGACGACGTCGTTGTCCCGGGGCAGCCGGGAGCGCGTGACACCGGTGGCCACCATCGTCGCGTCGCACAGGATCGGCGCCCCGGCCTGCAGCGCGCCGCGGGCCGCGGACATGAAGCCGGGGTGCACCACCAGGTCGTCGACCAGGTCCACCTGGCCCGAACCGTGGATCATCCGCACCGCGAGCTTCTCGGCGTCGGCCGGCACGCGCGACAGGTCTGCCTCGCGGCGGATCGTCGCGAAGGAGTCGACGTAGATCTCGGCGCCGGAATCGATGTAGTCGTAGTGCCGCGACGGCCTGGCTGGCTGGTTCATGCCCGGCTCCCTTCCCACGTGACGATTCCGTACCCCACCACGAGGCCGTACCAGGGCGTCACCCGCACCCGGCTCTGTCCTGCCAGCAGGCCGAGCAGTTCCTCGCCGTCGATGCCGTCGGCACCCACCGCCAGGTGCTCCCAACCGTCACCTGCCCCGAAGGGCAGTGGCTCGGCGGGCTCTGGCAGGCGAGGGTCGGCGGGGTGGGCGTCGGCCAGCGGGCCGGCCAGCTCGTCGACATGCCAGGCGGCCTCCGGCCCGTCACCGCGCTCGGCGACGAAGCGTTCGGCCAGCACCAGCAGCTCCGGCACTGCCCGGGAGAGCCCCACCACCGGGCCCCAGTGGTCACCGACCCGCAGCTGGGCGGTGTGCTCGTCGAGTGCGACGAGCCCCAGGTCGCACCAGTGACCCAGCAGGTCCCCGCGGCCGTCGTCCAGCACGAAGAGGAACTTGCCGGGCAGACCGGCCAGCAGCTCGCTGGCGCGGATGCCCTGGTCGAGGTCGTGGGCCAGGCCCGTCAGGTCGGTGCGGCCGCCGTCGATCCCGGTCAGCGGGCTGGCCATCACATTGCGCACCAGGTCATGGGCGGGGGCGGGCAGCAAACCGGTCTCGGCGATCGCCTGCCGGACGGGCGCCGCCAGCTGGCCGGTGCCGTCGTCGGGGAGGCCCCGCAGCTGCAGGTTGGCGCGGCTGGTCAGGTGGATGCGGCCGTCGCCGAAGGTCTGGGCCACCCGCACCAGGCCACGCAGCGCATCGACGGTGATGTTGCCGGCCACCAGTCGCAGCCTCACCAGCAGGCCATCGTCGGCAGGCCAGGGGCGAAGGATGCCGGGGCAACGATCGGGACGGGTGCGGACCGCGGCGGGTCCGGCTGTGCCAGCAGGGGCGGAAGCCATGGTGTCTCCTACGAGATTGCGCGTCTCGCTCATCAAGGACAACCAGCGCATCCGAGTTCCTGACTCCCCCGGCCCCACAGGGGCATCGCCCTGCTGGGCACCGGGGTCACAGTGGCGCGACCGTGCCGGCTCATCCGGCTTCCTCGCAGTGCGCTGGTGACAAGTTGAATTGTGGATTGGGTCGAACTGTGGGTGGGGCCACACGGCCCCGGCAGCATCATGTCACACGGCGGTTGCCCCACCGGGCAGACCGCGCGCCGGGCAGGCAACCCGGTGGGGCTAGGGTTGGAGTGCTGGCCACGGCCAGCGCACGTGTGCCAGCGAAGTCGGTGGGAACCCGACGCTGTCCCGCAACGGTGATGCCCCCCAGGGGATGAGCCCGGTCGCCTGCCCTCGTGCCCCACACCTGCCCCCGGCCGAGGGGAGGACGGGCAACCGTCGCCGCTGGCCGTCACGAAAGGCCACCATGACGACAGTCCCCCGCATCGTGTTGGGCGCCGCGTCGTCAAGCGCCGGCAAGACCACCCTGGCCGTGGGCCTGATGCGGGCGCTGCGTGACCGCAGGCTGCGGGTGGCCCCCTTCAAGACGGGCCCCGACTACATCGACCCCGGCTACCACACGCTGGCGACGGGCCGCCCCGGACGCAACCTGGACGCCCACCTGTGCGGCCCCGATCTGGTGGCACCGCTGCTGCTGCACGGATCCCGCACCCCCGAGGAGGCGGACATCGCCGTCGTCGAGGGCGCGATGGGGCTCTTCGACGGCAAGCTCGGCACCCCGCCGGTGGGCCGGGCCGGCTTCGGTTCCAGCGCTCACATCGCCAAGCTCTTGCAGGCCCCGGTGCTGCTGGTGCTCGACGCCTCCCACAGCTCCCGTACCGTCGCCGCCGTCGCCCATGGGATGGTGACGCTGGATGCCGAGGTTCGGGTGGGTGGTGTGCTGCTCAACAAGGTGGGCAGCGCCCGCAACACCGCCGAGTGCACCCGCGCCATCGAGGAACTGGGGCTGCCGGTGCTGGGCGCGGTGCCCCGCTCCAAGAGCCTCACCACTCCGTCGCGGCACCTGGGCCTGGTGCCGGCCGCCGAACGCGACCAGGCCGATTCCATGGTGCAGGCCGCCGCAGACCTGGTGGCCGATCACGTCGATCTGGACGGGGTGCTCGCACTCGCCCGCACCGCCCCACCCCTGGCGGACACGCCGTGGAACCCGTCCGACGCCCTCACTCCGCAAACCGACCATCCGCTGATCGCCGTCGCCGGCGGAAGGGCGTTCACCTTCGGTTATGCCGAGACCACCGAACTGTTGGTGGCGGCGGGATGCCGGATTGCGGAGTTCGACCCGTTGACCGACCCCGCGCTCCCCGCCGGGAGCGCCGGGCTCTACCTGGGCGGCGGCTTCCCGGAGATGCACGCGCAGGGGCTGGCCGAGAACCGGGCGCTGCGCGAGGACATCCGGGCCCGCGTCGCCGCGGGGATGCCGACGGTGGCCGAGTGCGCGGGGCTGCTGTACCTGTGCCGCAGCCTCGACACCCAGCCGATGGCGGGCGCCCTGCCCCTGGAGGCGGCCATGACCCCAAGACTGACGCTGGGCTACCGCACGCCGACCGCCGCCAACGATTCGCTGCTGACCCGGCGCGGTGAACAGGTGCCCAGCCATGAGTTCCATCGCACCGACGTGCCCCTGGACGAGATCCCGCAGGGCCTGGCCGTCGCCTGGCAGCTCGACGACCGCCGCGAGGGTGTCTGCTCGCCCACCCTCCATGCCAGCTACCAGCACCTGCACTGGGCCGGTTTCCCGCAGGCGGCGCAGCGCTTCGCCGAGGCCGCGGCGGCCTTCCACCGCAGCGGCCACGAACCCACTGCCCCTTGCGCTGGCCACCAGCCGATCGAGGTGACGAGCCCCGAACCCGGCGCCACCCCGGATCACAGCGACAGCCCCCTTCCCGGTGACGCCCCCGAGCCCGACCTCACCCACCATGGCGACCAGGACCTGGCCGACGGACTGGTCGACCTGGCCGTCAACGTCCGCTCCCCGCAGCCGCCACGGTGGCTCGTCGACCACCTCACGGCCCGCGCCCACGAGTGGGCGGGCTACCCGAAACCCGGGCGGGCCCGTGCCGCGCTGGCCGCGCGCCATGGCGTCCCCGAAGACATGGTGCTTCCCACCAGCGGCGCCGCCGAGGCCTTCACGCTGCTGGCAAGGGCCTTCACCGGTTCTCATCCGCTGGTGGTGCATCCCCAGTTCACCGAACCGGAACAGGCGCTGCGGCTGGCCGGCCACCACCCCGAACGCCTGCTGCTGCGCCCCGACGACGGCTTTGCCCTGGCCCCCGAGCAGGTCGACGAAGCGGCAGACCTGGTGGTGGTCGGCAATCCCACCAATCCCACCGGCGCCCTGCACCCCGCCCGGGTCCTGCGTCGCCTGGCGCGCCCCGGCCGGGTGCTGCTGGTCGACGAGGCCTTCATGGACGCCGTGCCCGGCGAACCGGAGACCCTCATCGCGGCCGACATGCGGGGCATCCTGGTCACCCGCTCACTGACCAAGACCTGGAGCCTGGCGGGGATTCGCGCGGGCTACGTCGTCGGCGACCCCGAGCTCATCGCGCGTCTGGAGCGGCTGCAGACACCATGGTCGGTCTCGACGCCGGCGCTGGAGGCCATGGTGGCGTGCAGCAGCCCGCAGGCCCTCGAGCAGGCCCGACGGATCGCCGAGCAGGTCGTCCTGGAGCGCCGGGTCCTCACCGACCATCTTGCGCGGGCCGGGCTTCCCGCCTGCCCCAGCAGCGCTCCCTTCGTGCTGGTGGACCTCTCCCCACTGGGCCCCGACGCCCACCGCGTCGGTTGGGCGCGCGAACGGCTCGCGCAGGCGGGTTTCGCGGTGCGCCGTGGCGAGACCTTCCCCGGGCTGGGCGCGCAGTGGATCCGGCTGGCGGTGCGTGATGCCGGCACCAGCCGACGACTGGCCGAGGCCCTGACCGCCCTGACCGCCTTGACCGCCCTGACCGCCCTGACCCTCGACTCCCCCGGTGCGGACAACCCGTCCGCCCATCCCAGGAAGGAAGAACGATGAGCATCCTCCAGGACTGCCTGGCCGCCATCACCCCCGTCGACGAGCAGGCCCGCGCCGCGGCCGAGGCCCGCCAGCCGCGACTGACCAAGCCCGCCGGGGCGCTGGGTGGGCTGGAGACCCTGGGCAACCAGCTCAGCGCGATCAGCGGCCAGTGCCCGCCGCCGGTGCCCGAGCGCGCCCTGGTGTGTGTCTTCGCCGCCGACCACGGGGTGCAGGCCCAGCGGGTCTCGCCGTGGCCCCAGGAGGTGACCGTGCAGATGGCGGCCAACATCGTCGGCGGTGGCGCCGGGGTCAACGTCCTGGCACGCTCCGCGGGGGCCGACGTCGCGACGATCGACGTGGGGATGCTCGCGCCGGTGGCAGGCTGCCGCGACGAACGGGTGGCCCCCGGCACCGCCGACTTCACGGCCGGGCCCGCGATGACCGCGGAGCAGGCGGTCGCCGCCGTCGAGGTGGGCATCCGCACCGCCCGGCGGGCCGTCGCGGACGGGTACCGGGCGTTGGTGCCGGGCGAGGTGGGCATCGGCAACACCACCCCCGCCGCCGCGCTGGTGTGCGCCATGACCGGAGCCCTCCCGCAGGAGGTCGCCGGCCGAGGAGCCGGTGCCGACGACACGATGTTGGCGCACAAGATCGACGTCATCCGGATCGGGCTCGAAAGGCACGGACTCGCCACCGGACGGGGAGCGCAGGACCCGCTGCGCACCCTGGCCTGCGTGGGAGGTTTCGAGCACGCCGCCGTCGTGGGACTGCTGCTGGGCGCCGCCGAGGCGCGCGTCCCGGTGGTGCTCGACGGGGTGATCGCCTGTTCGGCCGCGCTGGTGGCCGTCGCGCTCGAACCGAAGGTGCGGGGCTATCTGGTGGCCGGCCACGACGGCGCCGAACCCGCGATCCGCTGCGCCACCGGTTCCCTGGGCTTGCGGCCGCTGCTCAGCCTGGGGCTACGGCTGGGCGAAGGCACCGGCGGTGCGCTGGCACTGCCGATCGTCGCCGCCGCGGCCAGGGTGCTGGGCGAGATGGCCACCTTCGACGACGCCGGCGTCACCGAGGAGCACGCCTGATGCGCACCCTCGTGCTGGGCGGCGCCCGGTCCGGCAAGTCGACACACGCCGAGGCGCTGGCCGCTGCCGCCACCAGCGTCACCTATGTCGCCACCGCCGAGACCCGGCCCGACGACGCCGAGTGGGTGGAGCGGGTGGCCCTGCACCGGGCCAGGCGCCCGTCGCACTGGCAGACAGTGGAGACCACCGACCTGGTGGGCGTGCTGGCCGGCCAGGGCGAGGTCACGCTGCTGGTGGACTGCCTGGGGGTCTGGCTCACCCGGATGATGGACGAGTGCGGCATCTGGGACGAGCGCCCGCAACGCCATGCGGCGGCCCGGGAGGAATTGCAGACCCGGGTGGATGCCCTGGTCAGGGCGGTGCAGGCCACGCAACGCGACGTGGTGCTGGTGAGCAATGAGGTGGGGCAGGGCGTGGTGCCGGCGCACTGGTCGGGGCGCTTCTTCCGCGACCAGCTGGGCATCCTGAACAGTCGCGTCGCCAGCGCCTGCGAGCGCGTGGTCTTCTGCATCGCGGGTATCCCGACGACGATCAAGCCGGGCGCCTGATGCGCTCCCTGCTGGCCGCGCTCGGCATGTTCACCATCCTTCCGGTGCCGCCCACCATGGAGCTGACTCCGCAATTGAACCGCCGGTTGATGCTGGCCTTCCCGTGGGCCGGGCTGGTGTGCGGTCTCATCGCGGGAGCCGCGGCTGGCCTGGTGCTGGTTTGCGGAGCCGGCAGCACGCTGGCCGCGATGGCCGGGCTGGCGGCACTGACCGGTGTCACCGGCGCGATGCACATCGACGGGGTCGCCGACACCGCCGACGGGCTGGCCAGCCGCAAGGGCCCCGACGACGCGCTGGCCCTGATGAAACAGTCCGACATCGGCCCGATGGGGGTGGCCACCGCGGTGCTGGTGCTGCTCCTGCAGGCCGCCGCGCTGGCCTCCGAACCCGTCGCCGGAACCACCCTGGTGGCGGCGCTGACCTGCCTGCCGATGGTGGGACGCATCGCCGCGGTGCTGGCCACCGTCCGGGGCATCCCCGGCGCCCGGCCGGGCGGTTTCGGGTCGCTGTTCACCGGCATCACCCGCCCCTGGGCGGCCACCCTCGACGCCTCCCTGGTGCTGCTGACCTGCCTGGCCGCGGGATGGCTGGCCACGACGAACCCCTGTGTGGCGGGGGCCTTCGTCGGCGCGGCGACCCTGTCCTGGCTGGTGGGTTGGCGCTGGCAGCAGCACCTGCTGCGTCGGCTGGGTGGCTTGACCGGCGACACCTTCGGGTCGCTGATCGAGGTCTCGCAGACCACCTTCGTGCTGGCCCTGGCGCTGGCGCTCGGGCTGGTGCCCTGAAGGGCCTGCTGCGGGCCCGTCGGCACGGACCACTAGGCTGTTTGGTGACGCCGGAACCGCCGCACCAATGACGCAGCAGGAGGAAGGAGCCGCCGTGGCCGACGGAACCCCCACCCCGCCCGTCCCCGCAGGCCGGGAGGAGCCGCAGACCCGTTCCGTGCTGCTGCCACTGCGCGTCACCGTGGCACCGGTCAAGGCGCTGGCCACCATTCCCTTCGACCGGCACGCCGACCACGTCTACACCGCGCTGGAACTGCACTACCTGGACCGCGGCGACGAACGCGGCTGGCGTGTGCTGGCCCACCGCCACGACCGGCACGTCGACGTCTACGACGGCGCCTCGCTCACGCTGGACCCCACCGAACGGTGCTCGGTCTACGGCAAGGGTGTGCGCCGCCACGTCACCACCCTGATACAGCAGGCGGCCCTGGAGGTGGACGAGAACGGCTGCGCCCACATCGCGATCACCTTCACCGACCTCTACGGCCGACGCATCAGCGTCGACGTGCAGGAGAAGGCCGCCAAGCCCAGCCAACCGACCCGGCTGCTCTCCACCACGGGCGCCACCGCCGATCGTCCCGGCAGCTTCCCGCTCTTCCTGTTCCGCACGGTCGACTTCGTCCGGCTGCGCCGCAGCACCCTGGACGTCACCATCGACGGTGCGGCCGTGGCGCTGGAACCCTTCCCCGCCCCGGTGCCCTTGGCCGGCGCACGCCGCACCTACGTGAAGTACGCCACCGACGTCGACCTGCTGCACCTGTTCCCCACCGACGAGCATCACCTGCGCACCGTGACCGTCACCGACGGCGTCCACCTGCGCGGCGAGGTGGCCTACCACTTCGAGGGTGAGGCGCTGGCGCGCATCGTGGTGCGCGGCACCGAGGTGACCTTCACCCCGCCACTGGACCTGCACCGCCCCGGCAAGGGACGCGTCGAGGTGGTCTCGCGGCCCGGGATGGGCGTGGTGGGCGGCAGCTACCGCGCCAAGGCGTCACAGGGCAGCGCACGGTTCACACTGCAGATAGACAAGGTGCGCGTCCCGCAGCAGGGGTCGCGCTCGCACCGGATCTTCGTCAACGACCGCAGCCGGTTCGGCCGCTGGCCCCGTCGCTACCGCTTCGCCGCCCGCTACGACCTCTCCGAGGGTACCGTGGATGCCCGGTGGACCAATCGTCGAGACCCGGAGCCACGCTGAGACGTCCGAGCACTGGGCGTCCGAGCACTGGGCGTCCGAGCACTGGGCGTCCGAACCGCGGTGCGGGGTGCGCGACGGCCCCGTGACGCGAAAGACTGGCGGGGCATCCCGACCCCGAAAGGTTCCCCGTGACCGAGCCCACCATTCCCGCTGAACTGCTGCCCGCCGATGGACACTTCGGCGCCGGCCCGTCCAAGGTGCGCCCCGAACAGGTGACGGCGCTGGCCACCCGGGGGGCTCGACTGCTGGGTGGCTCCCACCGCCAGCCGCCGGTGAAGAAGCTGGTCCAGAGCGTGCAGGAGGGCCTCGCCGAGCTCTTCCAGATGCCCGACGGCTACCAGGTGGTGCTCGGCAATGGCGGCGCCACTGCCTTCTGGGACATCGCCACCTTCGGCCTGGTCCGCGAACGCTCCCAGCACCTGGTGCTCGGCGAGTTCAGCCGCAAGTTCTGCAAGGAGACCACCAAGGCTCCCTTCCTGGCGCAGCCGGAGGTCGTCGAGGTGCCCTCCGGGCAGGGCGTGGCTGCGCACGCCACGGCCGGCATCGACGTCTACGCCTGGCCCCACAACGAGACCTCCACCGGCGTGATGCTGCCGGTGCAGCGGGTCGAGGGCGCCGACGACGACGCACTCGTGGTGGTGGACGCCACCTCCGGCGCCGCGGGCCTGGGCGTCGACCTGACCCAGTGCGACGTCTACTACTTCAGCCCCCAGAAGGGTTTCGCCAGCGAGGGTGGGTTGTGGTTCGCCATCATGAGCCCCCGCGCCCTGGAACGCGCCCGCCAGATCGCCGCCACCGACCGCTGGATCCCCGACTTCCTCAGCCTGACCACGGCCATCGACAACTCCGCCAAGAACCAGACCTACAACACTCCCTCGATCGCGACGCTGATCCTGATGGACGAGCAGGTGCAGTGGCTCAACCAGCAGGGAGGCCTGGCCTGGGCCGACGCCCGCACCAAGGAGTCCAGCCGTCGGCTCTACGAGTGGGCCGAGCAGACCGAATGGGCCACCCCCTTCGTCGCCGACCCGGCCTACCGCTCCCAGGTGGTCGGCACGGTCGACCTCGCCGAGTCCATCGACGCAGCTGCGGTGGTGAAGGCACTGGCCGCCAACGGGGTGCTCGACGTCTTCCCCTACCGCGCCCTGAAGCGCAACCAGATCCGGGTGGGCATGTTCCCGGCCGTCGAGCCCGAGGACGTCTCGGCCCTGACGCGCTGCGTCGAGTACGTCGTCGACCAGCTGGGCTGACCCGAACACCTGACCTCCCACCACGTCCCCCGGATCCCACCATGGGATCCGGGGACGTCTGCGTCATGACCACCCGGGCGTCGCGACGGCCAACTCCGCAGATCGGCCACGGTTGGGGCTGCCATCCAGCCGGGTGAGCGGTACCGGCCGCCGGTGCCGGGCAGCGCGGGGTCGACTTGCGGAGCTCGGGTGCGGAAGGTCCCAGCCCGCGCCCAGCACCGGCACAGGCCGGACACAGCCTCCGCTCCTTCCATGGAGACATCACCGATCCCGCCACGAGGTGGCGGGCACACCTCGGCCCGATGGCCAGACACGAAGGAGATCACCATGAAGCAGACCAGCGGCCACCAGGCCCACACCGAGCAGACCGTCACCACCCTCACCCCCACCGCCATCGCGTGGTTGCTGCGCAATCGCCGCATCGACGGCCGCAGCGTGCGGGTCGGTCAACGCGGCCCCCAGATCCACCTGGTCCTGGCCTGACCTCTCTGGGCCGGTCCCCGTGGCAGCCCTGGGTGTCGGACTCCGCAAATCAGCCACGAGAGGATCACCCGTCCTCCACACGCCACGGCACCGGGCGCGTGGAGGCGAACGCGAGGTCGGTTTGCGGAGTTCGCCCGGGCAGAGCCCCGGCCCGGGCTCCCAGAACATCCGCTGGAAGGCGCCGGCCGCTGACCCCGCCGGGCTCAGCGGCCGGACCGGGTGGTTCCGCGACGTGGTGGAGCAGTCAGCGGGTCCTCCGGCCAGGGGTGCTTGAGGTAGCGGCCACGATTCTCCGCGCGCACCCCCGGGTAGGCATTGGTCCAGAAGGAGGCCAGGTCATCGGTGATGGCCAGGGGCCGCTGCGCCGGGCTGAGCAGGTGCATCAGCACCGGAACCTTCCCGTCGACGATCCGCGGGGTCTGCAGCAGGCCGAAACACTCCTGCAGCTTCACCGCCAACACGACCCTGGCCTCGGGGTCGTCGGGATAGTCGAGCCGGATCCTGGATCCGGTGGGCACCTCCAACCGCTCGGGAACCAACTCGTCCAGGCGGCCCGCCTCCGGCCAGGGCAAGAGCCGTCGCAGGGCGCTGGTGAGGTCGAGGCGTGAGGCCGATCCGCCACGGGCCAGCTGGTCGAGTTCTGGCCCGAGCCATTCGTCGACGCGCTCCAACAAGGAGGCCTCGTCCATCGCGGGCCACGGCTCCCCGATGACGTGGTGCAGCAGCGCCAGGCGACGTCGTAACGCCAGCGCCGACTCCGGCCAGACGAGCATCCCGTGTCCGTCGAGGCCCAGGCCCCGGCTGCGCAGGGCCTCGGCCACGGCCGCCCGGCCAAGCTCGGGTGTGGGCTGCACCGGCGTGGCCGCCAGTTCGATGGCTCCCAGCAGCTCGAGCCGGCGGGCGGTGACGCGACCGTCGCTGCCCCATGTGGCGCGGTCGGTCGTCCTCCGCAATCCGGCCCCCGCCTCCTCCGCCGTCTCCCGGCTGATCGCCACGGCCGCCCGCACCACCGCACCCGATCCGTCGCCCGTGTCGCGACGACCCATCTGCGCCACGGCCAGCCATTCCTGCCCGGCCAGCCGTGAACCGCGTTCCAGGACCACCCCGGTACCCGAGGCCAACAGGTAGGCGGTGGACTCGGGGCCGCCGCGCCGACGAGCGATCCGGTCCGGATGGGCCAGGGCCACCAGCAACCCCAAGGCCTGCGCTTCGGGCACCTGGCCGCCGCCCTGCGCACCGTGTGCGTGCGAACGCTCGGCCAGTGAGAACAGGCGATCGGCCTCATGCCTCCACCGTTTGGCCGCCGGCCCCGATCCGCGACGAAGCTCCCGCAGCAATGCCTCCAGGTCACCGCCGGGAGCGCGTTCGTCACTGGCCAGCAGCGCCACCAGCTCCGCCGCCCGGTGGGCCCCGACGCGAGGGGCTCCGTCGATGAGCGCCCTGGCCAGCCGCGGGTCGGCGGGCACCCGGGCCATCGCGCGGCCGCGCGCGGTGGGGCGGCCGGCCTCGTCGATGGCCTGCAGGGCACGCAGGCCGTCCATCGCCAGCTCCAGCGACGCGGGCGGCGGCGGATCGGGCAGGGCCATGCCCTCGCCGCCGGGCGCACCCCAGCAGGCCAGGTCCAGGGCGGCGCTGGTGAGGTCTGCGGTGGCGATCGCCGGGGTGGTGAAGCGACGCATCCGCGGCCAGTCACTCTCGGGGAAGCATCGCACGGCCAGCCCCGGCCCAAGCCGGGCGGCGCGGCCGGCGCGCTGTTCGGCGCTGGCGCGGGCTTCGCTGACGGTGACCAGCCCGCTCATGCCACGGCCGACGTCGAAGCGAGGTTCCCGGGCCAGCCCGGCGTCGACGACGATCCGCACGTCGGGGACGGTCAGCGACGACTCGGCCACCGAGGTGGCGACGATCACGCGTCGTCCGGGGCGGGCGGAGAGCACCGCGTCCTGCTGTCGCGCCTCCAGCGACCCGTGCAGGACGTCGGCCTCGATCCCCTTGCCACGCAGGCGTTGCGCCACCTGCTCGGTCTCCCACGCGCCGGGCACGAAGACCAGCACGCTGCCCTGGTCGTGCTGGGTGAGCGCCTGCGCGGCCGTGTTGGCGACGTGGTCGAGGAAGGGGTGCGTGACACCGCGCGGGCCCAGCCGTTGCGTCCCGGGTGGGGCTGGTTGCCAGCGCACCTCGAGGGGATGCAGGTCGGCCTGCACCGCGACGACGGGGGCCGGTGCCCCGTCGCCCAGCAGAGCTGCCCAGCGTTCGGCGTCCAGGGTGGCAGACATCACCACGACGGCCAGCTCGGGACGCAACTCGCGCAGTTCACGGACCATCGCGAAGGCCAGGTCCGAGTCCAGGGCACGTTCGTGCACCTCGTCGAGCACCACCGCTGCCACGTCCTCCAGGCCGGGGTCGTTGAGCAGGCGACGGACCAGGACTCCGGTGGTCACGAATTCCACGCGGGTGGTGCTGCGGGTGCGGGTCTCACCGCGCACGCTGAAGCCCACCTCGTCGCCCAGCCTCGTGCCCGACAGCTGGGCCAGGCGTCGAGCCGCGGCGCGTGCCGCGATACGACGCGGTTGGGTGACCACCACGCGGCCACGCGCCCCCAACTGGTCGATGTGGTTCGCCACCAAGGGCGGCACCAGGGTGGTCTTGCCGGTGCCGGGCGGGGCCTGCACCACCACGACGCCGCCCCGCAGCCTGTCGTCCAGCTCGCCCCGGGCAGCCAGGACCGGCAGCCCGGCACCAATCTGGTCCAGACGAAAGAGCATGGGTCCAGTCTGGCAGCAGCATCGGAGCCGGTGCCGAGCGCCGGACTCCGCAGATCGACCACGCCTGCGCCCTCCACGGCGGCACCCCGCGGGGGAAGGGCCGCGAGGAGTCGACGAAAGGTCGTTCTGCGGAGTCCGTCCCCGAAGCCCAGCCACGTGGCCCGTGGGCGCGTCCCCGCTGGGGTACGTCCCCGCTGGGGCGCGTCCCCGCTGGGGCGAATGGCCCCGGTCCGGATAGCGTGAAGCCATGAGTGACGCCGCCCATGCCGCCGGCAGCCCCGGCACCAAGGCCCTACTGCTGAACTACCTGCAGACGCAACGCGAATCTGTGCTGTGGAAGGTGGAAGGGCTGGAGGAATCCGCCCTGCGCACGCCTCACAGCCCCACCGGCACCAACCTCCTTGGCCTGGTGAAGCACCTCACGTCGGTGGAGTGGGGCTGCTTCCAGATGGCCTTCGGACGCCCGGTGCCCGACCTTCCGCAGCTGCGCCCCGACGCCGATCGGCTGCTCGACTTCTACGCCACCACCGACGAGACGCCCTCCCAGCTCGTGCAGGGTTACCGCGACGCGATCGAGGCGGCGAACCAGACCATCGCGGAGTTGGAGCTCACCGCACCCGCCCAGGTGCCGTGGTGGAACGAACCGACCACCCTGGAGCACCTGTTGGTGCACGTCACCGCCGAGACCGCCCGCCACGCGGGGCATGCCGACATCGTTCGGGAGCTGGTGGACGGGCAGGTTGGGCTCACCCGCACCAATCCGAACCTGGCCCTCGACCCGGACCGCAGCGATGAGCACCTGACCTTCCTGCGCACTCTGGCCAAGCAGGCCCAGGTGGGCGGGCTGGGCACCACCGAACCCACCCACTGACCACCCCCCAAGGCTGACCCCAAGGAATTCCATGACCATCAAACTGGCCGTCTTCGACTTGGACCACACCCTGTTGATCACCGGTGAGCGCATCACCCCCGAAGCCGCCGCGGGGGTCAAGGCGCTCGTCGACGACGGGTTGCCGGTCGCCCTGGCCAGCGCCCGGCTCGACGAGTCGATGGCAGTGGTGAACGACGCGATCGGGGTGCCGCTGCCGCGCATCAGCTACAACGGCGCCCTCACCCGATTGGCCGACGGCAGCACCATCCACGAGGTGGGTTTCACGATCACCCCGGAGCTGGCGCAGGCCCTGGTGCAGGTTGCCAGCACCGACGAGCACGGCCAGGGCACCGTGCACCTGTACGCCTCGGACGGCCGCTGGTTGGCCTACGGCGGCGCCCCGGGCATCGACCGGGAGGAGCGTGACACCTGGTGCCACGCAGCCCTGCGCGCCGACAGCGTCACCCTCGACGAGCTGGTCGGCGTCGAGTGCCGCAAGATCCTGTGTGAGGGGCCCGACGCGCACGTCGCGGCCCTGGAGCAGGCGGTGGCGAGGATCGACGGCCTGAACCTGACCCATTCCGGGATGGGGCTGCACGACATCTGGTCGCAGCGTTCCGGCAAGGGCAATGCGCTGGCCGCACTGTGTGCCCACCTGGGCCTGGCCCCCGACGAGGTGCTGGCCTGCGGTGACTCCGCCACCGACGTGCCGATGCTCACCTGGGCCGGCACCAGCATCGGGGTGCAGCCCTGTAGCCCGGCGGTGGAGGAGGTCGCCACCCATCTGGTTCCTGGCCCCGGGAGCCCGGCGCTGTTCGCGAAGGTGCGCGAACTGGCCGGCCTGCCCGCGGCCCACTGACGGCCCCCCACGCCCCCCAGAGAGGAAGTACCCATGGCAGCAAAGAAGAAGACCAAGCGCGTCGGCATCCTCACGGCCGGCGGTGACGCCCCCGGCCTGAACTCCGCCATCCGCGGCTTCGGCAAGGCGGCCATCAATGAGCACGGCATGGAGCTGATCGGTTTCCGCGACGGCATGCGCGGCCTGGCCGAGAACCGCACCGTCGAGCTGGACGGCCCGGCGCTGTCGGGCATCCTCACCGTCGGCGGCACCATCCTGGGCACCAGCCGCGACAAGGTGCACCGCATGGTGGTCGACGGCGAAGCCCGCGACATGATCCCGACGATCGTGGAGAACTACGAGAAGAACAAGCTCGACGCCCTGGTCTGCTTGGGCGGGGGTGGCACCGCGAAGAATGCCAATCGTCTGCTCAAGGCCGGATTGAACGTGCTCCACCTGCCCAAGACGATCGACAACGACATCGTGGAGACCGACGACTCCTTCGGTTTCGAGACGGCGCTGGAGATTGCCACCGATGCCGTCGACCGCCTGCACTCGACGGCGCACAGCCACCATCGCATCATCGTCGCCGAGATCATGGGCCATCGCGCCGGCTGGCTCGCGCTGGGCTCCGGCATCGCCGGGGGCGCCGACATCATCCTGTTGCCGGAGATCCCTTACACGATCGACTCGATCGCGCAGACCATCGAGCAGCGCGTGAAGCGGGGCTCCACCTTCAGCGTCGTCGCCGTCGCCGAGGGTGCCCGCACCGTGGAGGACGCCGCCGAGCTGGCCGCCGCCGAGGCGCTGGTGCGCGAGGCGGACACCGACGAGGGCAAGGCGGCCGCCAAGCGCCACAAGAAGGCCGTCGAGGCCAAGCACCGCGAGAACACCTTCACCCTGGCCCACCATCTGGAGGAGGCCACGGGGCTGGAGTCGCGTGTCTCGATCCTGGGTTATGTGCAGCGCGGCGGGATCCCGTGCTCGCATGACCGGCTGCTGGCCACCCGGCTCGGCACCGCCGGTGCGGCCGCGGTCGCCGAGGGCAACTTCGGGGTGATGGTGGGAACCCAGGGCCAGCAGGTGGTGCACGTCCCGCTGGAGAAGGTGGCGGGCAAGGTGAAGTACGTGCCCACCGACCACGAGTGGATCACCGCCGCCCGCCAGGTGGGCACCGGCTTGGGCGACTGACCTGCCGCGGGCACCGTCGCGTGCCCGGTGTCGGCCGGTGGTGCACCATGGGGTCATGCTGAAGCCGTCGGAATCCTGGGCCCGCTGGGGCATCCGCAAGCAGCTGACCGCCGTCGCCGTGACGGTGGTGGCGATCCCGACGATGCTCGGCATCATCCTGCTGGCCAACCTGTTGACCAATGCCCTGGCCAATGCGCAGATCGAGGCGGCCCATGAGGTCTCGCACCGGGTGGTCACCCATGTGCGCGAGCTGGGTCCGCAGAGCCTGCCGGGCGAATTGATGCTCGACGACGGCTTCCGCGCCCAGCTGCTGGACGACAAGGGTTATGTGCAGTGGACCTCGTCGAGTCACTACCTGGTGCCGATGACCGAACAGCGCCCCGCCCCCGGACAGGTGACGCAGGAAGGCGCCGTGAAGTGGTGGGGCCCCGGAGACCGCAATGAGCACCGCGACCTGGTGGTGGCCCAGGGGCTGACGCACCGCGGCAAGAACTACATCGCGGTGGTGGCCACCTCCCAGGAGGACGAGCACAGTGCGGTCACGGTGACGGTCGGCCTGCTGATGGCCTGCGTCCCCCTGCTGATGCTCGCGGCCGGGCTCACCTCGTGGTGGGTGGCCGGGCGGGCGCTGCGGCCCGTCGACGTCATGAATGCTCGCGCGGCGCACATCACGTCCACCACACTGGACCAGCGGGTGCCGGTGCCGGTGAGCGAGGACGAGCTGCAAGACCTGGCGATCGGTCTGAACCAGATGCTGGAGAGGTTGGAGACCTCGCAGAATTCGCAGAAGCGTTTCATCTCCGATGCCAGTCATGAGTTGCGCTCGCCGGTGGCGAGCCTGTCCGGCGCGCTGGAGATTGCCAGCGCCGAGGACCGGCTCGAGACCTGGCGCGAGTTCGCACCCTTGATGCGGGCCGAGGCCCAGCGCATGAACCTGCTGGTGCAGGGATTGCTGGAGCTGTCACGCGGCGACGACGGTGGCCTGCAGCTGCGCCTGGCCGACACCGACCTGGACGATCTGGCCAGCGACGAGGCCACCCGACTGCGCAGCACCGGCGAGGTGGAGGTGGTCACCCGGATCGCGCCCGCCCGGGTGCACGCAGATGGCAGCAAGCTCTCCCAGGTGCTGCGCAATCTGTGCGACAACGCGGTGCGCCATGCGCGCTCCACGGTGCGCATCACCGTGGAGGCGACGCCCGAGGGCGGGGCGGTGGTGCAGGTGGAGGACGACGGCAATGGCATCGCCCTGGAGGACCGGGAGCGCGTCTTCGAGCGCTTCGTGCGCCTGCAGGAGTCCCGTTCGCGCGACGAGGGTGGTTCGGGCATCGGCCTGGCGATCACCGAGCAGATCGTGCGGGCGCATGGCGGCACCATCCGCGCCGACGATTCGGAGCTGGGCGGCGCCAGGTTCGTGATGACCCTGCCCGGCACGCCCTGACGCGTCGAGGCCGCCTTGGATGATCTCGTCCCACAGGCCGTGGGCTCAGGCCCGGCGGGCGGCCAGCTGGTGCAGACCGCTGGCCAGCCGGGCATTCAGTTCGTCGCGTTCCTGCTGGGCGAGCCGCTGCTTCTCGGCATCCTGTCGGCGTCGACGCCGCACCTCGTAGACCGCCAGGGCCAGCGTGAAGAGTACGGGTTTTGCCTGGTCGAGATGGTCCAGCGCCCACAACAGCCACCCGGGCAACTGCCAGTCGGGGATCCACGACAGGTCGATGCTGGGCCAAGGGATGTTGGGCCACGGAATGCTTGGCCACGCAATGCTGAGCCAGGGGATCGACGGCAGCGCGATGCTGGGCAGCAGCCCCAGGAGCCAGGCCACCAGGGGTGCCAGCAGCAGCTTGACCAGCGCTCCGATCCCCAACAGGGGCAGCAGCACCGCCGCGACGGCCAGCAACACGTCCAGGGCCGCGAAGAGCCAGGGGTGGCGTCGCTCCTTGGCCAGACGCAGGGCCGCCGGCGATCCGGCCTCGGGTTCCATGTCGACGACGCGCCCGGCCAGTTCCAGCGTCACCCTCCGCACCCGCCCGGTGCGGGTGCGGACCACGACGAGTCCCCGCACCGGGGAGTCGTCGGTCTCGGGGTGCAGCCGCTCGCGCGTGTCGACGGCCTTGCCGCTGAGCACCAGGGCGTCGTCGCACCACAGTTCCACCAGGGTGGTGAGCCTCCCGCTGGTGCAGGCCACGTGGTTGTGGCCATCCACCCGTAGCTCGAATCGTTGCCGCCGGGTCGGTTGGTCTTGCTGCGAGGTGCTCATCACCGGCCACGCTAACGGCCACCGGTCCAGCCAACCTCGGTCACAGGTCGCAGGGCGCCCCAACCAAGGGCGGGGCTTCGCACCAGCGGACGGAAATTCCTGCCCCGATCAGTCCATCGCGAGCCGGTACCCCACCCCACGCACGGTCTGGATGGTGTTCTCACCAAAGGGCGCGTCGATCTTCTTGCGCAGGTAGCCGACGTAGACCTCCACCACATTGGGGTCCCCGTCGTGTTCGCTGCCCCACACGCCATCCAGGATCTGCGCCTTGGTGACCACGGCGCCCTTCTGCTGCATCAGGTAGGCGAGCAGGTTGAACTCCCTGGGCGTGAGGTCGATCGACACGTCGCCGCGCTTGACCAGGTGCGTGGCCGGGTCGAGCACCAGGCCCTTCGCGGTGAGCTGGGCAGGCCGTTCGGTGACACCACGCCGCGCCAGGGCCCGCAACCGGGCATTGAGCACGACGAAGCTGAACGGCTTGGTCAGGTAGTCGTCGGCGCCCAGGTCGAAGGCATCGGCCTGGTCCCATTCGCCGTCCTTGGCGGTGAGCATCAGCACCGGGGTCCACACCTGCTCGGCGCGCATCTGCTTGAGGATGTCGTAACCGTTCATCAGCGGCAGCATGATGTCGAGGATCACCACGTCGTAGTCACCGTGGACCGCCTTGAGGCACCCCTCGCGGCCGTCGCGCGCCAGATCGACGACGTGCCCCTCACTGGTCAGCCCGCGGCGGGTCACCTCGGCCAGCGACCGGTCGTCCTCCACCAGCAGCAACCTCATCCGTGTCCTCCTGCCTGACGCGGCATCCGTGCCGCAGTCCGTCGTGGGATGTGCCACAGCATAGGCCCGCGGGTCTCGTCGTGGGCCAACGGGTGGTGGCCGCATGCGGCAAGTGGCGGGCACCGAGGGGGGCTGGGGTCAGTTCATCGGGCTCTCGCCCAGCTCCACCTCTGCGCTGTGACGCTCGCCCTGGGCGTCCCGCCAGCCGATCTCGATGCGATCACCGGGTTCGTGCTCGGCCAGCTTCTGGCTCAGCGACGCGTGCTCGTCGACGTCGGTGCCGTCCAGGCTGGTGATGATGTCGCCACGCGACAAGCCCGCCCCATCGGCCGGCCCGCCCGCCACCACCTCGGCGACCACCAGCGTCTCGTCCTGCACGGTCTTGACGGTGACCCCCAGGTAGGCCTTGGGCCCCACCCGGACGGTGCCCTCCTCCTTGCCCTCACGGATCTGCTCGATGATCTCCTGGGCCCGGTCGGCGGGCACGGCATAGCTGGCCACGGTGACGTTCTGGGTGCGGATGCCCGACGAGGCCTGCTGCCCGGCGGTGGTCATGCCCACCACCTCGCCCTCGTCGTCGAACATCGGGCCGCCCGAATCACCGGGCTGCGCGGCGGCGGAGGTCTTGATGACGTCGCTGAGCCTCTCCTTGCCGCTGACGGTGTTCTCGTTGGCGACGACGATGCTGCTGTCCAGGTCTCGGACCCGGCCGGCCGCCGCACTCAGATAGCCCTGGCCGTTGGCATTGCCGACGGCGGTCACCTCGTCGCCCACCGACAATTCGTCGTCGTCGAAGGTGATCGTCTCCAGGTCCTTGGCGCCGTCCAGCTGGAGCAGCGCCACGTCGCGGGTGGCGTCGTGCCCCAGCACCTCTGCCTCGTAGCTGCGGCCGGTGCTGGCCAGCTTCACCTGCACCCGGGTGCTCGACTCGACGACGTGGTAGTTGGTCAGCACCAGCCCGTCGGGGCTGACCACCATGCCCGATCCGGCGCCGCGACGATCGCCGGTGCTGGCATTGATGAGCACCACGCCTCGACTCTGGTCGCTCGTGGCCCGGGTGGGCTCGGCACCCGGGGTGGTGTCCTCCTCCTGCGCATCCGACTCGTCCTCGTCGGTGGAATCCCACGGATCGTAGGGGCGCTGCTCGGCGGGGACCGAGCCGTCACCCTCACCCTCGGCGGGCTGCTGCGCGGCGGGCTGTTGGCCCGGCAGCAGCGGGGACAGGGCCCCGGAGGCGCCGACCATCGCGGCACCGGCCAGCGCACCGACGCCCAGCACCACCAGCAGGGCACGCGCGCCCCGCCCTGCGCGTCGAGGCGCGGACGGGCCGTCCACGTACCAGGTGCCGGGCAGCCCGTAGCTGCTCTCTCCGGCTTGCGCGCCAACCGGGTAGGGGGCGGCACCGCGCTGGGGGTACGGGCCGGGAGCACCTCCCGGGTATGGGGGCTGGCCGGGTGGCGCGAACTGGGGCGCGGGGTGGCCCGGTGACGCCTGGGCCAACTGCGCCTGGGCCAACTGCGCCTGGGCCAACTGGTGCTGGGCCTGCCCATCGTCTCCCGGGGTCGAGGCGTCGGCTGGCGGTTGCCAGGCCGGACCGGTGGGCGGGCCCCACAGCGGATCGACCACCGGGATCTGCTGGGTGTGCTCCACCGGCAGCACCTGCGTCGACTCGTGCGGCACGCCCTCTCCCGGCTCGGAATCGGGATGCATCCAGAACCCGTCGTCGTCGATCCGACGAGTCTGCTCGTGCTCCGGGTTCTGGTGCGTCATGCCATCCAGTCAACGTCACGAGGCTGGGAAAACCCATGGTTGGCGCTGTGAGGAAGCTGTGAACTCGTCGCTGGAAGCGGCCACGACGGCTGTCAGAATTGCCGCCATGAGGTTCCAGCACACGATCTGGCGATGGGTCCGCCCGCTGCTGCTCGCGATGGCGGCAGGCATCGGCGTGCTCGGCGTGTGGTGGTTCTTCGTGGCCACCTGGCGCGGGCAGATGATGGACAACCAGGCCTATGTCGGTGCCGAGTTCGGCAGCAACAGGGTGACTCCGACCTTCGAGTCGATCCTGGAGAATGTCTCCGTGACCGCCATTGCGGCAGTGATGCTGGCAGTGGCCCTGACCGCCCTGGTCCGCCGACGGTGGTTGCTGGCCCTGGAGGCCGCCGCGGTCGTGGCCTGCTCCAATGTGACCACCCGCGCGCTCAAGTACCACCTGCTGCACCGGCCAGGGCTGGTGGACTACTGGGGGATGACGGACAACACCTATCCCAGCGGGCACACCACGGCCGCCGGATCGGCCATGGTCGCCGCCCTGTTGGTGGCGCCCCGGGGACTGCGCTCCGTCGTCGCCGTGCTCGGCGCGGGGGTGATGATGGTCTTCGGCTACGGAACGGTGGCCGCCCGCTGGCATCGGCCCTCCGACGTGGTGGGGGCCTACCTGGTCTGTTTCGCCTGGGCCTTCTTCGCCTTGTTCATCGCGGCACTGCGGCAGCAGCTGATGGCCCGGCACCAGGACGAGTTGCCTGAGCGTCCCCGTCCGTCGCGCCTGGTGCCGGCCCTGATGGTGCTGGCCGGTCTGGCGGCGCTGGGCGTCGCGGCCGCCTGCGGGTGGGCGGTGCGCGGAACCGTGGACGACTTCACTGAACCGTGGCTGCTGGAGCAGGCCGTCACCAGCCATCCGCACCTGCTGGTCGCGTACCTGGGAGGCTCCGCTGGCCTGTGCGGGGTGGCAATGGCCGGCATGGGCATCCTGTTGCGCCTGGTGCACCTGCACGACCAGCGCTCCGGCCGTCCGCTCTGAGGCCGGACGCCGCAGAAAACCGCATCGGCCAAGAGCCATTGAAGACAGCAGTCCGGGGTCGGCGGCCCCGGACTCCGCAAATCATCCACCGGCTGCGACGCGCCGTGCCTTCGCCCGCTCGCCGCCCCGCCCACCCCGAGACCGCTTGGTGGTTCTGCGGAGTCGACGGCGCACGAGGGCCCCAGCCCAAGGCCGGGTGAGCGGGGCCTGCTCTCAGGGGAGCAGCGAAGCGAAGACCTCGCCGGCGGGAAGGTCCTGCGCCGCAGACCAGCCCGCGCCGGCCCACCCGGAGATCTGCGAGGAGTCACCGCGCGAGGCCGCCGCTGCCCGCAGCGGCTTGGTGACCTGGTCGACCTGCGGGTAGACCGACGGTGCGAAGTCTTCGTGGCGCTCCATGAAGTCGTTGACCAGACCACGCGCGGGGCGGCCGCTGAAGGCCCTGGTCACCCTGGTCCCGTGGGCGGTGGACAGCAGTTCCCGATGGGCAGGGCTGGTGCCGGCCTCGGGGCAACGCAGGAAGGCCGTCCCCGCCTGGACGGCCACGGCGCCTGCCGCGAGCAGTCGCTGCACGTCACCGCGGGTGGCCACACCCCCGGCCGCGACCATGGGCAGGTCCAGGTGGGACAGTTCGGGCAGCAGGGCCAACGCATCGCGGTGGTTGGGTGCCTTGGCCACGTCGTGCGTGCCCCGATGCCCACCGGCGTCGAAGCCCTGCACCACCAGACCATCCACGCCCAGCCCCGCGGCGGCCTGCGCCTCATCGCGGTCGGTGACCGTCACCAGGACTCGAGTGCCAACCTGGTGCAGCGCCTGGACGTCCTCCGGGCGGGGGCAGCCGAAGGTGAAGCTCACCATCTTCACCGGATGCTCCTCCACCAGCAGATGGAGCTTCTCGGTGTAGTGGTCGTCGTCATTCCAGCGCGGCTGCCCGGCCTGCTCGCCCAGCCGGTCTGCGTAGTCGAGCACCGCCGTCGCATCACGCTGCCGGTCACTCGGGGTCGGCACGAACAGGTTGACCCCATAGGGCACTGCGGCCATCGCCTGCTCATCCAGCAGCTCGTCAAGGCGGGCCAGATTGTGCCCCAGCTGCTCGGCGGTGAGGTAGCCGCCGGGCAGGAAACCGCTGCCTCCCGCGGCGCAGACGGCTGCGACCAGTTCGGGGGTCGTGACCCCTCCAGCCATGGGGGCCACCAGCAAGGGGAGCCTCAGCGGCAGGGGGCGGCGCGGTCCAGTGGTGCCGGCGGTCATGGGTGGTCCCTTCGTCGGTGCACGGTGTCACCTTCGAGCCTAGGACCTCACCCCCGTCGGCACGACAGCAATTTCCGGAAATGCAGAACGGGGCCGCGACGCTGTGCGTCGCGGCCCCATTCCAAGGCGAGGATCAGCCCCGGGGATCCGGGGTGTCGTCGGAGACGGTCTCGATGGTGGAGGTGTCCACCAGCGATCCGGCTCCCTCACCGGGTGCGGTCGGGTCGACCACCAGGTGGAAGTCGTCGCCGTGGGCGGTGACGCCCTCGACGATGGCCTGCTCCACCGCGGCCTTGGCGTAGCGCCCGCGCACGATCATCGGGTCGTTGGCCAGGTCCTTCACCAGGGCCACGGCCATGCCGATCATGATGATCATGAAGGGCAGGCCGGCGACGATGATGATCTGCTGCAGGCCGCCCAGCGCGTCCTCACCACCGGTGACCAGCATGATGGCGGCCACGGCGCCGGTCGCGGCACCCCAGAAGATGACCGTGGGGCGACGCGGCTCGATGGTGCCGTTCTCGCTCAGGGTTCCCATCACGATGGAGGCGGCATCGGCGCCGGAGACGAAGAAGATGCCCACCAGGATCATGACCAGCACCGAGGTGATGGTGGCCCAGGGCATGGTGTCCAGCAGGGCGAACAGCGTGGCCTCCTCAGAGCCGGCCTCGCTGAGCTTGGCGCCCAGCTGCTCGGCCTTGACCGCGGCACCACCGAAGATCGCGAACCAGATGAGGCTCACGACACTGGGAACCAGCAGCACGCCAGAGATGAACTGGCGAATGGTGCGGCCCTTGGAGATACGGGCGATGAACATGCCCACGAAGGGGGTCCAGCTGACCCACCAGGCCCAGTAGAAGATGGTCCAGCCGGCAAGCCAACTACTGGCGTCGCCACCGTCCACACCGGTGCGGGCGCTCATCATCATGAGCTCCTGCAGGTAGGTGCCCAGGCTCGACGGGATGAGGTTCAGGATGAAGACGGTGGGGCCGACGACGAAGACGAACAGGGCCAGCACGAGGGCCAGCACCATGTTGATGTTCGACAGGTACTGGATGCCCTTACCGACGCCGGAGACGGCCGAGATGACGAAGCAGATGGTCAGGCCGGTGATCAGCAGCACCAGGAACCTGTTGCTCGCCTCGTCGAGCCAGCCCACGATCTTGGCGCCCTCGGCGATCTGCAGCGCCCCCAGACCCAGCGAGGTGGCCGAGCCGAACAGGGTGGCGAAGATGGCGAAGATGTCGATGACCTTGCCGGCGGGGCCGTAGGTCTGCCGCTTGCCCAGCAGCGGCTCGAAGACGGCGCTGATGGTCAGCGGGCGGCCCATGCGGAAGACGCCGTAGGCGATGGAGACGCCGACGATCGCGTAGATGGCCCACGGGTGCAGGCCCCAGTGGAACAGGGTGGTGGCCAGCGCCTGCTTGACGTCGGCGTCACCGGTGCCGGGCGGCGGGGTGACGAAGTGGGCCAGCGGTTCGGCGGCGCCGTAGAACATCAGGCCGATGCCCATGCCGGCGCTGAACATCATGGCGATCCACGAGGTGGTGGTGAACTCGGGTCCTTCACCGTCGCGGCCCAACGGGATTCGGCCGTAGGGGCTGATGGCCAGCCACAGGACGAAGAAGACGAAACCTGTGGCGGCCAGCGCGAAGAGCCATCCGGCATTTCCGACGACCCATTCCAGGCCCTGGCCGGAGGCGGTGTTCAGCTGTGCGGGGGCCAAGGCGCCCCAGATGACGAAGGCGATCGACAGCACTGCGGTGATCCCGAAGACCACCTTGTCCAGGCTGCCGGGGCGCTCGTTCTTCAGGGCCTCGGCCGAGGGCTCGAGTGCCGGGTGCGAGGCCTCGAGGACCCTGCCCTGCCCCATCAGGCGGGCGGCGCCACCGTGGGCGTCCAGCAGGTCTCGGGGGCCGCTGGCCGACAGTGGGCTGCCGGTGCGGTTCTTGTTGCCGACGGGTCGGGCTGCGGAGCCCGTCTGCTTGCGGTCGCGGCGCGACCGACCCGGCGGATTCTTGTCTTCGGGTCGCTCTTGCTCGGCCATGTAGATGTGCCTCCTGGGATTGACGAACCCTGGGACGTTATCCCAAGGACGCGAGAAGCTGCGAGACGCGCAATTCACCACCTTCTCAGACAGATCACCTCAAATGCCGCGCCACTAGCGCATAAGCCCTGACCAATCGTGGAATCACGAGCATTTCAAGGCAGGCGGGAGAACTGAAAAACTCCTGCGGCTCGGCCGTGTCGGCCTCAGCCCCTCAGCGTGCGCGTGCACCCCCGAGCGCACCAGTCTGAGCGCACCAGTCTGGGTGCACCAGTCGTGAGCCGTCCATTGACGAGAGCGCGGGCCCGGAAACACCCGAGATGGATTTCCGGGCCCGCTCCATGCAGTGCCGGTCCGATCCCCCGATCCAGTCCCAGCATTGCTGCACTTGGGGCGCCGGCTGCCATCCGGAGCCTGCGACCCAGCCCTCGCAATTCCCCAGTCGAGGGGCGGTTCGAACCACCAGCAGGACTCCCCCGAGACCTGCTGGTGGCAGGGATTCCCCCGAATCCCGGTCGCCCGTCCACCCCCTTTGAGGGGGGACCGGCGATGAGATGACTGTGCACCACGAGCGCTGTGAAGGAAAGTTAATACTGAACGCGATCGGGTGGCATCAGCATTGGAACAGCTTTTCCCCGCCTGATGTCCCCTGTTTTCGTGACAGCCGGGAGCGGGGGCGGTGAGGCCCGGGCGTGGGCCTTTCCCTCCTCGGACCCCGCGTGCCTGCCCCCGAGGGCATGACTCCGCAAACCTGCCATCGACCACGCGCATCGGGGAGCCCTGACACGAGACTGCGGCCCGCTCCGCTCGACGCGTGGTCGATTTGCGGAGTCGGGCCGCAGTGCTTGGTGGAACCGGCCGATCAGGGTTCAGCCGGCGACCACCACGTAGAGGGTGCGGGGGCCGTGGACGCCCTCCACACGACTTAACTCGATATCGCTGGTTGCCGACGGGCCGCTGATCCAGGTGATCGGCCGCTGCTGCTTGACCGAATCCTGCAGGCGTCCGACGGCCTCGGGAATGTCCGAGACCACCTGGTCGGTGCGCACCACGCAGATGTGCGCATCGGGAACCAGGCTCAGGGCGCGACGGCCCTGGTCGTCGGCGTGGTCGAGCATGATCGTGCCGGACTCGGCGGCCCCGACGCGTGCTGCGGTGACCACGGCGCCAGCGGCGTTGAGCTGGTCATTGGACAGCTGCGGCTCGTCCGACAGGATCGCGATGCCGGCCGTCTCGACGGCGCTGCGCCAGGCGGCGGGGAGGCCAACCGGCAGGATGGCATCCTTCGCCTCGATCGACTTGAGCCCGTCGACGACGGCCTGGGCGATCTCGGCCTCCGAGCCGCCGACACGCACGACGGTGGCCTTGTAGTCCTCGACGCGTTCGACGAAGCGGCCGATCACGTCGTCCATGGCGGTGGGCTGTTCATAGCGCCAGGTCACCGGGACGTCGACGGCGGGGTCGCTCTCCTTGACGTCGACGAGTGCCGTGCGCACCCGCTGGAGGATCTCGTCCTTCGCGTTCACTTCTGGTCTCCCTTGGCCTTGTTGCCGTTGTTCTTCTCACGTTCGTCCCACCAAGCCCGGAAGCTCTGCGTGGGAACCATCGGCACGTCGCGCGCGCCGGTCCAGCGGTTCAACGGTCCGGGGATGGGGCCGATGTGGTCGAAGAACTTGCCGAGCACCTTGCCGCCGAGCTTGGTCTCCGCCCCCAGGGCTGCACCCCACAGCTTGCCGTTGCCGAACATGACGCTGGTGGCCTTCATGGCGATCGGCTCGAAGTGCACGTTGTAGCTCTTGTGCTGCTTCTTCGCCTCGACGGCCTTGTGGCGCTCGTGGACGAGCAGCTCCATCAGCGGGATCTTCACCGGGCAGACGTCATTGCACGCGCCGCACAGGCTGGACGCGAAGGGCAGTGAGCGGTCCACCGGGTTCTTCATGCTGCGCAGCTGCGGGGTGAGCACGGCGCCGATCGGGCCCGGGTAGACCGAGCCGTAGGCGTGGCCGCCGACCTTCTCGTAGACCGGGCAGACGTTGATGCAGGCACTGCAGCGGATGCAGCGCAGTGCCTCTCGGCCAACCTCGTCGGCGAGCACGTCGGTGCGGCCGTTGTCGATCAGCACGACGTGCATCTCCTGCGGGCCGTCGCCTTCACGGGGACCGGTCCACAGCGAGGTGTACGGGTTCATCCGCTCGGCGGTGGAGCTGCGCGGGAGCAGCTGCAGGAAGACCTCGAGGTCCGCGAAGGTCGGGACGATCTTCTCGATACCCACGACGCTGATCAGCGTGTCGGCCAGGGTCAGGCACATGCGGCCATTGCCCTCGCTCTCCACGACGGCCAGCGTGCCGGTCTCGGCGACGGCGAAGTTGGCACCCGAGATGGCAACGTGGGCGCGCATGAACTTCTCACGCAGGTGTGCACGGCTGGCCGCGGCCAGGTTCTTCGGCTCGGTGTCGAGCTCCTCGGGTGCGGCCTTGCCGTAGTTGCCCATCTCCTCCAGGAAGATCTCGCGCACCTCGGAGCGGTTGCGGTGGATGGCCGGCACGAGGATGTGCGACGGGCGGTCGTGGCCCATCTGGACGATGAGTTCGGCCAGGTCGGTTTCCCAGGCGGCGACACCGTTGGCCTCGAGGGCCTCGTTCATGTCGATCTCCTGGGTGACCATGCTCTTCACCTTGACGACCTCGGGCAGGTCCTCGGGGCCGAGCTTGCCCTTGACCAGGCCGACGATGATCTCGTTGGCCTCCTTGGCGTCGCGGGCCCAGTGCACGGTGGTGCCGGCCTTGGTGAGGTTCTCCTCCAGCTGGACGAGGTAGTCGTCGAGGTGGCGGCCGACGCGATTCTTGATCGCCTCACCGGCCTGGCGCAGCTCCTCCCAGTTCTCCAGCTCGGCGGTGACACGGGTGCGCTTGGCGCGGATGGTGCCCATCGCGTGGTGCAGGTTCTTGCGCTGCACCGGGTTGGCCAGCTCGCGCTTGGCCGCGTCGGGGAACAGCGGCGAGTCCACCAGTTCACCCTGCGGCGGCGCCGGAGTGAGGCGGGCGGCCCCATGGTTGTTCTTGGTCACCAGCTTGAGCTGGGTCCTCTGGGTGGAGCGGGTCTCACCGTTCTGGTTGGTCATCGTGTGGCTCCCGTCAGGCTGGCGTCGGTGCTGGCCAGGATCTCGGCCAGGTGGATCGGCTTGATGCCCGCATTGCCCCGGTTGAGGACGCCGGAGATGTTCAGCAGGCAGGAGTTGTCGCCGGCAACGAGGTATTCGGCGCCGGTGCTGGCGACATTGCGTGCCTTGTCGGTGGCCATGGCCACGCTCACATCGGGGTTCTTCAGGCTGAAGGTGCCGCCGAAGCCGCAGCAGCGGTCGGCGTCGGGCAGGTCGACCAGCTGCAGGCCACGGACCTTGCTGAGCAGTTGGTAGGGCTTGTCGCCCACCTTGGTGACGCGCACCGAGTGGCAGGTGGGGTGGTAGGTGACGCGGTGCGGGAAGTAGGCACCGACGTCGGTGACACCGAGCACGTCGACCAGCAGTTCGGTGAAGTCGAAGGTGCGGCTGGCGGCGTCCTCGGCGGCCTTGACCAGGCCGGAGTCCTTGGCATGGCGGGCGAGCATCGGGTGCTGTTCGCGCACCGCGCCGGTGCAGGAGCCGGACGGCGCGATGATGTAGTCGTAGCCCTCGAAGGCCTGGACGTAGTTGCGTACCAGCGGAACCGACTCGTCGAAGTAGCCGGAGTTGGTGCTCATCTGGCCGCAGCAGGTCTGGGCCTTGGGGAACTCGACGGTGCAGCCCAGGCGCTCCAGCACCTCGACGACGGCCTTGGGGGTCTGGGGGAACATCGCATCGTTGATGCAGGTGGCGAACAGGGCGACCCGCTTGCCCTGCCCCGGAAGTGTGGTGGTCATGGGGACCTCCTTGTGGTTGGTGGTAGACAGGCGGGTGCTCACGGGAGCATCCACGACAGGATCGAGGTGGACTGCAGGCCCACCATCAGGCTGATCAGGGCGAGCAGCCCCAGCGACCAACCCAACGTCTTGCGCAGGATCAACGACTCCTTGCCGACCAGTCCGACGGCGGTGGCGACGATCGCGATGTTCTGCGGGCTGATCAGCTTGCCGGCGACGCCACCAGCGGTGTTGGCGCTGGTCAGCAGGGCGGGATCGAGGCCGGTCTCGTGCCCGACGGTGGCCTGCAAACCACAGAACAGGGCATTGGCGGAGGTGTCGGAGCCGGTGACCGCCACGCCGATCCAGCCGAGCACCGGGGACAGGAAGGCGAAGGCGGCGCCCGCGCCGGCGATCCAGGTGCCGATGGTGGTGGTCTGGCCCGAGAGGTTCATCACATAGGCCAGGGCGACCACCGAACCGATGGTGAGCACCGTGAAGCGCAGCTTGTGGACGGTGTCGGTGAACTCCTTGACGGCGGCCTTTGCGGGGACCTTGTAGATGATGGCGGTGAGGATCCCGACGAACAGCAGGAGGGTGCCGGCACCGGAGAGCCACTGGAAGTTGTAGATGGTGGAGCTGTGCACCTGGCCCGCGTTGTTGAGCACGTGGCCGTGCAGTCCGGGCCAGTTGATGACGACGTCGGTGCTGGTCAGCGCCCGCTTGAGCGGTCCGACGAGGTTGGCGAGCGAGAAGACCGCCACCACCAGGATGTAGGGCAGCAGCGCCATCGCGATCCGGCTGCCGGGCAG
The DNA here is from genome assembly GCF_048595755.1 of Luteococcus struthionis. GTDB lineage: Bacteria > Actinomycetota > Actinomycetes > Propionibacteriales > Propionibacteriaceae > Luteococcus. The sequence goes on from NZ_CP184360.1 coordinate 768,285, forward strand.
CTCACGCCGTTCGTGGGTGACCACCTCGTTGCCGCCTTCGGCAGCGCTCTCGGCATCCAGGCGCTGCTGGGCCTCGGAGGTGCCCTTGGGCGTCCAGAAGCGCATCAGCACCACACCGGCGGCCATGCCGACCAGGGAGGCGATGACGTCGGTGAGCTCCACCGAGATGTAGTTGGAGGTGATCCACTTGGCGGCGGCGAAGGCGCCACCGATCACCAGCGCGGCGGGCCAGACCTGCTTGAGCCCCTTGAAACCGTCGACGATGATCAGCAGCAGGAAGGGCACCACCAGGGCGAGCACGGCGGTCTGGCGCCCGACGATGGCACCGATCTCCTCATACGGGATGCCGGAGACCTTGCCGGCGGTGATGATCGGGATGGCGACCGCGCCGAAGGCGACCGGGGCGGTGTTGGCCACCATCACGGCGATGGCGGCCTTGAGCTTGGGGAAGCCGACGGCCAGCAGCATCACGCCGGTGATCGCCACGGGGGCGCCGAAGCCGGCCAGCGCCTCGAGCAGGCCGCCGAAGCAGAAGGCGACGAGCAGGGCGGTGACGCGCGGGTCGTCGCTGATCAGGTTGAAGGTGGCGCGCAGGTCTTCGAAGCGGCCGCTGACGACGGTGACCTGGTAGAACCAGATGGCCATCAGCACGATCCACACGATGGGGAACAGACCGAAGACGAATCCTTCGCTGGCGCTGAGCAGGGCCAGCGGGGCGGGCATCTTGAAGGCGAGCACGGCGGTGGCCAGCGCCACCACGACGGCGACGAGGCCGGCGACGTGGGCCTTCCACTTGAGCACACCCAGACCGACGAAGATCACGATCAGCGGCAGCAGGGCCACCAGCACTGACCAGACCTGTCCGAGGGGGTAGAGCTCGGGACGAAATGTGTTCATGGGGACTCCGTTGTCCATCGACATATTGGTATTACCAAACTATGGTCTAACCATAGATGTGGCGCCCCGCATTTGGGAAGAGGTCGAACCACACAATCTGGAGCTCCAAACATTCCCCTGCCCAGCGCGCAACCAAGATGGGAGACTGGAGGCCATGAGCACCTCGACGAATGCCTCCAGCTCCGCCTCGGACAGTCCCAAGCGCGCCTTCGAGACGGTGCTGCAGCACATCGAGTCCCTCATCCTGAAGGGAAGACTGCGAGTCGGCGACCGCCTTCCGGCCGAACGAGACCTCGCCCTGCAGTTGCACGTGAGCCGTCCAGCGATCCGCGAGGCCATCCGCACCCTGGAAGCACAGGGGGTACTGGCCAGCCGGGTCGGCAGCGGCGCCAACTCCGGAACCCACGTCATCAATGAGCGCAGCCAGGCGCTCGGGCGGCTCTTGCGACTCCAGGTGGCACTCAGCCAGTTCCCCCTGGACGAGGTAGTCACCACCCGCATCGCCCTGGAGCGCAGCAGCGTGCAGATGGCAGCCCAGTACCGCGAACCCGAGGCCCTGGCGCACATCAACGACCTGCTGGACCAGATGGACGCCGAAGTCGAGATCGAGCACTTCAATGCCCTCGACACCGAATTCCACATCGCCCTGGCCCAGAGCAGCCACAACTCACTGGTCGCCGACCTGACCCAGGCGGTGCGCGAGAGCCTGCGCGCCCCCATCCTGCGTGCCGAACGCGAGATGAACGACTGGCCGAGCCTGCGCAGGAGGCTGGCGGCCGAGCACCGCGCCATCACCGAATCCATCGAGGCGGGCAACGCGAACGAAGCGGCCGACCGCATGGAGCAGCACATCCGGACCAGCTACAACATCCTGCAGCTCGAATCCAGCAGCTGCTCGGTCGAGGCCGACCGGGAATAATTGAAACCTCAACTTCATTGTGGATGTCATGAACACCGTCGAACGCCAGCCCATCCTCTTCCTCAGCCACGGCGCCCCGCCGCTGGCCGACGACGCGACCTGGACCAGCCAGCTGCACGGCTGGGCCGCCACGCTGCCCAAGCCCAAGAACATCCTGATGGTCTCGGCCCACTGGGAGCAGGCCCCCACCACGGTGAGCGCCTTCGAGCGCAAGAATCCCCTCACCTATGACTTCTGGGGCTTCCCGCAGAAGTACTACGAGGTCACCTACGACTCGCCGCTGGCACCCGACCTGGCGATGGACGTCGCCAAGCTCATCGCCACACCGGACAATCCGATCCAGCACGACGAGAACCGCGGCCTGGACCACGGCGCCTACGTGCCGCTGGTGGAGATGTTCCCCGAGGCCGACGTGCCCGTGCTGCAGCTGAGCCTGCCGACGCTCGACCCGCGCGAGCTCTACCAGATGGGCCGCAAGCTGGGCGCGCTGCGCGAGCAGGGCACCATGATCATCGGCTCGGGCTTCACCACGCACAACTTGCAGTGGTTCAACCCGTCGGCACCGGCCGATGCCGCCCCGCCGGCGGTCAGTGCCGAATTCGACCAGTGGGCGGCCGAGGCAATGGCCCGTCGCGACGTCGACGCCATCCTCGACTTCCAGCACAAGGCCCCCGGCGCCCACGAGGCGCACCCGCGCACCGAACACTGGGCCCCGCTCTACGTGGCGCTCGGTGCTGCCGATGCCACCGGAGGGTTGGAGAACAGCTCGGCCGTCGACGGGTTCTGGTTCGGCCTGAGCAAGCGCTCGTGGCAGTTCAGCTGACGCCCGCACACAGACGCTCGGGTTCCCGCGCTCCGCTCGTGTTGCAACACACGCGGAACGCAGGGACCCGAGCGTCCTTGGGGCCCGGTCTCTTGGCTACTTCGCCGGGGCAGTGACGTCGCGCTCCCAGTAACGGAGCTTGCCGAAGGCCTTCACCGCCGCCTTCGCGTCGGACAGGTCCACCCAGCCCTCGTCGGGCGTGACGCCCGCCGCCACCGCGAGCGGCTTGGCCTCGGGAGTCCATCCGACGAACTTGCAGTTCACGTGCGCCTCGGTGACGAAGTCGCGGGCCTCGGGCACGTCGGCCAGCTGCTTGGCGGCCTGCTCGGTGACCAGCAAGGCGACGGCGTCGTAGAGCGCCGCCTTGGTGCCCTTGATGAACTGCAGCCCGGGCTGCTGCGAGCCGTCGGACAGGGTGACGCCACCCACCGCCGGGGTGATCATCTCCACCATGCCCCCGGCGCCGGTCACCGCGTCGACCAGCGCCTTCAGCGCCTTCGCGTCGGTCTCGTCACCCACCACCAGGCCGAGCTTTCGGCCCTTGAAGTCCTTCGGACCGTTCTTGAGGATGCTCAGCGCGTCCGAGGCCGGCAGGTCCTTGCGCGGCTTGACCGCCGGGGTGGATGCCTCGGGCAGCTCCATGCCCAGGCCGTCGGCCACCCGCTGTGCCAAGGACTCGTCGACATTGCGCAGGTTGGCCAGCATGCGGGTGCGGATCTGCGGCACCTCACACTTGCTCAACTCGAAGGTGAAGGCGGCGACGATGTGCGCCTGCTCCACCTCGGTCTGCGAGATCCAGAACTGGTGCGCCTGCGAGTAGTGGTCGGCGAAGCTCTCCGGGCGCGCCTGGTGCTTGGCGCCGCTGACCTGTTCGGCCTCGAAGCGCAGCCCGAGCTCCTCACTCTCGCGCGGGCCCCGCTCGTCGCCGGTCCACGAGTTCGGCTCGTAGCTGGCGCGGCCGGTGTGCACGTCGGTCTGCATGTGGCCGTCGCGGTGGAAGTTGGCCATCGGGCAGCGCGGCGCATTGACCGGCAGCTGGGTGAAGTTGGTGGAGCCCAGGCGCTTCAGCTGGGTGTCCAGGTAGCTGAAGTTGCGGCCCTGCAGCAGCGGGTCGTCGCTGAAGTCGATGCCGCGCACGATGTTGTGCGTCATGAACGCCACCTGCTCGGTCTCGTCGAAGTGGTTGGCGACGGTCCGGTTCAGCGTCATCTTGCCGATGGGCTTCACCGGCACGAGCTCCTCGGGGATGATCTTGGTCGCGTCGAGCACGTCGAAGTCGAAGGAGTCGGCGAAGTCGTCGTCGAAGACCTGCACGCCCAGCTCCCACTCGGGGAAGTCGCCGGCCTGGATGGCATCCCACAGGTCGCGACGGTGGAAGTCCGGGTCGGCACCATTGATGCTGAGCGCCTCGGGCCAGGTCACCGACTGCAGGCCCTGCAGCGGCTTCCAGTGGAACTTCACGAAGCGCGCCTCGCCCTTGGCGTTGACGAACTTGTAGGAGTGCACGCCGAAGCCCTCCATGAAACGGAAGGAACGCGGAATGCCGCGGTCGCTCATCGCCCACATCACCTGGTGGGTGCTCTCCGGCATCAGCGAGATGAAGTCCCAGAAGTTGTCGTGCGCGCTCTGCGCCTGCGGGAAGCCGCGGTCGGGGGCCTCCTTCACGGCGTGGATCAGGTCCGGGAACTTGAAGGCGTCCTGGACGAAGAAGACGGGCATGTTGTTGCCCACCAGGTCCCAGTTGCCCTCCTTGGTGTAGAACTTCACCGCGAAGCCACGCACGTCGCGGGCCAGGTCGAAGGAGCCCTTGTTGCCGGCGACGGTGGAGAAACGGACGAAGACCTCGGTCTTCTCACCCTTGCGGGCGAAGATGTCGGCGCAGGTGAGGTCTTCGAGGCTCTCGTAGGTCTCGAAGACGCCGTGGGCGCCGGTGCCGCGGGCATGCACCACGCGCTCGGGGATGCGCTCGTGGTCGAAGTGGAAGATCTTGTCGCGGAAGACGTGGTCCTGCAGCAGCGCAGGCCCACGGTTTCCGGCCGTCGCGATGTTCTGGTTGGTCGCGACCGGGCCGCCCTGGCTGGTGGTCAGGACGTCCTCGCGGCCCTGCGCCTGCTGGTGGCGCTCACCGCCGGGCGCGATCGGGTCGTCGGGCTGGACCTCATTGGTGGGGGCGGGCTGCGCGGGGTACTTGGGATCCCTCTTCGTGGCCATTGCTCTTCCTCCTGATGGTCGTCGGCGCCAAGGCGCCTGAGGTGTACGAAGGCCACTGTGGCAAGGCAAAACCCGACCGGAACACACCCCCACGGAGGCAATGGGGCGATGTTCGTCATCGGCGGAAAGGGACCACCCCTGTGGGTCTGTCCTGGCCCCGGTCGGCGTCGTAGATTCCCGATCGAGGGACCACAACACGAGGAGGCGACGATGAAGGCACTGACCTGGCAGGGCACCGAGCAGGTGGAGGTTCGTGAGGTTCCGGCCCCCCGGATCGAGCAGCCGACCGACGCGATCGTGCGCGTCACGTCGACGGCCATCTGTGGCTCCGACCTGCACCTCTATTCGGTCCTCGGCCCCTTCCTGGAGGCGGGCGACGTGCTGGGCCACGAGTTCATGGGCATCGTCGAGGAGGTGGGCCCCGAGGCGGGTGACCTGAAGGTGGGCGACCGAGTCGTCGTCCCCTTCAACATCTCCTGCGGCCACTGCTTCATGTGCACCCACGGCAAGCAGTCGCAGTGCGAGACCACCCAGGTCACCGAGCAGGGCAAGGGTGCGGCGCTGTTCGGCTACACCAAGCTCTACGGCCAGGTGCCCGGCGGCCAGGCCGAGTACGTGCGGGTGCCGCAGGCCCAGTACGGGCCGGTGAAGCTGCCGTCGCACGGCGTCGACGAGCGCTACCTGTACCTGTCCGACATCCTGCCAACCGCCTGGCAGGCCGCGAAGTATGCCGACGTGGCGCCGGGCCAGACGGTTGCGGTGATGGGGTTGGGGCCGGTGGGCCAGTTCGCGGCGCGCTCCGCCCGCCAGCAGGGCGCCGAGCGTGTCATCGCGGTGGACCTGGTGGACGAGCGGCTGCAGCTGGCCCGTGACTTCGGCTTCGAGACCGTCGACCTGCGCCAAGTGGGCAGCGTCGGCAACGCGATCCGGGACCTCACTCAGGGTCGGGGCGCCGATGCGGTGATCGAGGCCGTCGGCATGGAGGCCCACGGCTCCCCCGTCGCGGAGAAGGTGATCACCGGCGTCGGCAAACTGCCCCGCCCGCTGGCCCGCAAGCTCACCGAGACCGCGGGCATCGACCGGCTGGCCGCGCTCCAGGCCAGCTTCGACGCGGTACGTCGGGGCGGCACGGTCTCCGTCGCGGGCGTCTACGGCGGCGCCGCGGACCCGATGGACCTGATGACGCTGTTCGACAAGAACCTCACCATCCGGATGGGGCAGTGCAATGTGCGCCAGTGGACCGACGAGCTGCTGGAGCTGGTGCAGCGCGACGGCGACGTGATGGGCACCGAGACCCTGGCCACCCATCGTTTGGGGCTGTCCGAGGCAGCCGAGGCCTATGCCACCTTCCAGAAGAAGCAGGACGGCTGCATCAAGGTGGTGCTGGACCCCACCCGCTGACCCCTTCACGCGGGATCCCGGGAGGCCGCTCGGGTTCATGGCGTCCGCTCGGGTTGCAACCCGAGCGGACCTCGCGAACCCGAGCGGCTGTCCCAGGTTCTGGCAAGGCATCATGCGCGGCCCACGTCATCCATGAGCTACAGTGGACAAGTTGGCCCGCCCAGTCTTGCCGCGGGCCCTCGGTGATCGGAGCCCACACTTCCCGGAAGCGCTCCGCTGGCCGCGCCGCACCGCCCCTCCTGGGCGGACCAAGCTGAGCGCGCCGCGCAAGACACCGATCTTGATTGGTAGTTCACACTTGTCTGACTTCATGACCCTGGGCGTGCCCCAGACCCTCTCCGATGCCCTCGCCCAGCGCGGCATCACCAGCCCCACCCCCATCCAGCAGGCCACCCTGCCCGACAGCCTCGCCGGCCGTGACGTCCTGGGCCGCGGCCGCACCGGCTCCGGCAAGACCTACGCCTTCCTGCTGCCGATGGTCACCCGCCTCGAGGCGTCGAAGACCCGACGGATGGCCAAGAAGCCCCGCGCCTTGATCCTGGCCCCCACCCGCGAACTGGCCGCCCAGATCGAGGAATCCCTGCTCCCGTTGGAGAAGACCTCGCAGCTGGCGAGCCTGACCATCTTCGGTGGCGTCGGCCAGAACCCGCAGGTCCGCACCCTCGCCAAGGGCGTCGACGTGCTCATCGCCTGCCCCGGCCGCCTGCTCGACCTGATGGGCCAGGGCGCGGTGGACCTGTCCGCCGTCGAGATCGCCATCCTGGACGAGGCCGACCACATGGCCGACATGGGCTTCCTGCCCATGGTCAAGCGCATCCTCGACAAGGTGCCCGGCGACGCGCAGAAGATGCTCTTCAGCGCCACCCTGGACAATGGCATCGACGTGCTGGTCAAGCGCTACCTGCACCAGCCCATCACGCATCAGGCCGACTCCGCCCAGAGCCCGGTCAGCACCATGGACCACCACATCCTCGAGGTGCACAAGGACGACAAGACCGGAGTCCTCGCAGACCTGGCCGCCGCGCCGGGCAAGACCATCCTGTTCACCCGCACCAAGCACGGCGCCAAGAAGCTCGCCAAGCAGCTTCTGGCCCGCGGCATCCCCGCTGTCGACCTGCACGGCAACCTCGCGCAGAATGCCCGCACCCGCAACATGGAGGCCTTCCACTCGGGCCGCGTCGACACCTTGGTGGCCACCGACATCGCCGCCCGCGGCATCCACGTCGACGACGTCGAGCTGGTGGTGCACGCCGACCCGCCCACCGAGCACAAGGCCTACCTGCACCGCTCGGGCCGTACCGCCCGCGCCGGCAAGGCCGGCACCGTGGTCACGATGGTGACGCCCGACCAGCGCGGCGAGGTGCGTGGCCTGATGCGCGCCGCCAAGATCAAGCCGACCGTCAGCAATGGCGAGCGCTCCGTGCTCGACGAGCTGGCCCCCGGTGAGCGCACCTTCCTCTCCCCCGCCGACGCGGAGAAGGCCGCCTACCCGCAGAGGGCGGAGCAGCAGACGGCCGGCAGCAACACCGGCGGTGGCCGGGGGCGTGGTGGCAATGGCGGTGGCCGGGGACGCAGTGGCGCCGGTCGCGGTCAGGGCGGCAATGCCCAGGCCCCCGGTGGTTCCCGCCGTGGTGGCCGGGGACGCGGTGGCGATTCCGCCAGCCGTCCCGATTCCCGTCGCGATCCCGCTCGCCCCGCCGAGGGTGGCCGCAGCGAGGGTCGCCGTCGCGCCGTGCCGTCGCGCCGCGGAGGCTCGGCAGGGACCAGCTCCGCTGGTTCGACCGGTGGCGTCGCCGCCTTCTCCGCCAGTTCCGGGCGCCGCGGCCGCCGTTGACCGTTCGGCATCCTGCCGACGCGCGAGCGCGACCGAACCCCCGGCTGGCTAGCCTTGCCGGCATGCCCATCCGCTTCGGTCATCGCTTGGTGCTGTTCGTCTTCTCGGTCTCCACACTGCTCGCGGGCTTGCCTTGGGGTCTGCTGCCCTGGGTGGCCCGCGAGCCGATCTTCGAGCCGGGGCCCTTCCTGTCGATCACGCTGGGCTGGGCGCTCGGGTGGGTCTGCCTGGCTGCCCTCCTGGTTCCCGTCCTGTCGTCGCCCGGGGCACGACTGGCCACCGTCCGATACACCGTGACGGATACGGCGACCTTCAGTCTGTTGTGGCTGGCGATGGGGCTGCTGGTCGCCTGCGTCGAGGGTGATCTTTCCGCCGTCCACATTGCCATCTACCTGGCGGGGTGCGTGGCCTGCTGCGCGGCCTACTGGTGGGCGCATGATGGTTGCTGCAGGTGGCGTCGCCGCACGGCGCTGGAACGCCACCGTGCCCGCGACCGGTGGGAGGTGGTGCCAGGGCAGGTCACGGAAGCGGCCGGTTTGCCACGCCTTCCCCATGACATCGTCCAGGTCACCTACCAACCCTCGGGGCGCCAGCCGATGACCGTACGTACGGTGGGCCAGGTGGGTTTCGTGCGTCAAGTGCTGGTGACCTACGACCGTCACTCCCCCGGCAGGGTGCACGACGTAGTCGTCGGGACCCTCTCCTGAAGACACGCGGCCTGAAGACACGCGGCCTGGCCCGGCCGCCCACACAAACAAGGTGCTCCCTCCCCGTCGTGGGGAGGGAGCACCTTGTTGGCCTCGACAGGCTCGGCCGCCGGATGTGAGGAACGGGCCCGGCCGTCGGATGTGAGGAACGGGCCCGGCCGACGGATGCGCGGGACGGACCCGGCCGCAGGCCTCAGCGTTCGGCCACCTTGGCCTCGAAGAGGTCATCGGACAGGCCGTAGGCGTAGTGCAGGATCTCCACCGGGTGCACGGTGTTCACACCGGATCCCTTGCGGATCTGCCAACGGCAGGTCTCGGTGTCACAGGCGCCCACACCATGGTCGTGCTTCTTCATGTGCTCGAAGACCGGCTTGCCCACGGCCTGGGCCACCTCGTACTTCTCCTTCTTCAGGCCATAGGTACCGGCGATGCCGCAGCACGGCTGGCCGGACTCCTGCACCGTCACGCCGGGGATCAGCTCCAGCAGGTGCATGGCCGGCATGCCCATGCCCTGGCTCTTCACCTGGCAGGGCTGGTGGTAGGGGATCTCGATGTCCATCCGGCGGAAATCCAGCGGCAGCTCACCGGCGTCGGCCAGCTCCAGCAGGAACTCGCTGATGTCACGCGCTCGGGTGCCGACGTCGCGCAGCTCCTCCGCGTCGACGCCCATGATCTCGTGCGCCTCGTGCTTCAGCATGCCGACGCAGGAACCCGACGAGCTGATGATCGTGAGGTCCTTGCCGGCGCTCTGCAGCTGACGGCACAGCTTGAGCACGTGCTTGGTGGCCTGCTCGAACAGACCATTGGACTGTTCGGCCAGCCCACAGCAGCCCTGCTTGGGCACCAGCACCTCGTAACCCAGGAATTCGAGCAGCTCGATGGACTTCTTGCTGGTCTCCACCTCGAAGTAGCTGCCGGCGCAGCCGGTGAAGAAGACCACCGGGCCCCGGGTGGCCGGGGTGGTGCGCGCGGGGCGCTTCCTGAGCCACATGCGCAGGGTCTCGAAGTGTGCCTCCGGCATCGGGGCGTCGCGATGCACCCCCACGACCTTCTCGATCACGGTGCGCACCGGCTTCATCCCCAGCGCCGCATTGGCCACCGGCGCCAGCGGGCTCATCACCATGCCCTCGAGGGTGGTCTGGGTCATCAGCCGGTCACGCACCGGCATCTTGTCCTTCTTCATCACCGCACGAGCCTGCGAGTTCAGCTCCGCGATCTTGACTCCCTGCGGGCAGCTCAGGGTGCAGATGCCACAGCTGGAGCAGTAGTCGAGCGACTGGTCGACACTGTCGCCATGCCGGAAACGTTCGGCCTGCGGTCCGACGAACTTGGGGCCGCTGAACAGCGGCGTCACCCGGGCCACCGGGCAGGCCGTCTCGCAGATGGTGCACTTGACGCAGTGGTCAAGGCTCGCGCGGGCCACCTCATCCGTGGCGTGCTCCATGGCCGACTTGGCGGCCTCGCGCTGGTCGACCGGGGCGATCAGGACGTCGGTCGGCCCGGGCGCCAGGCGGGAGAGGCGCTCTGCCGTCGAGCCCTGTGTCCCTTCGACAGGCTCAGGGAGCGTGGTGTCCGGCTCAGGGACCGTGGTGTCCGGCCCGGGAACCGTGTTCTTGGGCTGATCGGTCATCAGTTCTTCTCCTTCGCGCTGGCGAGGATCGCGTCCACGGCCCTCATCGCGCTGCCAAGGGCGATGCCTTCGCCCGACTTCTCGCTCCATCGCTGGGCGCCCGCGAGGATGCCGCCGCAGGCGTAGAGGTTGGGATGGACGACGGTGTCATCGTCGCCGACGACCCGCATCCGGTCGTCGACGGCCAGCCCGGCCTTGAACAGGGGCTGGTCACCGCCCCAGTAGTCACCGTGCACCATGTCGGAGATCTTCCCGCCACGCACCGGCAGCCCGAAGATCGACTCGTGCAGCTCGTTGTGGCTGTCCAATGTGAGTGCCCCCGACTCGAATCCACCGGTGGCCAGCACGAAGGCGTCGGCGGTGTACTCCTGCTCGTGGCCGGTGCCCTTGATGGTGACGCCCTTGACCACGCCGTCCTCGACGCGGGCGCGAATCACCTTGGTGCCGTTGACCAGCCGGACGCGGAGCCGGGTCGCCAGCTCCATCAGGGCGCCGTTCTGGCGGAAACCGGGCACCGACGGTGGCGGCAGCGGGATCTCGAAGACGGGAGCGCCGACGATCTCCTGGATCTCCTGCCAAGCCGCGACGTCCAGGCCGAGCACCGCGGGCAGTCCGACGCTCTCACCCTCGCGCACCAGGGGCTTCACCAGCTCGGCGAAGCGGCGGCGGGTGGCCGGGTCGTCCAGAGCGCGAGCCATGGTCAGGCCGCTGGGATCGTTCTCACCTTCGCGTGCCTGGAAGCTGATGTGCTCGAAGCGTGCCTCGACGCGGCCGCCACCGGGCAGGTCGGTGCGGGCCAGGTTCTCGGCCACCAACTGCGGGTAGAAGTCCTTGAGCTGTCGGATGCCGACGATGACGAACTTCTTGCCCGGCTCGCAGGCACCGGCTGCCATCGACGGCGGCACCAGGGCCGTGGGTCGCAGGGCGCCGACGGCGGTCGGGTAGAGGGAATTGGTGTGCATGTCGCCCACCAACTGCCCCTGCCCCAGCGTCTCGGCCAGCCACCGCACGCCGTGTTCGACGTCCTGGCGTTCCAGGACGCCGTACGGGTGACCGGGGTGGTCGGCGGCGAAGCTCTCGAGCTGCCGCAGCGGGTGCTGGACCCGTTCCGGTCCATAACCCAGGATGTCGACGGTTCCCTGGCCCAGCTGGAGCCCACCGATTCCCTTGGTGAGCAGGGTCACGGCCAGCCCTTCCTGGCGCAGCCGGAGGGCCGCGGTCAGGCCGGCGAGGCCCGCTCCAATGACGATGACGTCGCTCACTTCGCGACCTCGCTCTCGTTCGTGGCCTCGACAAGCTCGGCCGTCGTGTCGGGATCCGGCTGGGTGTGGGGTACGGCGTACTGGTCCGGCCCCTCACCGGGGATCAGCGGCCCGCTGCCCGACGGCGGCAGGTGCTCGATGTCCAGCGTGCCCTTGAAGATCCAGTTGTCCAGCGCGGTCTGGCGCACCTGGTCGCCGTAGAGGATGGGCCACAGGCCCGTCCAGCGGTTCTTGAGGAACAGGCGCAGCTGTTCGGTGGCCTCGTCGACGGTGCTGTGGCCGTGTTCCAGGGCGATCCCCGCGGCGCGGGTGGAACAGAAGCCGCCCTGGCACGGCCCCATGCCCAGCCTCAGCTGGCGGCGCAGGTCGTCGAAGGTGGAATCGGGGTGCACGTCCATCAGCCCGGTGAGCTCACGACGGCTGAGCAGTTCACACTCGCAGACGATCTGGTCGTCCAGCCGGTCCTTCTCGCGCTCGGCCAGGCGATGGGTGACCAGGTAGTTCTTGCCGCTCTCGCTACCGGGAACATTCTCGGTGTCGGTGGTGCAGGGCCGGTCGTCACCCAGCTGCTGGCACATCACGTCGACGATGTTCTTGGCCATCAGGCGGTAGGTGGTCAGTTTGCCGCCGCTGATGGTGAGCAGGCCCTTCAGGCCGTCGCGCGACTCGTGGTCGATGATGCTCATGCCACGGCTCATGTGGCGCGTGTCGGTGAGGTCGACGCGGGAATCCTTCACCAGCGGGCGGGCACCACTCCAGGCGTGCACGGCGCGGGCCTGGCGGAAGCCCGGCACCAGCGCCTCGCCGGCGTCGAGCATCTGCTGCACCTCGTCACGGGGAATGGCGAGCTTGTCCGGATCGTCCACCTTCACGTCCGTGGTGCCGATGATGCACACGGTGTGCACGGGCACCAGGATGTCCCCGTCGGCCGGATGGATGCAGCGGTTGACCACCTGGTTCACCAGGCGGTGGTTCATCGCGATCATGATGCCGCGGCCGGGCACCACCTCGACGCCCTCGCACTGCGCCATCGCGGCGATCTGACCGGCCCACGGCCCTCCGGCATTGATCACGAAGTTGGTGTCGATGCGCACCTCGTCAAGGGTCTTCATGTTGGTGCAGACCACCTGGCGCACCTGGTCGCCGTCGCGCTCGATCCTGGTGACCGAGTGGTACGGCAGGACCTTCGCGCCGTGGTCGATGGCGCTGTGCGCGGCGCCCCAGACCATCTGCCAGCCGTCGACCGTGCCGTCCTGCACGGCGAAGGCTCGCTTGATGCCGGGGTTGAGGCGGGGTTCGCGCCGCAGCGCCTCGGCGACGCTGATCTCCTCGCACGGAACCCCGGTGGCACGGGCTGCGGGGGCGAACTTGTCGGCGTGCTCCTCGGTGTCCTCGGGAGTGGTGACGAACAGACCACCGGTGGCCTCGACGGCATCGGCATGGATGCGGGTGACGATCTCGTTCTCGCGGGCGCACTCGGTGGCCGAATGGGGATCGGAGACCACGTAGCGCCCACCGGAGTGGAGCAGCCCGTGGTAGCGACCCGTCGTGCCCTGCCCCAGGTCTGCCCGGTCGACCAGCACGGCGGTGTAGCCGCGCATTGCCACGTCACGGACGACGCCTGCGCCGGTGGCACCGCCACCGATCACCACCACGTCCGCCTGCAACTTCTTCATCGAAGACTCCGTTCCGCCAGGGCTCGCAGGCACCTACGCCGCGCCACCTGCCCTCACCCTAGGCAGCGGCACCGACAGTTCCGAGCCCCGGGGGGACGATCACGCCCGACGTGCACCCGACCACCACCCCAGTGCACAAACGTTCACGCCTCTAGACAGACGTGCAGCCCTCTCCTCGAAAGACCTTCCCCACCCTGCGCAGGAGCCACCTATCGTGGCCCCACAAGCCAACCGGCATCACCGATCAGCAGCCTGAGGAGTCAACGCGTATGAGGATCGCCATCCCCACCGAGGTCAAGGACAACGAGTTCCGGGTCGCCATCACGCCGGTCGGCGTGGCCGAACTGGTCGGCCACGGCCACGAGGTCCTGGTCCAGGCGGGGGCCGGTGTCGGCTCCTCGATCAGCGACGAGGAGTACGCCGCCCAGGGCGCCACCATCGTCGATTCCTGCGACGAGGTCTGGGAGCGCGCCGAGCTGGTGCTCAAGGTGAAGGAGCCCATCGCCGAGGAGTACCGGCACCTGCGCGAGGACCTCACGCTGTTCACCTACCTGCACCTGGCCGCCGACCGGCCGCTCACCGACGCGCTGCAGGCCGCCGGCACGACGGCGATTGCCTACGAGACGGTCCAGCTGCCCGACCGCAGCCTGCCCCTGCTGGTGCCGATGAGCGAGGTGGCCGGCTGCCTCGCCCCGCAGATGGGCGCCTACCACCTGACCCGCGCCGCCCAGGGCCGCGGCGTGCTGATGGGGCACGTGACCGGCGTCACGCCGGCCAAGGTGGTGGTGCTGGGCTGTGGCACCGCCGGCACCAAGGCCGCGCTGGCCGCCGCGGGGCTGGGGGCCGAGGTGACCGTGCTCGACACCGACCTGGCCAAGCTGCGTCACGTGAGCAACTTCATGAACGTGCAGACCCTGGCCTCCTCCCGGTTGACGGTGCGCGAGCAGGTGCTGCAGGCAGACCTGGTGATCGGCACGGTGCTGCTGCCCGGCTCGCGGACACCCCGGCTGGTGACCCATGAGATGGTCACGCAGATGAAGCCGGGCAGCGTGCTGGTCGACGTCGCGATTGACCAGGGCGGCTGCTTCGAGGACTCCCGCCCCACCACGCACCACGACCCGGTCTACGAGGTGGAGCAGTCGCTGTTCTACTGCGTCGGCAACATGCCCGGTGCGGTGCCCAACACCTCCACCTGGGCGCTGACCAATTCGACGCTGCCCTACGTCGTGCGGATCGCCAACCAGGGCTGGCGGCAGGCGATGCAGGCCGATCCGGCGCTGGCCAAGGGGCTCAACGTGCAGGGCGGTCGGATCGTCTACCCCGGCGTCGCGGAGGCCTTCGGCGTGGAGCACACCCCGGTGGCCGAGGTGCTCGCCGACTGATGCCGCGTGGCCAAGGGTTCACCACCTGTTGACCCCCCGCCGGTTGAGTCCTGCGCTCCGCCGGATTGAATGGGGGCATGGCAACAAGCACTGAGTCCCCCCTCATCGAGGCGATCAATCTTCGGTTGTCCCTGCTGGGCCTGCCCTTGGCCGGCAATCACTCGGATGCCGACCTGGTCACCCCGATCATCGCCCGCCAGCGCGAACTCTCGCGTCGGCTGGGCGAGCGACTGTGCGCCGCAGACCTGCGTGTGCAACGCTTCCTCGACGACTTCCTGCAGAACACCGACGTGCAGCCGCAACTGCCCAACAGCACCCTGGTGCTGGATCATCCTGGGCTGGCCCGGGCGCTGAGCCTGCCCCATGACGGGGACGAGTTCCACTCGGACCTGCTCAGTTCCTACCGTCTGGCCAATGGCGTGCTGCACAATCCCGCCAATGACCGACGCACCACCGCCGGCGTCTTCCACATCGCCGAGGGTGGCCTCCCCATCCAGGACGACAAGCTCGCCGTCCCCACCGCCGTCTTCGCCCGGCTGCTCGAGCGTGCCTTCCAGCCGCCCGAGGCCGACCTGCAGCTGCCCTTCACCGCCAACCAGGACCAGAAGGCCGCCTGCTTCGTCAGCCTGCTGATGCGCCCCCTGGTGGTTCCCGCGGTTCCCGGCTTCACACGTGAACGCACCATGGAGGTGCGCTTCATCGTCCCCGGTGGCCTGGTGTCCAATCTCGACTTCGTCGAGGGGATCTTCGGCAATGCGGGCGATCCGCACCTTCCGGAGAATGACGCCTCGCTCGACCCGGAGGGCTGGACCGGCACCACCGGCGCGGTCATCCTGGCCCCGCACCTGACCAAGGTGACCAAGAAGGAACTTGGCCTGCCGCACGTCAATGACGCCACCGAGCGCCAGAAGCGCGACGGCATGTGCTGGGAGCACGACGACGACCTCTACAACGGCGGCCAGGCCTTCAAGGTGTGCGCCCGCGACGAGCGCGGCGTCATCGTCACCGTGATCGCCGACAACTACTTCGGCTACTGCAAGAAGGAGGTCAAGACCCAGATCTCCTACTCCGCCAACCTGTTCGGCCTGGCCGAGGAGGAGCATGCCGGTGGCGCGCTGGCCTTCCCTGCCTACAACCTGGGCCAGGAGTGGACCGACACCTACACCCCGGACGACTTCAGCGTCGCCGACGTGGTGGCGCGCAACCCGGAACGCTTCGAGCAGCAGGCCGAGGGCCACGCCATCGATCGGGAGCAGCCACACCTGGTGGTGGTGCCCGGCAAGGCCAGCTACTCGATGCGCAACCAGCTGGTCAGTTGGACCAATCCCGACGGCAGCCAGGGCCAGACCCCGCTGCTGGCCGGCAAGACCTACCTGGCGCCCAATGGCTACCGGGTGCATGCCAAGCCGCGCGACGCGGACCCCACGCAGTGGCACCTGATCGGCACCTCGCCCACCTCGACGCAGCTGCACAAGCCGGCCACCGTCTCGGGTGGCGGCAAGAGCGAGATCAGCAAGAGCCTGCTGGATGCCTTCGTCTTCGGCAGCGCCTACACCGCCGATGTCGAGAAGGACCTCGACATGGTGCAGGAGCTGTTGGATCGTGACTACTCCGACCGTTTCCGCGATCCGGCCGCCGACGACCGGCGCAGCATCCTGTCCAGCGAGCGCTCCCTGGGGTCGGTGATCAAGCTGCTCACCCCGCGCTCGGAGTTCACCGACGAGTACAACGCCTGGTTGGAGACCATTCCTCCCCACGTCAGCGAGCTGGTCTTCACCGTCAAGCGGTACTACAAGCCCGAGTGGGGCACCGACTGGCGCAGCCACTTCAGCGTCGGGATCATCAATGGCCGCCAGGGCAATTCGCTGCGCCTGGACGGCGAGAAGATCATGGTGAACATGCTGCGCGTCGGCTTCCAGGCGGACGGGTCGTGGCGGCTGTTCAGCCTGCGTCCCGACTTCTCACCGGCCGCGAAGGTGCAGACCGAGGACGACATCACCGCCTCCGTGGTGGCCCCGCCCGAGGGCGGGCATGCCGATCCGGTCAGCGCCAAGTACGTCCAGAACTGTGAGCAGCTGCTCTTCCAGCGTCCCGACGATGCGATCCACCGCGGCTACGACAAGCAGACGGAGAAGGACATGGCGGGTGAGGACTCGTTCATCTCCAACTTCCATCCGCTGACCCGCGACGAGGCCCGCGAGATCGTCGCCGACGCGCCGGGGCTGAGCAAGTTCACCGAACCGATGCGCGAACGGATCATCCGCTTCGCCGAGGGCGCCGACGACGAGCACCCGCTCTTCCTGGCCGTCAGCTCCGAACCGCGCATCGTCGCCGACGGCAAGCGTTCCAAGAATCCGAGGTACCTGCAGAAGCGCCCAGACCTGACCAATCCGGAGGGCACGGCCGCGGCCACCCTCGCGACGCACCTGCAGCGCAAGAGCCCCACCGGCCAGCCGCTGCGGATGCCGGTGGACGTGGTGGCCGCGGGGCGTCGCAACAATGCGGCCGAGCCGGGCGTGCCCCCGCTGTGCGCCTACAATCCCTTGCACTACATGGAGCTGCCCGAGCTCTTCATGGAATTCATCAGCTCCATGACCGGCAAGTCGCCCTCCACGACGGGCGCGGGAAGCGAGGGCGCGATGACCAAGGCGCCCTTCAACGCCCTGCCGTCGATCATCGACCTGAATGCGGCGCTGCTGAGCTTCGCCCTCACCGAGACCGACGGCTGGCTGAGCTCTGCCGGCGTGATCGGCCCCAAGGTGCGCGTCGACCACGACATCAGCCTGCTGGTGCCGGAGATCTTCAGCCGCATGTGGCCCGAGGAGCGCAAGGCCCAGGCCCTGATCGAGGCCGGTTGCCTGGAGCGGATGACCGACTTCGAGCACGAGGGCCGGACGGTCCAGGCCAGCCGGCTGGGCTACCGGATGAACGAGCTGTTCGCGACCACCTACTTCGGACGCATCTTCCTGCATCCGGACATGGTCTTCACCGAGGAGATGCTGCGGCCCGAGCTGCAGGATGCCGACGTCTTCGCCGAGAGCGTCGACGTGATCGTCACCACGCACCAGCGGGTGGCCGAGACCTACTTCACCGACGGCACCATCAACCTGGCGATCCCGCCGCTGAAGGCGCTGCTGGAGATCATGGCCCACGGCAAGTCGAGCCAGGGATGGACGCTGGACAGCCCCGACTTCCGGGCCCTGTTCACCCGTCGCTCGATCCTGGACTCCGGCTGGTATGCACAGCGGCTCACCGCCAAGCAGTCGGCCGCGATCGCCCAGCTGAAGCAGGGCGTGGCAGACCTGGCACCCTTCGTGAAGCAGCAGGGCAATGCGAACCCGGTGCAGCGCCTGCAGCTCGACGAGCGCCTGGACGCACTGCAGCAGCACCTGACGGCGGTGCAGTCGCCCGACTACCTGAACTCGCTGAACGGCACCCTGGGGCGTCAGGTCAGCTTCGGCTGAGCACGCCCCACCCGGGCTGGCTGCCGGGCTCCGCACCTTGCCGGAGCCCGGTGGCCACCCCTGCACGCCTACCCCACGCGGCGATCGCGGCTGCTCGTCCATCACCCCACCCCGCCTCCTCGAAGGATCAGACCACCTCGTAGATTGGTCTGGGAATCAACGAGGAGATGCAATGACGCAACCGCTCGAGGCCCTCCGC
Source organism: Luteococcus struthionis (assembly GCF_048595755.1). Taxonomy (GTDB): domain Bacteria; phylum Actinomycetota; class Actinomycetes; order Propionibacteriales; family Propionibacteriaceae; genus Luteococcus. The sequence goes on from NZ_CP184360.1 coordinate 786,690, forward strand.
CAGATGCGCGAAGAAGCGCTCAAGGGCGGCGGACCCGACAGAATCGACGCCCAGCACGCCAAGGGGAAGATGACGGCTCGCGAGCGCCTGTCCTTCCTCCTCGACGAGGCCTCCTTCCAGGAGCTCGGTGCACTGGCGACCCACAACCACACCGATTTCGGGATGGCCGACAAGCGCTTTCCCGGCGACGGTGTGATCACCGGTTTCGGCAAGGTGAACGGCCGCCGCGTGGCCGTCTTCGCGCAGGACTTCACCGTGCTGGGGGGATCCTTCAGTGAGGTGCAGGCGCAGAAGGTGAGCCGGATCCAGGACCTGGCGCTGGAATCGGGGATCCCGCTGATCGGCCTCAACGACTCGGGCGGTGCCCGCGTCCAGGAGGGTGTGCGGGCGCTGGCCGCCTATGGCGAGGTCTTCTACCGCAATGTGGCCGCCTCCGGTGTGATCCCGCAGATCAGCATGATCATGGGGCCGTGCGCCGGCGGTGCCGTCTACTCCCCCGCGCTCACCGACTTCACCGTCATGGTGGAGACCACCTCCAACATGTTCCTGACCGGCCCCGAGGTCATCAAGGCCGTCACCGGCGAGGACGTCAGCTCCGAGGACCTGGGCGGGGCCTATGTGCACAATTCCCGCTCCGGCGTGGCCCAGTTCAATGCCCGCGACGAGCAGGCGGCCATCGAGATGGTGAAGCGGCTGCTGAGCTACCTGCCGCAGAACAACACCGAGGATCCGCCCGCGATCGTCGCCTACGACTCCGCCGACCGGATGGACGAGGCACTCAACACGATCATCCCCAGCGACGAGGCGATGGCCTATGACATGCGCGACGTGCTGGAGAGCGTCTTCGACGCCGGTTCGGTGATGCAGGTGCACGAGGACTGGGCGGCCAATGCCATCTGCGCCTTCGCCCGTCTGGACGGACATTCGGTGGGCATCATCGCCAACCAGCCCACCGTGATCAGCGGTTGCCTGGACATCGACTCGTCGGACAAGATCAGCCGCCACATCCGCATCTGCGACATGTTCAACATCCCGATCATCACCTTCGTCGACTGCCCCGGCTACCTGCCGGGCGTGCAGCAGGAGTACGCGGGCGTGATCCGGCACGGCGCCAAGGTGATCTACTCCTACTGCCAGGCCACGGTCCCCAAGATGTCGGTAGTGACCCGCAAGGCCATCGGTGGCTCCTACGTGGCGCTGAGCTCCAAGCAGATGGGCAATGACGTGGCCTTCGCCTGGCCCAGCGCCCAGATCGCCGTGATGGGTCCCGACGGTGCCGCCCGGTTGCTCAACCGCCGCCAGATCCAGCAGGCCGAGGATCCGGCCGCCGAGGAGAAGCGCTTCGTCGAGGAGTACCGCGAGAAGTTCTTCAACCCCTACCGCGCGGCCGACGTCGGCCAGATCGACGAGGTCATCGAACCGTGCGAGACCCGTCCTCGCCTGATCCGTGCCCTGGAGGTGTTGCGCACCAAGGTGCAGACCAACATCCCCAAGAAGCACGGCCTCTTCCCGGTCTAGGAGTGGCGTGATGAACAACCTCTTGTGGGGTCTCGAGATGACCGTGGTGGGCATGGGGGTGGTCTTCGCCCTGCTCGCCCTGCTGATGGGGGTGCTGACACTGCTCGGCAAGCTCGACCGCCCGGACAAGCCGAAGTTGGCCATGGCCGGGGCCGCGGGCGCCGCCGTGGGCGACGACGCCTCGCCGGTGGCCGCCGTCGCCCACCGGGCCGGCAGCCCCGAGGGCGCCGGTTCTGCAGACACTGGTTCTGCAGACGTCGATGCCGAAGCACCGGACAGTGCCGAGCCCGCACCACCGGCCAGCCCCGAACCGCCGACCAGCCCCGAACCGCCGACCAGCTCGGTCCAGATCCTCACCGATGGGTTGACCGTCGACCAGGCGAGTGCCGTCGCCCTGGCCGTGATCACCCACGCCGAGGTGCGACGCCAGCAGGCCGCACCCGCCATGCGTACCCATGCGCCAGGCAGCCAGATCCACACCAGCCGGTGGGTTGCGGTGGGCCGCAGCGCGCAGAACCAGTCCTGGAACAGGAGATAGCCCCGATGCGCCGCTACACGATCTCGATCAACGGCTCCGACCATGAGGTGGACGTCGAGGAGGTGACCGCCAACACATTCCGCGTCGCCATCGCCGGCCAGAACGTGGACGTGCGCCTGCGCGACCACCAGGACCTGGCCCAGGCGATGATCACCCCTGAGATGGAGGTGGCAGACAACACCCCGTTGCCCACCCCGATCCGCACGGAGGCGGCCCCCGCCCCGGCGGTCACCACCGCACCCCCGACGGCCCGTCCCAAGGCCGCGGCCCCGGCGGGCGGTGGCGCCCCCAGCGGTGTGAACACGCTGACCGCACCGATGCCCGGCGTGGTGCTCAGCGTCAGCGCCCAGCCCGGCCAGAGCGTCAAGCGTGGCGATCCGCTGTTGGTGCTGGAGGCCATGAAGATGAAGAACGAGCTGAAGGCCACCCGCGACGGCGTCGTCGCACAGGTTCCCGCCGAGGTGGGCGCCCAGGTGGGCTTCGGTGATCCCCTGGTGGTGTTCGAATGACCATGGTCCTGATGGAGTCCACCATCGACCTGCTGCTGCGTGGCATCACCAATGTCACCTGGCAGTCGGTGGTGATGATCGCGGTGGGCTGCGTGCTCATCGCGCTGGCCGTGGTGAAGGAGTACGAACCGCTGCTGCTGTTGCCCATCGGCGCGGGCTGTCTGCTCACCAACCTGCCCCTGTCGCCCTTGGTGGGCGAGGAGGGGATGCTGACGATCCTGCGCAATGCGGGCGTCGACAACGAGTTGTTTCCGCTGCTGATCTTCATCGGCATCGGTGCCATGACCGATTTCGGGCCCTTGTTGGAGAACCCGAAGATGGTGCTGCTGGGCGCAGCCGGCCAGTTCGGCATCTTCGCGACGCTGATCCTGGCCGCCGTGGTGGGCTTCAGCCGCCCCGAGGCCGCCAGCATCGGCATCATCGGCGCGATCGACGGCCCGACGTCGATCTATGTCAGCCGCCAGTTGGCGCCGCAGTTGTTGGCGCCGATCACGGTGGCGGCCTATTCCTACATGTCGCTGGTGCCGATCATCATGCCGCCGATCATGCGGGCGCTGACCACGGAGAAGGAACGCAAGATCCGCATGCCCTACTCCCAGCGCCAGATCAGCAAGCGCACCCGCATCCTCTTCCCGATCGTGGTGACGCTGGTCGTGGGCATCCTGGTGCCCTTCGCCACGCCGCTGATCGGCATGCTGATGCTGGGCAACCTGATGCGCGAATCCGGTGTGGTGGAGCGCCTGGTGGGTGCCTCGTCCAATGAGATCGCCAACATCGTCACGCTCTTCCTGGGCCTGGCGATCGGTTCGACGATGGTGGGATCGTCCTTCCTGAAGTGGTCGACGCTGATGATCCTGGTGCTGGGCCTGATGGCCTTCTGCCTGGACACCGCCGCCGGCGTCATCTTCGGCAAGGTGCTGAACTTCTTCTCCGGGGGCAAGTTCAACCCGCTCATCGGTGCAGCCGGCATCTCGGCCTTCCCGATGGCGGCCCGCGTGGTGCAGAAGGAAGCCTCGAAGGCAGACTTCGAGAACTTCGTCCTGATGCACGCCATGGGCGCCAATGCCGCTGGTCAGGTGGCCTCCTGCGTCGCCGGTGGCGTGCTGCTGGCCCTGATGGGCACGGCCTGATTCCGTGGCCGGCCATGGGTTCGGGGGAGTTCAACAAGTGATGGAGAACTTCCCTGAACCCTCAACCAAGGGCTTGTGCCGGCCGGTGACTACTCCTACTGTCAGTGACATGAAGATGAGCGCAGAGCATCAGCAGGAGCACCAACTCCGCAAACGCGTTGCGGCACTCGCGCTGGTCGCGGTCGCGGTGGTCTTCACCGAACCCTTCCTCATCCACGAGTCCACCCCGGTGGCCCCGGTCACCGAACGGCGGTAGGACCCCAGCTCCACCAGCAGCGCCCCGGACCCCCAGCGGGTTCCGGGGCGCTGCTGCGTGCACGGCCCGACTACTTGCCGGTGTGCCACTTGCGGATGAGCCGGATCCGGGCATCCACCTGGTCGGTGGAGGCCCGGGCCAGCGGTGGCCCACCGGCCTGTCGTCGCAGCTCCGCGTGGATGTGTGAATGGGGCACCCCCCGCGAGCGCGCGTACTGGCTCACCAGTGAGTTCAGCTCCTTGCGCTTGGTCTCCAGCGCCCGGTGCAGGCTCACCTCGGGCGCCACCTTCTCCTTCTTCTCCTGCCGCTGCCGACGCATCAGCTGGCGACGCTGCCGTTCCTTGAGCAGGTCGGCCATCTGCTCGGGCTCCAGCAGACCGGGCAGGCCCAGGTAGTCGGCCTCCTCGTCGGAGCTGGGCTCGGCATTCAGCCCGAACTGCTGCGAGTCGAACATCACATGGTCGAACTGGGCGACGCTCTCCAGCGCCTCCCATTCCCCCAGCAGGTCGTCGGAGGCCTTGGCGTCCTGGTTGGCCTGCTCCACCAGCAGGTCTTCCTGGGCGAACAGGTCACCCTCGTCGGCCTTCTTCTTGCCACCCAGCACGTGGTCACGTTGCTGCTCCAGCAGGGCGGCATGGCTCAGGATGATCGGCACGGTCGGCAGGAAGACGGTGGCCACCTCACCACGGCGACGGGTACGCACGAAACGCCCCACGGCCTGCGCGAAGAAGAGCGGGGTGGAGGTGGCCGTGGCGTAGACGCCGACCGCCAGCCGCGGCACGTCGACGCCCTCGGAGACCATGCGCACCGCCACCAGCCAGCGCGCCTGCGACTGGCTGAAGTCGTCGATGCGCTTGCTGGCCCCCACCTCGTCGCTGAGCACGACGGTGGGTTTCTCCCCGGTGACCTGGTGCAGGATCCGGGCATAGGCGCGAGCCTGGGTCTGGTTGGTGGCGATCACCAGGCCCCCGGCATCGGGGACGTGGCGGCGCACCTCGGAGAGCCGGATGTCGGCCGCCTTGAGCACCGACTGGATCCACTCGCCCTTGGGGTCGAGTGCCGTGCGCCAGGCGTGGGCGGTGAGGTCCTTGGTGAGGGCCTCACCCAGATTGGCGCCCAGCACCTCGCCGGCCTTGGTGCGCCAGCGCATCGGGCCGCCGTAGGCCATGAAGACCACCGGACGCACGACATTGTCCCGCAGCGCCTCGGCGTAGCCGTAGGTGTAGTCGGCGCGCGACTGCTTGGCGCCGCTGGGCAGCTCCTCGTAGGTGACGAAGGGGATGGGGCTCTCGTCGGAACGGAAGGGGGTACCGGTCAGGGCCAAGCGCCGGGTGGCCGGGATGAAGGCCTCCTGGATGGCATCACCCCAGCTGAGGCTGTCGCCGGCGTGGTGCACCTCGTCGAGGATGACCAGGGTCTTGAAGTTCTCGGTTCGGGTTCGGTAGTGGTTCACCCGCGCCGCGACACCGGCATAGGTGACCGCGATGCCGTCGAACTCCTTGCTGCGTCCGCGCGTCGAACCCCCCAGACCGGGGTCGATGTTGATGCCGACGCGGTGCGCGGCCTCGGCCCACTGCACCTTGAGGTGCTCCGTGGGGGCCACGACGATGATGCGGGTGATGATGCGCCGATGCAGCAGCTCGGCCGCGACGCGCAGCGCGAAGGTGGTCTTGCCGGCGCCGGGGGTGGCCACGGCGAGGAAGTCTCGCGGGGCCTCGCCCAGGTAGCGGTCGAGCGCCTCCTGCTGCCAGGCGCGCAGGCTGCTGGCGGTTCCCCACGGAGCACGCCCGGGCCAGGCGGGAGAGATGTGCTCGAAGGCCGAGCTGCTCACTGGTGATCACCTGCCGTGGGGGCCACGGTGGGGGCGGCCGGGGTGGGGAAGCTGATGCACATGGGAGTCCGAGGCTACCCGAGGTTGCCGAGAGCCCGGGCCTCGACAAGCTCGGCCACCGTGGACAGGCCCCGAGCCCGTCGCGGGCCAGCCGCGCCCCGAACCCGTCGAGGGGCAAGCCGTTCCCCGAGCCTGTCGAGGGGCCGGGCCTCGACAAGCTCGGCCACCGTGGGCGAACTCGGCGTCCGGAAACGATTCCCTCGACACACCGTGAGGTATTTGACTCGTCTGGTACAGATTTGGGAATCTCTCTGCGGGCTGGTCCGGATTCGTGGCACCAGCGCCCCAACCTTCTGGTTGGAGACCGTTCTTCCTCAGCGGGGGCTGTGGGTGTGTACATCCTTCCGATCCCTGAGCAGGAAGCCCATGATCCCTCTACTGACCCTCCTTCTCCTGACCTGGTGCCTGGCCACGTGGGCGTGGCTGCATGACGGTGCCAAGGAGGTCTCGTCCACCATCGACGTCCTGCTGGGCGAGTCCCCGCGCCAGGCCGACGACGAGGGACAACGCCACGTCGCCTGAAGGCCCAGCCGAACTGCTCGAGTCCCCACCGACAAGTGGCCGTTATCAAAAGGTGAACTTTTTCTGGCCTACCCGCCTTCCCTGAAGCTTTGCTGAGGCGCTACTGTTGTTCCACCTCAATGCAGAGGTGCGGTGCTCTGAGGATCACCGCCTACCCCACAGGAGATGACATGACCCTGTTTGCCTTCCTTGCCATCGTGGCTGCGCTCTGGGCCATTGCCGCCGTTCTCTGGATCCTCGACGCCCCCAACCCCCGACAGACCGTCGACGTGCTGCTGGCCACCCAAGACCTGGGTGCATCGGATCCCGTCGCAGTGGCCCCCGCGCTTCGTGCCGCCTGACAACTGAACGCCTGACACCCGGACCAGCCGAAAGACACCAGAACGCGACTGCCCGCCTCCCCGGCGGGCAGTCGCGTTCTCACGGGTCCAAGTCAGTCAGCCCCAGGTCAGCACCGTCTCCACGGCCTGCGGGAAGGAGTCGGCGATCGCCGTCGGCTCCGCAAGACCCCGCGGCCATTCACGACCGCGACGCATCCAGATGCTCCTCAGCCCAGCCGCCTGGGCACCCTCGATGTCGGTGTCGTGCGCATCGCCGACCATCCACGCACCCTCCAGTGACATCCCGGCCTGCTCGGCGGCGATCTCGAAGATCCGCGGATCGGGCTTTCGCACGCCCACCACGTCGCTGACCACCCACCCGGCCACGTGGCGATCGAGCCCCAGGTTGGTGATCTTGAGGTCCTGCTGCGGCACCACGCCATTGGTCACGATGAAGGGGGTCCATCCGGCCTGCGCGGCCCGGCCCAGGGCCTCCACCACCACCGGCTCCACCCGCAGGTGGTCGAGCACCCCCTGGCGGAGCACCTTGACGATGTTCGCCGTCTCCTGTTCGTCGAGCCCGAGCACCTGCTGCAGGTCGATGGCCACCTCTGGCTTGGGGCGCAGCCCGTCCCCGTCGGCACGCACCATCTCGTCGAGCAGCGCCGGATCGGCACCCCGCTCGTCCAGGAAGTGGGCGGCCCAGGCACGGTAGGCGACCGCCCGGTCGACGAGGGTGTTGTCCAAATCGAGCATCAGCAATGGCATGGCCCAAGGCCATGCGAGCAGCCCTGGCGGCTCAGACCTGCAGGGCCAGCAGGCTCTGGGAGCCGATCCAGACTGCCAGCACCAGCAGCAGACAGGCGAAAGCCAGCTGCAACGTCCTCGGCCGGGCATCCCTCGTCAACCAGCCGCCCAGCACACTGCCGACGCTGGCCGCCACCGCGAAGGGCAGCACCACCTGCAGGTCCAGGTGCAGCCCGATGGTCACGCGCGAGGCGAGCGCGGTCACGCAGTTGATGCTGATCACCAGCAAGGAGGTGGCGATGGCCTGGGTGATCGGCACCCCCAGCACCAGGGTCAGCGCCGGCACCACCGCGAAACCGCCCCCCACGCCGAAGAATCCCGTCAGCAGCCCGACTCCGGTGGCGGTCAACAGCACGGCCCCGAAGGACCTGGCGGGGTACACCGTCGCACCGCCGCCCCGGCCTCGGCGCCACCTGCGCAGCATCAGCGAGGCAACCACCAGCAGCAGGATGCTGAACAGGCCCAGCAGGAGCCGTCCGTCGATGGTGGACGAGGCGGTACTGCCCACGATCGAACCGACGATGCCCAGGGCGCCGAAGATCGCCCCATCGCGCCAACGCACCCGGCCCGCTCGGGCATGGGGCAGCAACCCGATCAGCGACGAGATGCCCACGATCACCAACGAGCCCTCGGTGGCGGCGTGCGGGCTCTGGCCCAACAGGTAGACCAGCAGCGGGATCGTGATGATCGCTCCGCCACCGCCCAGACTGCCCATCACGGCGCCCACGAACAGCCCCAGGGGCAGGATCCACCACACCATGTCAGCAGGCCTCGACGCGGTGGGGAGGACGGTCAACAGGCGTGGGCATGCCCCCAGTCTGCCCCCGCCACGGGCTGGCCGCACCTCAGACGTGCCACCAGGCAGCAGTGGCACGACGGGCCGTGCCTCCCGGGCACGCCGCAGCGACGTCAGGCCAGGTTGAGGGCGATGACCCGGCCGGGCAGGCTCAGGACGCGCAGGGTGCCGAAGTTGGCGCCCGTGCCCGGCGGCAGGGGTTCGAAGAAACGTTCCGGGACGCTGTTGGAGGCGGTGCTGTTCACCACCGCACGTCGCGTGTTCACCTTGGTGCTGCCCTTGAAGGAGACCTGGTCACTGGGCACCTGCACCGCGCGGCGGGCCCAGGTGATGTCGCTCGCCTCGGCGGGGCGCACGTGCCCGGTGACCGCATCGATCCAGGTGCGCTCCTTGGTCTCGACGGCCACCACGCCCTCGCCGCTGGTGCCCAGCTGGCCGGCTGCCTCACCCTGCACGAACAGCGGCCGCGTGCTCCACATCCGTTCCCCAGTGCGTGGGTTGATCCGGCTCACCACCATCCGGCCCCGCTCAACCGTCCCGTCGCGACGCACGATGCCGGCCTGCCACTCGCAGACCAGCTCGACGTCACGCCTGGCATTGCACGACAGGTCGGCCCCGGGCAGACGCCACATGGTCTTGCCATTGGTCCGGTCGATCCCGATCGTGAGCCGACGCTGCGGCATCGGGTCGTTGATGGTGGCACGCGGAAGCATCACCGATCCGTAGATCACCTTGCCGTGTGAGCGGAAGACCCATCCTGCCTCGGGCGAGAGGCGTCCGAAGATGTCCCGCTCGGGCCGGCTCCACACGAGCTTGCCGCCCTTCTCCACCCCGATGGAGGCCTCACGGGTCTTCGGGTCCAGGAAGCGCACCAGCCCGTGGGCGCCCAGGTCCTGGTAGCTGTCCCCCACGTCGGGCATGGCGCGTTCGCTCCTGGTGCCGCGCCAGCCGAGCCGCACCTCCACCGGCTTGTTGCCCTTGAGAGCCTTCACGCACACCTGTTCGGAGTCGTCATCGCACAGTTCGGGGAAGGAGGTGAAGACATAGATGCCGGTGTCGGCGATGGCCTGGCCCTGCTTCTCCACGTCCAGCAGGCGCAGCCGCGCACGACCCCCGGGGCCGGTCAGCGGCTCCAGGATGGCGATGTAGCGATTCTTCACCGCCACCACGGACATCGCGTGGTTGGGCGGAACCAGGGAAGCCGTCACCTTGTGCGCCCAGTTCACCCGCCCGGTACCCAGGTCGAGGTTCTGCACCTCGAGGCCGCGCTTGGTGCTGGCCATCAGGATCGCTCGCCCGGCCACGTTCACCACGTCGCTGGCGGGCAGCGAGGTCTTCGACTCCCACAGCATCGGAACCTGCCGGGGCTGGCTCGCATCACGCCGGGTGGGCGCCGGAGTGGGGGTGGCCGACGTGGTCTGCGTCTGGCTGGTGGTGGGATCCTCGGGTACCGGAGTGCCGGGGGCGGAGCATCCGAGGAGCGCGAGCACGCCAAGACTGGCCGCCAGGCGGGCCCGTCGTGCGCTGCTCCTCGTCATGTCCACACACGGAGCCTACGCTGCCGTAGACCAGCACGACTTCACCCTTCTCAGCGCAAGGGCCGCGACTTCAGCAGGGACGCAGACTGCGGCCGTCTCGCCCAGTGGAACGATGCCCAGAGGGTGGCTCCCGGCGGCCGCAGCGGGGCGCGACCCGACCCCTCGGCCGCGAGACCGACGTCCCCGGCAGACGCCGGGCACCGTGGGAAGGGCCGTGGGTGCAAGGATGGGGGCCCCACCCCTGGAGGTTTCCATGGCCGAGCCCGTCATCACCGTCAGTGCCGTCGTCCTGCGTGATGACGACGGCCGGATCCTCACCGTGCGCAAGCGTGGCACGTCGCGCTTCATGCTGGTGGGCGGCAAGCCCGAGCCGGGTGAGACGCCCACGCAGACCGCGCTGCGCGAGACCACCGAGGAGGTCGGGCTCGCACTCGACCCGGACGAGCTGCGGGTGCTGGGCTCCTTCGAGGCCCCGGCGGCCAACGAACCCGGCCATCGGCTGGTCAGCCACGTGTTCACGCATCCGCTGCCTGCGTTGCCCCGGCCGGCGGCCGAGATCGAGGAAGTGCGATGGCTCGACCCGACCCAACCGCTGCCCGACGACCTGGCCCCGATGTTGGAGTTCCGAGTGCTCCCGGCGCTGCAGGGCTGAGCGCCGGCCCTGCCGCGAGCAAGGCTCGCCCACGACCACGAAGGCTCGGACCCCGTGGACTGGAGAGCAGTTCACGGGGTCCGAGCCTTGGTGTCAGCGATGGGCGTCAGCTCACCAGAGCTGGTCGCCGATGCGGTCCGGCTCGTCGTCGAGGTAGCCGTCCTCACCGTCGGGGCGCGCGGCCAGTGAGGTCGGCATGGGACGTCCGGAGTCGTCATTGCCGGGGTTGAGGGCCAGCCGGGCCACGATCACGTCGAGTGTCATGTCGGGCTCGGCGGGGCCGTCGGCCACCATCTTGCGCTGGGACTCGTCGATCCGACGGATCCAGACCTGGCGGGCGTCGTCGAGGACGGCATCAACATCGCCCTTGACGACGGTCTCGTCCGCGAGGAGGACGCCGCCGGGCGGTGTGGTGAACTGCATGTGATTCCTTTTCGTGGGGGCACGCTGCAGGGACAGGTGCCCCCGCACGTCACCTCGAGCCTAGCGGCCGCAGGTGAATGGACCCTTCCCGGCAGGTGGACGCCGGGACACGACGACGGGCCCGGGAGTGTCCCCGGGCCCGTCGGCCGTGTTCGTGGTGCGGTCAGGCCCCGACGAGCACCTTGCGTGCCGCCTCGGCGGCACCGGCGGCATCCTCGGCGGCCAGTGCAGCCTGAGCGGCCTGCTGGCACTGGTCGAGGGTCACCTTGGCCAGCTGGACACCGACCGCGGGGATGGCCGCCACGGCCATCGACAGCGAGGTGACGCCCATGCCCACCAGCACACAGGCCAGGTACGGAGCGGCTGCGGCCTCACCGCACACGCCCACCGGCTTGCCCGTCTTCTGGCCCGCGGCGGCGGTCATGGCGATCAGCTCGAGCACTGCCGGCTGCCAGGGGTTGGTGAGGTTGGCCAGCTTGGGGCTCATGCGGTCGGCGGCCATCGTGTATTGGGTGAGGTCATTGGTGCCGATGCTCATGAACTCCACGTACTGCAGGAACTTCTCGGCCTGCACCGCGACGGCGGGAACCTCCACCATGATGCCGGGCTTCAGCCCACGGGCACGGCACTGCTCGGCGAAGTCCTGCGCCTCCTGGACGGTGGCGATCATCGGCGCCATCACCCAGGTGGCCTTGCCATCGCTGGCTGCCTTGATGGCGTCCAGCTGATTGGTCAGGATGCTGGGCTGGCCAGCGGCGATGCGAATGCCGCGCACGCCCATCGCCGGGTTCTCCTCCTCGTCGAAGTTGGCGAACTTCAACGGCTTGTCGCTGCCGGCGTCCAGCGTGCGCACGACGACCTTCTTGCCCGGGAAGGCACCGATGACGTCGCGATAGATGCGGGCCTGCTCCTTCACCTCGGGCTCGTTCTCGGAGCTCAGGAAGCACAGCTCGGTGCGGAACAGGCCGATGCCCTGCGCCTGGCTGGCGGAGGCACGGGCGGCGCCCGCGCCGTCCTGCACATTGGCGAGCACGTCCACCGGGGTGCCATCGGCCAGCACGGCCGGGCCACGCCAGGTGCGAATCGCCTCGCGGCGCTCCTCGTCGGCCTTGACCAGGGCCTCGGCCTCGGTGGCGTCGACGCCGGTCTGGATGGTGCCTGCCTCGCCGTTGACCAGGAGCATCTCGCCGGCCTCCAGGCTGTGCAGGTTGTCGACGGCGACGATGCACGGGATGCCCAGCTGGCGGCTGATGATCGCCGTGTGGCTGGTGGGGCCGCCCAGCTCGGTCACCAGGCCGATCACCATGCTCGGATCGAGCCCGGCGGTGTCGGCGGGAGCCAGGTCGTCGGCCAGCAGGATCGAGGGCACCTCGGGCGTGGGAACACCCGGCTCGGGCTTGCCGAGCAGCTCGGCGATCACGCGGTCACGGATGTCCTTCAGGTCGGTGGTGCGTTCGGCCATCAGGCCGCCGACCTTCTCGAACATGACGACGAACTCGTCGGTGACGCGGGCGACGGCCAGGTGGGCCGGCACGCCGGTCTTCATCTTCTTGGCGATCGCCTTGTGCCAGCCCTTGTCACTGGCCATGGAGGCATTGGCCTCGAGCACATTGGCGGCCACGCCGGTGGCGTGGGAGGCGCGCTGCGAGAGGCGGCTGCTCACGGCGGCAGCAGCAGCCTGGAACTTGGCCAGCTCGGCCTCGCGGGCCTCTTCGGGGATGTTGGGGCTGTGTTCGGGAAGCTGGGGACGAGGTGCCGTCCAGATCGCGGGTGCGTAGGCGATGCCGGGGACGACCCCGGTTCCGCGGAGTTCGACTGCACTGGTCATGTGGAAACCCTTCGACGTACGTGCGCCCCGCGCCGGTCGCCCATACGGGGGCGATTCCTGCCGCGACGCAGGCTTTCGCACCACCATAGAGCACGATTCCGACAGATCGGTAGGCCGGGTTGAGGTGGACACCCCTTGCCCATTCCCACATCACAACGTAGGCTTCCCACAGAGACGGAAACAAACCAACATTGTTTTTTGTCTGATTGAGGCTTTTGGTGGGAGGCGATGCCGCCTCCACCGCAAGCCGCCCAAGGCGCCGCGGCAAGCGGCCAGCGCACCAAGGAGGGTGTCGATGTACGCCGAGGAGAGACGACGGCTGCTGGTGGAGATCGCCCGCTCCGATGGCCGAGTGCAGGTCAGCAGCGCCGCCGAACGCTTCGACGTGACGCCCGAGACGATCCGTCGAGACCTCGAGGTGCTCGATCGCAGCGGCGTGCTGCGTCGCGTCCACGGCGGGGCCGTGCCCTCCGACTTCCTCCCGCTGGGAGACCTCGCCCTGGTGGACCGCGAGCAGAGCGCCACGGACGAGAAGGACCGCATTGCCGTCGCGGCGCGGGCACTGCTGCCCCAGCAACCGCACGCCTCGGTCCTGATCGACGCCGGCACCACCACCAGTCGGCTGGCAGGCCTGGTGCCCGCCAACTCCACGCTGACCATCTTCACCAACTCGCTGCCCATCGCGGCCACGCTGAGCTCGCGCACCACGGCCGACGTGCAACTGCTCGGTGGCCAGGTCAAGGGCATCACCCAGGCCTGCGTCGGCGGCAACACCGTCGCCTGGCTCTCGCGCCTGCGCGTCGACGTGGCCTTCATCGGCGCCAACGGCATCACCCCCGAGCACGGCCTCTCCACCCCGGACTGCGCCGAGGCAGTGGTGAAGGAGCAGATGGTGCGCAGCGCTCGCCGCGTCGTGCTACTGGCCGACAGCCGCAAGCTGGGCGCCGAGACCGCCACCAGTTTTGCCCCACTCGACGCCGTGGACGTCTTCGTCACCGACGCCATCAGCCCCCACCAGCACCAGGTGTGCACCCAACGAGGAATCGAGGTCGTCGTCGCATGATCGTCACTGTCACCATCAACCCCAGCGTGGATCGCACCGCCAGGACCACCGGCACCGTCACCCGTGGTGGCGTCAACCGTCTGGAGGCGACCACCAGCGAGCCCGGAGGCAAGGGAGTCAACGTCTCGCGCGCCATCCACCTGGCCGGGCGACCCACCGTCGCCGTGTTGCCCGCCGCCGACCGCGACCCGCTGCTGGAAGGCCTGCGTCGCATCGCAGTGCCCTACCGCAATGTGCCGATCGGCCAGCCGGTGCGCTCCAACCTGACCGTGGTGGAGGACGACGGCACCACCACCAAGTTCAACGAGCCCGGCGCCACCCTCGACGAGGAGAACCTGGTCGCGCTGCGCAATTCCATCACCGCCGCAGTCCGACAGGGCGCCCACTGGGTGGCGCTGTGTGGCTCCCTGCCCCCCGGGGTGCCGGCCAGGACCTACGGGCACCTGGTGGAGATGCTGCATGAACTGGACGTCCAGGTGGCCGTCGACACCTCCGACGCACCGCTGCAGGCGCTGGCCGCCGGCCTGCCCGGCGTCGCCCCAGACCTGGTCAAGCCCAATTCCGAGGAACTGGGACAGCTGGCCGGGATCGACGGATCCGACTTCGAGGAGCAGGCCTCCCAGGGCAACTGGGAGCCGGTGCTCTCCGCAGCCCGCAGCCTCACCGACCGCGGCATCGGGGCCGTGCTGGTCACCCTGGGCGGGGCCGGCGCCCTGTTGGTGACCGCCGACGGCGCCTGGCACGCCACCCCGCCCAGCATTACCGTCGCCTCCACCGTGGGCGCGGGCGACTCGTCGCTGGCCGGCTACCTGCTGGCCTGCGAGGAGGGCCTTGCCCCCGATGAACGACTGCGCCGCGCCGTCGCCTACGGGACGGCCGCCGCCGCACTGCCCGGATCGCAGATCCCCACCCCCGACCAGACCCGACCAGACCAGGTCACCGTCACCCAACTCGCCTGAACCACAGCTGACCGGAAGGTTGAACATGACCCAATCACTCATCGAACCAGGACTGGTGGCGCTCGACACCGACCTGGGCCAGACCAAGCACGAGGTGATCCGCGGACTGGCCGGCATCGTCGCCGCCACCGGACGCGCGGAGGCCGAGGGGCTGGCGGCCGACGCCCTGGAGCGCGAAGGCAAGTCGCCCACCGGCATGCCAGGCGGCTTCGCCATTCCGCACTGCCGTTCCGCGGCGGTCAACACCGCCTCGTTGGGCTTTGCCCGGCTCAACACCCCGGTGGACTTCGGAGCCAAGGACGGCGCCGCAGACCTCGTCTTCCTCATCGCTGCCAGTGAGCACGGTGGCGCAGACCACATGAAGCTGCTCACCAAGCTGGCCCGAGCCCTGGTCAAGAAGGACTTCCTGACCGCCCTGCGCGAGGCCCGCACCGCCGACGAGGTGGTCGAGCTGGTGCGCGGGGTCGTCGAGCCCGACGGCCCCGCGGCGGCCCAGCCCGTCGCAGCGGCCGCCACGACCACGACGGCCGAGGCACACACGACCACGACGGCCGAGCCTGTCGAGGCCCGGGATGCCGCCAAGCCGTCGATCATCGCCATCACCGCCTGCCCCACCGGCATCGCGCACACCTACATGGCCGCCGACTACCTGACCGGCGCCGGCGAGGAGATGGGCGTCGACATCATCACGGAGCCACAGGGCTCCACCGCGACCGACCCGGTCACCGCAGACCAGATCAAGGCCGCCACGGCCGTCATCTTCGCCACCGACGTCGGCGTGAAGGGCCGGGAGCGCTTCGCCGGCCTGCCGGTGGTCGAGTCGGGCGTCAAGCGCGCCATCAACGAGCCGAAGAAGATGATCGAGGAGGCCCTCGCGGCCGCCAAGAATCCGTCGGCCCCGCGCGTGAAGGGCGACGCCTCCGCGGCTGCCGCCACCGAGACCGGGGGCTCGAAGAGCCAGCTGGGCCTGGGCAAGCGGATCCAGCAGGCCCTGATGACCGGCGTCAGCTACATGGTGCCCTTCGTCGCGGCCGGCGGTCTGCTGATCGCGCTGGGCTTCCTGTTGGGCGGCTACGACGTCGACCCCGCGCTGGCCCTGAGCAATTCGCTGACCAACCTGCCCGAGGCGGGACCCCACGCCCTGGGTGGCAGTGCCCTGGCCACCTACCTCGGCGCCGTCCTGATGGCCTTGGGCAAGGCGGCCTTCGGCTTCCTGCTGCCCGCCCTGGCCGGCTACATCGCCTTCGCCATGGCCGATCGCCCCGGCATCGTCCCCGGCTTCGTCGCTGGTGCGATCGCGGGTGCCACCGGTGCCGGCTTCCTCGGCGCCCTGGTCGGTGGCCTGATCGCCGGTGCCGTCGCCGCCTGGATCGGTGGCTGGAAGGTGCCCCGCTGGCTGCGCGGCCTGATGCCCGTCGTGATCATCCCGCTGCTCGCCTCCTTCATCGCCGGTGGTTCGCTGCTGCTCTTCCTGGCCAAGCCGATCAGCGTGCTGATGCGGATGATGACCAATGGCCTCAACGGCATGACCGGGGCGTCGATCATCGGGCTGGGCGTCATCCTCGGCCTCATGATGTGCTTCGACCTGGGTGGACCGGTCAACAAGGCGGCCTACCTCTTCGCCACCGCTGGCCTGAGCGTCAGCAACCCGGCGTCGCTGAAGATCATGGCCGCCGTGATGGCCGCCGGCATGGTTCCCCCGCTGGCCCTGGCCATCGCCACGACGGTGCGTCCGAAGCTGTTCACGCGGGCCGAGAAGGAGAACGGCACCGCCTGCTGGCTGCTGGGAGCCTCCTTCATCAGTGAGGGTGCCATTCCCTTCGCCGCCGCCGACCCGCTGCGCATCATCCCCGCCACCATGGCCGGCGGTGCCGTCACCGGCGCGATGACCATGGCCCTGGGTGCTGCATCCAAGGCCCCGCACGGTGGAATCTTCGTCTTCTTCGCGATCGACAAGTTCTGGGCCTTCGCCCTGTCGATCCTCGTGGGAGCCCTCGTCGCGGCAGCCCTGGTGGTGCTGCTGAAGTCGCTGGGCAAGTCCCAGATCCAGACCCCGACTGCCGTCACCGCCTGACATCAGTCACAATTGATCCAGTCACCTTCGAAAGGACACACCATGGCAAGCAAGACCGTTACCGTCGGTTCGAGCGTCGGCCTGCACGCCCGCCCCGCCGCGATCATCGCCGAGGCCGCTGGCGAGTACGACGAGGACGTCACCCTCTCGGTTGACGGTGAGGAGGGCGTGGACGCCAGCTCCCCGCTGCTGATCATGACCCTCGGCGCCGAGAAGGGTGCCCAGGTCACCGTCGAGAGCGACGACGAGGCCGCCGTCGAGGCCATCGCCGCCCTCATCGAGAAGGACCTGGACGCCGAGTGACCATCACTTGATCGTCTGCCCCGCTGGGGCATGACAAGGGCCGGATGACAACCGTCATCCGGCCCTTTGTCATGTCTGCGTCATGTCTGCGTCCTGTCTGCCTCGAAAGTGGGACCCCCGGCCCTCCTGTGGGGGAACAGTGTGCAATTATTTCTACGGAAAATTCCGTACTTAAAGGGGAGTCCATGTCTGCACACGAAACCAAGCCCAGGCCACCGGCCGCCGAACTCCGATCACGGGATCGAAGGTGGTGGATCGCACTCGCCGTGGTCGTCCTCGGTTCCTTCGCCGTCCTGCTCTACATGGGCATGCGCATCGACCACTCGAAGCCGCCGGTGCCCACCAGTGTGGTGGCAGCGGACGGCACCGAGCTGATCAGCGAGGGAGAGATCATGGACGGCCAGCGCGTCTGGCAGTCCATCGGCGGCCAGCAGGTCGGTTCGGTCTGGGGCCACGGCGCCTATGTCGCGCCGGACTGGACCGCTGACTGGCTGCACCGCGAGTCCACCTTCCTGCTCGACCGCTACGCCCAGGCCGACGGCGGCAAGGACTTCGCCAGCCTCGACGAGGAGCGGCAGGCCGCCCTCGAGGCCCGCCTGAAGAAGGCGATGCGCACCAACACCTATGATTCCCGCACCGGAACCATCACGCTGGCCGACGGCCGCGACGCCGCCTACAAGGCCAATTCCGCCCACTATGCGCAGATCTTCACCAACGGCCACGAGCCCTACGCCATCGCCAAGGGGGCCGTGAAGGATCCCGAGGCGATGCAGAAGATGAATGCCTTCTTCTGGTGGTCCAGCTGGGCTGCCTCCACCGACCGCCCCGACGGCAGCGAGTCCTACACCGCCAACTGGCCCCACGAACCCCTGGTGGACAACGTGCCCACCACCACCAACATCCTGTGGAGCATCATCAGCTTCATCCTGCTGCTGGGCGGCATCGCGGGCATGGTCTGGTACCACAACATGCACGACGACGACGAGGTCACCGACGACCCGCCAGCCAATGACCCCCTGCTCGGCTACCGGTCCACGCCGTCACAACGGGCCACGCTGAAGTACTTCTTCGCCGTGGGTGGCCTGTTCGTACTCCAGATCGCCATGGGCATCCTGTCCGCCCACTACGGCGTGGAGGGAGGCGCGTTGTACGGCATCCCGATCGACCAGATCCTGCCCTACCCAGTGGTGCGCACCTGGCACACCCAGTTGGGGATCCTGTGGATCGCCACTGCCTGGCTGGCCACCGGCCTCTACGTGGCACCGGCCGTCGGCGGCCGCGAACCCCGCCTCCAGCGACTCGGCGTCAACGTCCTCTTCTGGGCACTGATCCTGGTGGTGCTGGGCTCCATGGCCGGCGAGTGGCTCTCGATCCGCGGTTCCCTGGGCTACGGCACCGAGCTGAGCTGGTGGCTTGGCACCACGGGCATGGAATACCTGGACCTGGCACGCGCCTGGCAGATCGGGCTCTTCATCGGCCTGTTCCTGTGGTTCTTCCTGATGGCCCGCGGCATGTGGCCGGCGGTGCGCCGCGCTCACGAGGCGGGCACCGTCTCCCCCACCAGCACCGCACCGCTGGCGGCCGGTTCCCAGCGCACCCTGGTGATCATGCTGCTGTTCAGCTGCCTTGCCATCGCCTCCTTCTTCGGCGCCGCCTTCGGCATGGGGCACGACACCCACCTGTCGATCACCGAGTACTGGCGCTGGTGGGTGGTGCACCTGTGGGTGGAGGGCTTCTTCGAGGTCTTCGCCACCGTCGTGATCGCCTTCCTGTTCAGCCGCTTGCGGCTGGTGCGTCCCGGCGTGGCGGCCACCGCGACCATCGCCTCGACCACCGTCTTCCTCTTCGGCGGCATCATCGGCACCGGCCACCACCTCTACTTCGCCGGTTCCGACGACGTCGTGATGGCCCTCAGCGCCGCCTTCAGCGCCCTGGAGGTGGTGCCGCTGGCACTGATCGGCTTCGAGGCCATCCGCAACCTGCGCATCCTCAAGGTGAGCGAATGGGTGGCTGGCTACAAGTGGGCCATCTACTTCTTCGTCTCGGTCTCCTTCTGGAACATGCTGGGCGCCGGGGTCTTCGGCTTCCTCATCAACCCGCCCATCTCGCTCTTCTACGTGCAGGGCCTGAACCTGACACCCCTGCACGCCCACACCGCCCTGTTCGGCGTCTACGGCATGCTGGGCATCGGCCTGATGCTGTTCTGCGTGCGCAGCCTGATGCCCGGCCGGGAATGGAACGAGCGCTGGATCAAGTGGGGCTTCTGGGGGATGAACGGCGGCCTGCTGATGATGAGCCTGCTCAGCCTGCTTCCGCTCGGCCTGGCCCAGGCCTGGGCGAGCGTCTCGACGGGCACCTGGTGGGCTCGCAGCGCCGACTTCCTCTACACCCCGGCCCTGACCGTGCTGCGGTGGATGCGCACCCCCGGTGACATCGTCTTCGCACTGGGCGCGCTGTCCATCGGACTGTTCATGGTCGGCCTGCTGACGGGCCACTCCTATGCCAACCACGAGCCCATCCACAGGGCTGGCGAACTGAGGCCGCAGGAGGAGGAGCAGGAGACTCCAGCCTGACCTCCCCAGGGGGGGCGGCGCCGACCCGCCGCCCCCCTCGTCGGCACCCCTCCGAAGGCTTTCGGAAGGCTGAACCACAGAGAAACGACCCCGCGTCGTAGTAACTGAGTTTGTCTCAGCGAAAGCTTGGTGAATTGACATGGGTCGGCCCTCGAAAAAGGCCTTGCCGCGGGATTGGATTGAGTCATCGAGTCACAGTTCAGACTCCACGAGTGATCCAGAGGAAGCCATGTCCAGCAGCACCAACCACCGTCTTCGTCGCCTCACCGCCCATGCGGTGACGATGGCCTTGGCGGCGGTGGGCGCGCTGGTGCTCCCCTTGGCCGCCCCTGAGCAGCTCCCCGCGGCCCAGGCCGCGGGAGCGACCCGCTCCTACCTGGTCAACGCCCGCACCCCCAAGCACACTGCGGCGGCGCAGAAGGCTGCCGTCAAGGCCGGCGGACAGGTGGTGCAGAGCTGGCCACAGATCGGCGTGCTGGTGGTGCGTTCCAATCGCGCCAACTACGCACGCAACCTGCAGCGCTCGGCCAAGGCCTCCATCCTGTCGGTCGGTGACGCCCGCAACGAAGCCGCCCGGGAGCGCGTGACCGTGAACCGTTCGATCGCCGTCACCAGCACCACCCGGCGCCTCAAGACCGCCTCGACCAACGTCGGCAAGGCCGATCCGATGCAGGGCCGGCAGACCCACCTGGGCGTGATCCGAACCACCCAGGCACAGCAAATCACCCCCGGTTCCCGCAGCGTCGTCGTGGGCGTGCTCGACACCGGGATCGACGATCGCCACCGCGACCTGGCCGCCAACTTCAGCCGTGGCGATTCCGTCGACTGCACCGTGGGTGGCCGTCCGCGCACGTCGGCCGGCGCCTGGCGCGGCAGCGACCCGCACGGCACCCACGTGGCCGGCACCATCGCCGCCGCCCGCAACGGCCATGGAGTCACCGGCGTGGCACCGGGTGTCCGCGTCGCCTCCGTGAAGGTCGTCAACGAGAACGGCGAGGCCTTCCCCGAATACCTGGTCTGCGGCTTCATGTGGTCCGGGCTCAAGCAACTGACCGTCACCAACACCTCGCTCAACATGTTCGACCTGTGGTGCGGGGAGCTCAACATTCAGGGCGCGGCCCTGACCGCGCTGCACCGTGCCATCAACTGGTCGGCCGGGCGTGGCGTCACCCACGTGTCCTCGGCCGGCAATGCCGGGATGGACGTCAGCTGGCAGCGCGCCGAACTGTGCCACGACCCGATCGCCGAGAGCGCCAAGGTGGTGCACGTCGCCTCGGTCACCAACAGGGGCCGTCTGTCCGACTTCTCCAGCTACGGCCGCACCATGGTCGACATCGCCGCTCCCGGCGAGCAGGTCTTCGCCACCTCCTCCGGCAACCGTTTCACCCATCGCACCGGCACCTCGCAGGCCGCACCCCAGGTGGCTGGCACCCTGGCCCTGATGAAGTCGCGCCGGCCGGCGGCCTCGTCGGCGACGCTGGTGCAGACCCTCAAGCGCACCACGCGGACCCTCCCGGTGCGGACGCTGGGCCCGGAGTGCCGGGGCACGGTGCGCAACAACAGCTGCACCGGCGCCGGTCAGCTCGACAGCCAGGCGGCGGTCAAGGCGATGCGCTGACCTTGCCAGCCCTGGCGACACACGTCGCCACGACTGGCGCCTTGGGCGTTTGACCGGCTAGAGTGGCTGGCCTTGCGGGTGTAGTTCAGTAGCAGAACACCCACCTTCCTGGTGGGAGAGCTTGGTGCAATTCCTGGCGCCCGCTCCAAGCACGAAGGGCCTCGACCAACTGGTCGGGGCCCTTCGTCGTTCCCGCGGCGCCGGGGCCTCGACAAGCTCGGCCGTCGGAGTTGGTCCCACCGCAATGGCAGCTTCGCCGATGGGAGCTTCGACGCTGGCCCCGACCCAGCATCCGCCTAGGCTGGCCGCGTGACCAGTGACCAGCCCCGCCCTCGGCATCCTCACCGTCGCCGCCTCCGCTGGCTGCTGCGCACCCTGCTGCTGGGACTCCTCGCGCTCGCCCTGGTGGCTGGCATGAGTTGGTACGAGGTCACCCACACCCGGGTGGAACGCGTCGAGCTGCAACACCAGAAGATCACCGGGCGCCCCCTGAAGGTCTTGCAGATCACCGATCTGCACAATGTCGCCATGCCCCAGCGCGATCAGATCGTCGAGCTGGCCCGGCAGCAGGAACCGGACTTGATCGCCATCACCGGTGACCTGGTGAACACCACGACCACCGACCTGAGCCGCATCGATGCCTGGCTGGGTCAGCTGATGACGCTCGGCCTGCCCGTCTACGCGGTCCCCGGCAACCACGACCACCACCGACGAGACGGGGTTGGCCCGGTATTGGAGATGCTGGAAGGCCACCGGATTCCCGTGCTCACCAACCGCCACGTCGCCTTCGACGGCGACTGGGGACGGGTCGACCTGGTGGGTACCGACGACTACTACGCGGAGCAGGGTGACCTGCCCCGTGCGATGCGGGGAACCCGCGAGGACGCCTTCCAACTGGTGCTGACCCATTCGCCCCAGATCTTCGACGACCTGGCCAACAGCAGTGCCGAGCTGGCGATCTGCGGCCACACCCATGGCGGCCAGGTGCGCATCCCCGGCGTGGGGGCCATCCACATCCCCGGCGCCGAAGGGCTCTTCCCCCGGTTGGACAAGGGACTCTTCCAGGCAGGTTCGGCCCAGCTCTACATCGATTCGGGCGTGGGGCAGACGGTTCCGTTGCGCCTGTTCACCCCGTCCCAGATCACCCTGCTGACCTTGGCCCCTTCCTGAGACTGCTAGGTTCCCTGCATGGCACGCATCGGATTCGTCTCGCTGCACACATCGCCGCTGGACGCTCCCGGGTCGAAGGATGCCGGGGGAATGAACGTCGTCGAGGTTCACCAGGCCAAGGCCCTGGCCGACCGCGGCCACCAGGTGGAGCTGGTCACGCGTCGGGACAACACCGACCTGCCCGATGTGGTGGAGATCCATCCCGGTGTGACCGTCCGGCAGCTGGTGGCCGGCCCCACCGAGCCCTTGGCCAAGAGCGCCCAGGAGGAGTGGATCGAGGACTTCTCCGCTGCCCTGACAGCGCTGGACCCCTATGAGATCATCCACTCCCAGCACTGGATGAGCGGTGTGGCGGCGCTGCCGGGGGCCGAACAGTGGCAGGTGCCGCATGTGCAGAGCTTCCACTCGGTGGCCGCACTGCCCGGTGATCCGCTCAGCGAGGGAGAACCGCCCGAATCACCCGGCCGCAATGCCGGTGAGCGCCTGATCGCCGAACGCTCAGACCTGGTGATCGCGGTGAGCCAGTACGAGGCGCAGACCATCATCGACCGCTGCGGAGCAGACCCCGAGCGTGTCGTCGTGGTGCACCCGGGGGTCGACACCGGCCTCTTCCATCCCCTCGACGACGACTGCCGCCGCTGGGCCCCAGAGCTGAACACCCCCGACGAGCCCCGCCAGTACGGGCCGGTCTGCGTCGCCCCCAATCCGAACGGCTACCTGCTCTTCGCCGCCCGGCTGCAGCCACTGAAGGCTCCCGATCTGGCCCTGGTGGCGGTGGCCGGGGTGCCCGAGGAGATCCGCCCCACCCTGGTGCTGGCCGGGGAGGCCAGCCAGGACTTCGCGGGCTACCGCGACGAACTGATCGACCTGTCCCACAACCTGGGGATCGCGCACCAGACCTGTTGGCTCGGTTCGCAGACCCGCGAGGACCTGGCCAGGCTGCTGCGCGGCGCCCGCGCGGTGCTGGTGCCCTCCTTCTCGGAGACCTTCGGGCTGATCGCGCTGGAGGCCTCCGCCTCGGGCGTGGCCGTGGTCTCGGCGGACTCCGGCGGTCTGCGTGAGGTCGTCGCCGACGGCCAGACCGGCGTGCTGGTGCAGGATCGCTCCGCGCAGGCCTGGACGGCCGTGCTCACCGAGCTGCTGCGCGACCCCGACCGGCTGCAGACCATGGGCAGCGCCGGCCGCGAACGAGCCCTGGGCTTCGGCTGGGATGCGGTGGCCGAACAGCTGGAGACGCACTACCGCACCCTGCTGGAGGCCTGACATGGGCATTCTCGACGGAGTCGAGCGGGTGCTCTTCTGCCACGCGCACCCCGACGACGAGACCCTGGCCACGGGTGCGCTGATCGTCCACCTGCGCGAACGAGGCATTGCCTGTGACCTGCTGACCGCCACTCGCGGTGAGATGGGAGAGGTGGTCCCGGGCCCGCTGAGCCATCTGGCCGGCGACGGCCTGGAGGCGCACCGGCAGCAGGAATTGGCCGGGGCACTGGCCGTGCTGGGCATCGAGCGGCACGCCTGGCTGGGCACGGCGCCCGCCCGCGCCGAGGGGCTCGAGGCCCGCCGCTACCGCGACTCCGGCATGGAGTGGATCCGTCCCGGGCTGGCCGGCCCCGCCGATGCCACCGACGAGCGCAGCTTCACCTTCGCCAGCCTCGAGGAGCCCGTGGCAGACCTGGTGGCGCTGCTGGAACAGTGGCAGCCAGACCTGGTGATCAGCTACGACGAGGGCGGCGGCTACGGCCACCCCGACCACACCCGGATGCACCACGTGACGCAGCGGGCCACCCGGCAGCTGGGGATGCGCTTTGCCCAGGTGATCGCCCCGTCGCGGGCCCCGGACACCGCCGAGGTCTTCGACCTGCCCGAGACCCTGCCGGTGGTGGCCGAGGCCCTGGGCCACCACGCCACCCAGCTGACCGTGCAACCCAATGGCACCGAGGTGGTGCACTCCGGCGGCCAGCGCGAGGCGATCGTCACCAACGTCGCGCTGGAGCTCTTTCGAGAGCCCCACACCAGCTGAGTCACAACTCACCGGTCGGACAAGGCATCCGATCCGGGAGCAGGATGCGGCACCCTGGTTCGACGACGAAGCCCCGGCCAAGATGGCCGGGGCTTCGTGCTGTCCAGGGGATCCGGGTGGGATCAGGCGCGAACCTTCGCGCGCTTGTCGAGCAGCGTGTAGAGGCTCACCACGGCGCCGACGAAGGCGATGCCGAGCGCGACGTGCAGCCACTTGAGCGCATCGCTGCTGATCGACTCACCCAGACCGTTCTGGATGAGCGCCAGCACGGGCAGGCTCAGCGCGTGGAAGAAGAGCCCCTTGGCGCTGGCATCAGCCTTGCTGAGCTGCCACGCGAAGACGGCGGCCACGATGCTGCCCAGGGTCGTGAGGTAGCCGATTCCGCTGTGCGCCTTGGCGATGGCCACGGAGTAGGTTCCGGTCAGCATCGCGATGCCCAGGCCCAGCTGGATGAGCACCGAGATGATGGTCACCAGGGTGGCGGTCTTGAGTCGGGAGTGGGCGGGGGTCACAGTCGTTGCCATGGCCCCAATCCTACGTGATTGAAATCACAATGCTCGCCAATCGCCTGCCGTGGGGCCACAAGACGGGAGGTGGTCGGCATCGTGGCAGGGGCTGGCGGGCACGAAGGGCGCGTCGGCCAGATAGTCTGTGCTCGACTGCACGGCATCGGAAGGCACCTCGTGAAGGACATTGTCGTATTCGCTGGCTCGGCTCACCCCGAACTGGCCCGGGAAATCTGCGAACACCTCGACGTTCCCCTCAGCGGAGTGGACATCCGACGGTTCAGCAATGACTGCATCCAGGCCCAGTTGCTGGCCAACTGCCGCCGACGCGACGTCTACATCATCCAGCCACTGGTTCCGCCGACGCAGGAGAACCTGATGGAGCTGCTGATGATGATCAATGCCGCCCACGGTGCCTCCGCGCAGCACATCACCGCCGTGATGCCCCACTTCGCCTACGCCCGCAGCGACAAGAAGGACGCCAGCCGCATCTCCATGGGTGGCCGACTGGTGGCCGACCTGATCTCCACCGCCGGCGCCACCCGCGTGCTCACCATGGCGCTGCACTCACCCCAGGTGCACGGCTTCTTCTCCGTCCCAGTGGACCAGCTCACCGCGATCGGTGTGCTCGCCGACCACTTCCGGGGCCGCGACCTGGACAACTACGTCGTCGTCTCCCCAGACCTGGGCAATGCCAAGGAGGCCGCGGTCTTCGCACGCCTGCTGGGCCTGCCGGTGGCCGCCGGCTCCAAGAAGCGACTGGCCGACGACAAGGTGGTCATCGACTCGATCGTGGGCGACGTGGTGGGCCGCAAGGCCATCGTGCTGGACGACGAGATCGCCACCGGCGGCTCGATCATCGAGCTGATGGACCGGCTGCGTGACTTCGGCTGCGTCGAGGCCTCCGTCGCCACCACGCATGGCCTCTTCGCCGGCAAGGCGGTCGAGCGGCTGCGCCAGCACCCGATGATCACCGAGGTGGTCACCACCAACACCGTCCCCTCGCCCGACAACTGGCCCGAGCTCGAGGTGCGCAGCGTCGCCAACCTGTTCGCCGGGGCGATCCGGCGCACCCACGACGGCAAGAGCGTCAGCAAGCTCTTCCGCGGCGTCGACCCGAGCTACGCCCCGCCGCCACCTCGCGACGGCCTGTTCTGAGACACGCACGACACCCCGCGCCGCTTGGCGCGGGGTGTCGTGCGTGTTCGACCTTGGACCTGTCTGGGCCCTCGAACCGGCCGGACCGCGCAGGTCAGGGCGTGTGCAAGGGGGTGAAGGGCCACCCCGCGACCATGCCATTGGGTCGGCCGTGCTCGCGGAAGTGCTCCAGGCCGAAGCTCTGCGCGAAGACCTCGTCGGGCATCCCGGTGAGCATTCCGACGTCGCTGGCCTGGCTGGCGTGGCACAGCAGCGCCCGGCGCTTCACGTCGGTCAGGTCACGCACGTCCACCACCCAGTGGATCTCCGCCTCCGGGGTGCCCATCGGGTTGCCGTCGTCGGCGGGGCCCGTCGGGTCGAAGTCGATCTGCAGCCCGGCCTCCTTCGCGGCCTGGAAGGACCGCACCATGGCATCGCGATTGGTGGTGCTCTCCAGCACCCGGGGCCTGCGACGAGCCAGCTGGGCGGCGCGGTAGGCCACCGGGTGCACCTTCACGTGGTCGGGGTGACCGTAGTTGCCGTGCCAGTCATAACCCACCAGCACATCGGCGTCCTCCTCGTCGAGGATCTTGGCCAGGCGATTGGCGGCCTCGTCCAGGTCTGCCGACCAGAAGGAGCCGGGGGCGTCGTTCATCTCCCACCCGGTCATGCCGGAGTCCTTGTACCCCAGCCAGGCGATGCGCTGCGTGCCGATCACCGCGGCAGCCGCCTCGGCCTCGCTGCGGCGCCGCTCGACGATGGTCTCGCCCGGGTGCAGGCTCTTGGGAACCTCGCCGTGGTCACCATTGGTGGCAAAGACCACCACCACTCGGTCTCCGCGTTGCGCGGCGCGAGCCATGGAGCCCGACGTGGCCGAGGCCTCGTCGTCGGGGTGGGCGTGCAGGAAGACAATCGTGGCCATGCACACCATGGTGACACGCACTGGTTGAGCACTTGACCACTTCTGGTGCCCTGCCCGAGACACCGTTCGATGCGAGCCTCGCAGCGCGACGGGTCTAGCCTGTGGGCATGAGCGTCACGCTGCTTGCCCTTCTTGTTGCCCTGATTGCCCTGGTGGGCCTGTGCGGCATCGTCGTGCCGGTGCTGCCCGGCAGCCTGTCGGTGGGGGTCGCCGCCCTGGTGTGGGCCATCTGGGGCACCTCCAGCTGGGGTTGGATCGCCTTCGGCGTGGCCGCGGTGCTGCTGGCGATTGGGATGAGCGCCTCGATGTTGCTCACCAAACGCAACCTCGACAGCCGCGAGATCCCCCGGTGGCCCGTCATCGTCGGCCTGGTCTGCGGCCTGGTGGGAGCCTTCGTGCTGCCGGCCCTGGGGCTGCCCATCGGCTTCGTCGTGGGCCTGTTCTGCGCCGAGGTCTACCGGGTGCGCGACGCCTCCAAAGCGGTCTCCACCAGCGTCGCCACCATGAAGGCGATCGGCACCGGCATGCTGATCGAGCTGGTCTGCGCCATGACCGCCACGGCCGTGCTGGGCACCAGCGTGCTCACCGCCCTGTTCTGACGTCCCTCCGGAGCACTCCCTGCCGCAAACAGAGAGCTGACGGGCCCTGATTGCCACTGTGGCAGTGAAGACCCGTCAGCTCTCTGATTGCGGACGGCATCAGCCCTGGAAGGGTGTTGGCGGCACCAGGCTGTGCCCGGCAACGTAGGCCTCGTGCTCCAGCAGCCACGTCTTGCGCGCAGTTCCGCCGGCAAAACCGGTCACCTTCCCACCGGCCCCGACCACTCGATGACAAGGCACGACGATTCCCAACGGGTTGCGCCCCACGGCACCGCCCACGGGCTGGGCCAGGTTTCGGTCTCCCAGCGCGGCGGCGATGTGTCCATAGGTGACGGTCTCGCCGAAGCCAATGCGAGCCAGCGCCGCCCACACCCTCGGATCCAGGGCATTGTGCGCCGACGGACGGGTGGGCAACTCGAAACTGGTGCGCTCGCCCGCAAAATACTCCTCCAACTGGACGGCCACCGCGGCCAGCACTGCGTCGTCACCGACGGCAGGCAGCAGACGACCTTGCTGGGCGCGCCCGGGCTGCACCCGATGGCCGTCGAAGAAGACCCCCACCAGGGCATCATCCGCGGCGACCAGCGTCAGCGGACCCAGTGGCGAGGCCACGAGAGCACGGCGCACATCTGCTGAAGAGTCCATGCTCCTCATGGTGTCAGCAGGCCCAAGATCCGGGAAGATGGAGTCAACTACGCAGGAGGTTGCGATGTCGCAGTCCACATGCCCGGTCTCGGGGGAGAACAGGCGCAAGACGAACTATCCGGGCGAGAAGCTCGAACCGGCCGTCGAGGTGGTCGACGGGGTCTGGCACGTTCGTGACATGGCCGCCGCGCGTGAGGTGCTCCGCAGCCGGAACACCACCCAGGCGGGCTTCAACGTCGAGACGATCAACATGGGGTGGCTGCGCCCACCGATCCTGTTCAGCGACGGGGAACCGCACCGCACCCAGCGCGCCGCGATCGCCCGCTACTTCGCACCCAAGACCGTCGCCCGGAACTACCACGAGCTGATGGAGGGCTATGCCGAGCAGCTCGTCGACGAGTTTCGTGCCTCCGGCAGCGTCGACCTCTCGCAGCTCAGCCTGCGCTACTCGGTGGTGGTGGCCGCCCAGGTGGTGGGGTTGACCAATTCCGACTACGAGAAGATGGCCCGCCGCCTGGAGCGCTTCTTCGACACTCCCGTCGCGCCCACCCAGGCAACCAGGCCTGCCACCGCGACGCTGCGCAGCCGCTTCGAGACCCTGCGGGTCTCCACCGCGGGTCAGCTGCCCATGCTCAGCTTCCACCTGCACGACGTGCGCCCCGCCATCAAGGCTCGGCGCAAGCAACCCCAGTCGGATGTGATCAGCCACCTCATCGAGGCCGGCTACTCGGAGCTCGAGATCATGATCGAGTGCATCACCTACGGCGCCGCCGGCATGGTGACCACCCGAGAGTTCATCGGCATGGCCACCTGGCAGATGCTGGAGCATGACGAACTGCGCGCCCGCTACCTTGCCGGGGACAAGGCCGATCGTCATCTCGTCCTGCACGAGATCCTGCGCCTCGACCCCATCGTCGGGCACTTGCTTCGCCGCACCACCGCCCCGATCGACGTGGTGGTGGACGGTGAGCAGGTCACCATCCCGGCCGGTTCGCTGGTGGACCTGTACATTCGGGGCACCAATGCCGACCCCAAGGTGGTGGGCGAGGCGCCCCTCGACCTGTGCCCCGGCCGCGAACTGCCACCCAGGGTCGGCGCCGAGGTGATGAGCTTTGGCGACGGGGCGCACAAGTGCCCCGGTAACTCGCTGGCCATCCAGGAGGCCGACGTGCTGCTGCAGCGCCTGCTGAGGTTGCCGATCCGGCTGGCCACCCGGCCGACGATCGCTTGGGACGAGCTGATCAAGGGTTACGAGGTGCGCAACATCCGCCTGGTGCTGGACCGCGACGCCTGAACTACGGCTGTGCTTCACGTGAAACCCCGTCGCGGCTGGGGATAGACGCCCGTCGCCACCCTTGACAGGCTCAGAGGTCCTGGACTGAGGTTCAGGCGCCGATGTACTCCTTCAGGTGCTGGCCGGTCAGCGTCGAGGCATCCGCGACGAGATCCGCTGGGGTGCCCTCGAAGACCACCCGACCGCCGTCGTGGCCGGCGCCGGGGCCAAGGTCGATGACCCAGTCGGCATGCGCCATCACCGCCTGGTGGTGTTCGATCACGATCACCGTCTTGCCGGAGTCGACGAGCTGGTCCAGCAAGCCCAGCAGCTGCTCGACGTCGGCCAGGTGCAGGCCGGTGGTGGGTTCGTCCAGCACGTAGACCTCACCCTTGCCGGCCATCTGGGTGGCCAGCTTGATGCGCTGTCGCTCACCGCCCGAAAGTGCCGTCAGCGGCTGCCCCAGGGTGAGGTAGCCCAGCCCCACGTCGGTCAGGTTCTTGAGGATCTTCACCGCGGCGGGCACCTTCGCCTCCGACGACGAGAAGTGCGCCAGGGCATCGTCGACGCTCATCTGCAGCACCTCGGCAATGTCCTTGCCGCCCAGGGTGTACTCGAGCACGGCGGAATCGAAGCGGCGCCCCTCGCAGTCTTCGCAGACATTCGAGACGGTGTTCATGAAGCCCAGCTCGGTGAAGATCACGCCGGCGCCCTTGCAGGTGGGGCAGGCGCCCTCGGAGTTGGGGCTGAACAGGGCGGGCTTGACGCCACTGGCCTTGGCGAAGGCCTTGCGGATCGGCTCCAGCAGTCCGGTGTAGGTGGCGGGATTGCTGCGTCGTGAGCCCTTGATGGCGGACTGGTCGACGGCGATCACCCCGTCGCGGCCGCTCACGTGACCGTGGATGAGCGAACTCTTGCCGGAGCCCGCGACGCCGGTGACGACGGTCAGCACGCCGGTGGGGATGTCCACGTCGACGGCCTTCAGGTTGTTCTCACTGGCCCCACGGATCTCCAGCGCCCCGGTCGCCGTGCGCACCGACGGCTTCAGCTGGGCCCGGTCGTCCAGGTGCCGCCCGGTAAGGGTGTGGCTCACCCGCAGCCCGTCGACGGTGCCCTCGAAGCAGATCTCGCCGCCCTTGCTGCCTGCACGCGGCCCCAGGTCGACAACATGGTCCGCGATGGCGATCATCTCCGGCTTGTGCTCCACGACGAGCACCGTGTTTCCCTTGTCGCGCAGCTGGAGC
The DNA here is from genome assembly GCF_048595755.1 of Luteococcus struthionis. GTDB lineage: Bacteria > Actinomycetota > Actinomycetes > Propionibacteriales > Propionibacteriaceae > Luteococcus. Next base: position 817,527 of record NZ_CP184360.1, read on the forward strand.
AGCAGCCGGTTCATCCGCTGGATGTCGTGCGGGTGCAGCCCGATGCTGGGCTCGTCGAAGACATAGGTGACGTCGGTGAGCGCCGAGCCCAGGTGGCGGATCATCTTGATGCGCTGTGCCTCGCCGCCCGACAGCGTGCCGGTGGGGCGATCCAGGCTGAGGTAGCCCAGGCCGATGTCGACGAAGGATTCGAGTTGGTGGCGCAGTTGCGTGACCAGCGGCGTGACGGAGGGCTCGTCGATCGAGACGACCCACTCGGTCAGGTCGCTGATCTGCATCTGGCACACATCGGCGATGGACTTGCCGTTGATCCGGCTGCTGCGCGCCCCCTCGGTGAGGCGGGTGCCGTCGCACTCGGGGCAGGTCTGGAAGACGATGGCGCGCTCCACGAAGGCGCGGATGTGGGGCTGCATCGCCTCGACGTCCTTGCTGAGCATGGACTTCTGGATCTTGGGGATGAGCCCCTCGTAGGTGAGGTTGATGCCCTCCACCTTGATCTTGGTGCCCTCTCGGTACAGCAGGTCGTCGAGCTCCCGCTTGGTGAAGTCCTTGACGGGCTTGTCCATGTCGAAGTAACCCGACCCGGAGAAGATCCGCCCGTACCAGCCGTCCATCGAGTAACCGGGCACCTTGATGGCGCCGCCGGCCAGGCTGAGCTCGGAGTCGTAGAGCTCGTCGAGGTCGAAGTCGCTGACCTTGCCGGTGCCCTCACAACGGGGGCACATGCCTCCGGTGATGCTGAAGCTCTTGCGTTCCTTGACCTGGCGGCCACCCTTGGTGGTGGTGACGGCTCCGCCGCCGCTGACCGAGGGGATGTTGAAGGCGAAGGCCTTGGGCCCACCGATCCAGGGATCCCCCAGCTTGCTGAACAGGATGCGCAGCGTGGCGTTCACGTCGGTGGCGGTGCCGACGGTGGAGCGCGGATTGGCACCCATCGGGTCCTGGTCGACGACGATCGCCGTGGTCAGCCCCTCCAGCACGTCGACGTCGGGGCGGCCGAGGCTGGGCATCATCCCTTGCAGGAAGGCCGAATAGGTCTCGTTGATCATGCGCTGGCTCTCCGCGGCGATGGTGGCGAAGACCAGGGAGCTCTTGCCCGATCCGGAGACGCCGGTGAAGACGGTCAGCCGACGCTTGGGCAGTTCGACGCTGACGTCCTTGAGGTTGTTCTCGCGGGCGCCCTCGACCCGGATCAGGTCATGGCTGTCTGCGGGAGTGGTCATGCGGGTCTCCATCGTCGTGTTCCGGGCGGGCCCCCGGAACTGCCGGCGGTGCGCCTTCCCAGTGAAGCAGATTCGGCCCTGGTGGCCGTGGCTCCCATCGGTTCGTGTGGGTGGGTGCCCGCCCCGGGCAGGCGCGCCCGCCCGGAAAGTGTGGGCACCCCCTGCCAGGCGGCCCCCGGGTGGCAGTAGCGTCGTTGCATGAGTACCGAGAACAGCATCGAACTTCCCGAGGGCATCACCACCGTGACCCAGAACGGACTGACCGCCTACCGCGTGCAGACATCCCTGGGCAGCGGACTGGTCTACGAGCACGGCGCCCACGTCGCTGAATGGCAGCCCGCGGGGCAGGATCCCGTGCTGTGGATGAGCGACTCCTCCGACTACGCGGACGACAAGCCGCTGCGCGGCGGCATCCCGATCTGTTTCCCGTGGTTCGGCCCGGGCCGCGACGGCCAGCACGAGCCGGGGCACGGTTTCGCCCGTCTGGCCGACTGGAAGCTGGTCCAGGCCGAGGTCTCCGAGAGTGGCCAGGCCCACCTGGCCCTGGAGCTGACCGGCGACCAGGTGGCCGATCTGGCGGGTTTCCCGTCCGACTTCACGGCTCGGCTCGACGTCGCCATGGGCACGATCCTGGGTCTGGAGTTCACGGTGACCGCGGGGGGACAGCAGCTGGACTACGAGGCGGCCCTGCACACCTACTTCGACGTCGCCGACATCGAGCAGACCATGGTGGAGGGGCTGGACGGCGCCCGCTACCTCGACAAGGTCGGCGGTGGTGAGGCGCAGCAGGAAGGGGCCGTCAATTTCACCATGGAGACCGATCGTGTCTACTTCTCCGATTCCACCACGCGCATCGTCGACGCGGCCCGGGGCCGCACCTTGGTGGTCGAGAAGAGCAACTCCGCGAACACGGTGGTGTGGAATCCGTGGGTGGACAAGGCCGCGCGAATGCCCGACTTCGGCGACCGGGAGTGGCCCGCAATGTGCTGCGTCGAGACGGTGAATGCCCTAGACAATGCGGTCTTCCTGCAGCCCGGCGAGTCGCACACCATGGGCACCGCCATCAGCATCGCCTGATCCTCGGGGGCCAGGGCGGGGCCTGGGGGGTGTCCCTATGTTCCTCGTCAAGCGACGAGGGGCATGGGTGAGGGTGTCGGGGCGGGGGCCCGGTAGGGCTCCCGGTTCTTGATCATCGCGAACAGGACATCACAGCGTCGGCGGGACAGGCAGATGAGGGCGGCGTTGTGTTTCTTGCCCTGCGCTCGCTTGCGGTCGTAGTAGGCGCGGCTGGTCGGGTCCTTGAGCGCGGCGAAGGCGGACAGGAACAGGGCTCGTTTGAGGTGCTTGTTCCCGGAGCGGGCGGGGAACTCCCCGCGGATGCTGGTGCCGGAACGGCGAGTCACTGGGGCCAGGCCGGCGTAGGCCGCCAAGTGCCCGGCGGTCGGGAACTGTGAGGCATCGCCGACGTCGAGCAGGATCCGTGCTGCGGTCCTGACCCCGAGGCCTGGCATCGAGGTCAGGACCTCGGCAAGAGGGTGAGCATCAACGACCTTCTCGACCTGGACAGCCAGCTCGGCGCGCTGATCCAAGGTGGCGCGCAGCGACGCGGCCAGCTTGGGCAGGACCTGCTCGGCCGCTGCCGTGCCTGCAACGGTGACGGTCTGCTCCGTAAGAGCTTGGGTGATGGCGTCGGCGAAGTCCTGCGCATTGCGCGGATAGGCCTTCGTGATCACCCTGAGCAGCTTCGATTTCGACGCTGCTGCCATGGCCTGGGGGCCGCCGAGTTGTTCGACAACGGCCAGGCCTTGCTTGGTGCCCAATCTGGGTCCGACAACGCGTTCCAGCGCGGGATGGATCTGGGTGAGCAGGCCTCGGATGCGGTTCGACAACCGGGTCGCCTCGGCGGCGAGGTCCTCATCGAAGCCCACCAACACTTTGAGTTCGGCCAGGGTTTCCTCGCCGGCATCGACCCGGCGCAGCGTGTGAGGCATGGTCCTCGCGGTGTCCGCGATGACGTATGCGTCGCGGGCGTCGGTCTTCGCGTTGCCCGGGTAGAGGTCAGCCGCGCGGCGCATCGCCAGTCCGGGCAGGTAGGCGACGGTAATGCCCATCGACCGGGCGACAGCGATCGGTAGCGCGCCGATCGTGTTCGGCTGGTCGACGACCACCAGCACCCGACCATGGCTCTGGAGCTTGTCGAGGAGTTCCTCGAGCTTGGCTTGGTCTTGCGGCAGGGGCTTGTCGAAGACCTTCTTCCCGGCAGCGTCGAGGGCGCAGGCGTGGTGGTCTTGTTTGCCAACGTCGAGCCCGCACCAGATGTCGAAGCCGCTGTCCTGATTCATGACGACCACCATCCTTGCATCGAAGCGACGGTCGTCGTGGTTGGTGATGCGTCAGCTGCCGGCACCCACGTTACGAAGAGACCTCAATGCTGGGCCATGTCCCTATCAGCGGTCGGCTGGCACCACCAGGCCCGGTGACAACACCCCCCGGATCATCAATGACAGGGGCACTGAGTCATGCCGGGCCCGGCGACCGTGACCCCTCCCTACGGGGTCACCAGCAAGGTAACGGGGCACCCCTACCCGGCCCTGGCCCCCGGCTCGTGCGTCCCACAAATTGAATACTTGAAAAGGAAGCACCCGACCCGGTTCGGTCATTCATCGACACGGTAGCTACGCTTGCGCTCGTGCCATCTTCCGAGTTCAAGAATGACGCCCATCATCTGCACAAGTCACTGCGCATGCTGTGCAGTGCCAACGAGCACCTGGGCCACGCCTGCGCAGAGAACCAGGACCTCTACCTGACCGACTTCCGCGCGCTGTTGTTGATCCGCGAGGCACAGGAGGAGGGACGCTCCCTCACCGCCGGTGAACTGGCCACCAGCCTCAGCCTGAGCAGCGGGGCGGTCACCTATCTGGTGGAGCGCCTGTCGCAGTCGGGTCATGTCAGCCGCGACGTCGATCCGCAGGATCGCCGCAAGGTGCTCCTGCAGCCCACCACCCTGGGAATCCAGGTGGCCAACAACTACTACGTGCCCCTGCACCAGACCCTCAGCCAGGTCTTGCAGGACCTGTCCCCCGAGGACGTCGCCACGGCCCTGTCCGTGCTCGACCGGGTGAACTCGGCTGTGCAGGCCCACACCGTCGGTGTGCGCGCCGGAGGCGCTTCCTCCTGATCCGCCCGGTGGTCGCGGGGCCTTTCGACGCCCGTTGTGTCACAGTGTCACGATGACCGCATCCGCTCGACCCTTCCGAAGCCCCGCCTGGATGGCACTCGCGGTGGCGGCGCTGGGGTTCCAGTGCTGGGCGCTCTATTCGCCCAGCGCCGGTGGCCCCCAGTTGTTCCCCCACATCGACAAGGTGGTGCACTTCCTGCTCTTCGGGTCGGTGACGCTTCTCTTCCTGCTGGCCGGGCTGCGACGAACTGCGGTGCTGGTCGCGAACGCGGCCCACGCCGTGGTCAGCGAGGTCATCCAGTGGCGGTTGATCCCGACCCGCAGCGGGGATCCCGTGGACCTCGTGGCCGACGCACTGGGCCTGGCGGTCGCGGCTGTGCTGGCCGATCGCACGATGGCCGCCAGCAAGCGGGGCGCGAACAGTTCGTCCGCAGTCCCCACACCGGCCCACGAAGAGGCATAACCGTAGAGCCAACCAGCGGTGACCCTCCTACGAACGAGGGCAAAGAGGCTTGTCGTAATCGGATTGGAAGATGTTGGATCCTTAGATTCCAGAACGCCGGCCTGGCCGACGCGGCCCAGTGGCGCGCGCCGGGAACAGTGGGAATCGTCACAGAATTGGACAGCCTGCCGGCCAAGCCCCCCTGAACAGTGGGTGCATCGTCCTCAAGGTGGAGGACCTTGTCCCGAGGGAGGCAGCCGTGCTCTCGATCCTTGGCCTCGCGATGATCCTGGTCTTCATCGTGGCGTTGTCCCGCAAGAAGCTCCAGGTCTTCGTGGCACTCACCCTGGTGCCGCTCGTCTTCGGAACCATCGCATGTCTTGCCACAGGGAACGGCGTACTGGACGTCTTCACCTGGATCCAGCACGGCGTCTTCTTCAAGGTCGATCCCGACACCGGCAAGGTTGCTTGGGGAGTGATCGCGCCCGCGACGACGATCCTGTTCTCCATCTTCTACTTCGACCTGATGCTCAACGTCGGCCTCTTCGATCCCGTCGCGGAGTTCTTCATCAAGAAGGCGAAGGGTGACCCGCTCAAGGTCATCATGTCCACCGCTGCCGTGGCCAGCGTCGTCTCCCTGAACGGGGACACCACGACGACGATCATCATCTGCCTCGCCGCCTTCCGCGCTCTCTACAAGCAACTTGGACTGACCCTGTGGACTCTCGCGATCGTGATCGTCGCCCCCATCGGCATCTGGAACCAACTCCCGTGGGGCGGCCCGACGATCGCTGCGGCTGCCGCCCTGCATGTGGACCTCATCGCCCTCTTCCGGCAGCTCCTGCCCGGTCTGCTGACCGCACAGGTGGTCGTGCTGGTGATCGCCTACCGCATCGGACTCAAGGAGCGGGCGAGGATCCACTTCGACCCTGCCTCATGTGAATCCGTGGGACCCGAGCAAATCGACGCCATGCTGCGCGCCGTGCGGGACAAGGATCCAGGACTGAAGCGACCCCGCCTGTTCTGGGTGAATCTGCTCCTCACCCTGGGTGGGCTCACCCTGCTGATCCTGGACCTCGCCCACGGCGCCGTGGTCTTCCTGCTGCTGTCCGCACTCGCCCTGGTGATCAATTTCCCTGATGTCGACCAGGCCACGGACCGCATCGAGGCAATCGCACCGGACGTGCTTCCCACCACCATCGCCACCCTCGGAGCCGGTGTCTTCTCCGGTGTCCTCACCGGTTCCGGCATGGCCTCAGCACTGGCCAACAGCATCGCGGGCGCCATCCCCACCTCGCTCGGATCCCACATGGCGCCGGTCTACGCGGTGATGGCGACCCCGGCCATCGTCTTCCTGCCACAGGACGCCTTCTACTTTGGGATCGCCTCGGTGCTCAGCGGGGTCATGGAGCAGTTCGGCATCACCCCCATGCAGGCCGCCGTCGCCTCGATGGTGGGTCAGTCCTTCCGGCTGATCAGTCCTGTCATTCCGGCGCTGTACCTGCTCTGTGGGGAGACCGAACAGAACTTCGTCGACTTCCAGAGGAAGTACCTGCGCTGGTTCTGGCCAGTCCTGGTCACCTATCTGGTGGTCTACGGACTCACCGGTGCCCTGCCTTGGTGAAGGCTTCAGGCAAGCCCCGAAGCAACTTGACCCAACCGGGCCTCCAGTCCTTGCAACCCATCCACCAGGCGTCGAGCGTCCACCAGAAGACGTCGCGCCTCGTCTGTGGGCAGCGCCGGCCCCGGCGCGGCAGTCGCCTCATCCTCCAAGGGGGCAGCCCATCGGTGCAGGAGCTCGGTGACCTCCCCGTCATCACGCCGCGCGAAGATCTGCTTGAAGCGCGCGTCCACGGCCAGGCTCTGCTCCGTCAGCTGAGCCCGATACTGCGTCGGAGACTTGCCGAAGCTCTTGCGAAAGGCGACATTGAAGGCCTTGACGTCGGCGAAGCCATTGCTGGCGGCCACGTCCACCACCTTCATGGCCGGATCACACAGGTCCCGGGCAGCCTGCCGCAACCGCACCCTGGTGATGTAGTCCAAAGTGGACACGCCCAGATGTCGGGTGAACAGCTGCGAGACGTAGCTCGGGTTGTAGCCACTCTCCGCGCCCAGGCGTTCCAGCGTGATCCGCTCGGCATAGTGCCGGTCGATGTAGGCCAACAGCTGGTCTATGGCCCGATTGCGGGAATCATTGCCCTGCACTGCGACGTGCCCTTCCAGGTGCGGTGGGAAGTGCGTGACCAGCAAATCCACCAGCTGGGCCAGCAGGCGCTCGTGACGTACCAGTCCGACGGGACTGGTGTCCGCACCGTCGAGCATCATGCGAGCCATCAAGGCGCGGATCTCGACGAAGACCGGGAGCCCGCGGGTCTGTTCGTCCGATGAGATGTCGAAGCGTACCCGGCTGTGATCCTCGAAGAGGTCCGCGAACCAGCGCAGATCCAGTTTCAGCAGCAGTGCCAGACTTCCATCCACTTGGCTCAGGGTTGCATGGCTGACTCCCGAGTTGATGGCCACCACGTCGCCAGAGTGCAGTCTGGTGATACTTCCGCCGGCGGCCACCTCCATCTCGCCCCGCAGGGCCACCAGCAGTTCCAACTCCTGGTGCCAGTTGTAATGGTAGGAGCCGATCTCGTAGACGTACTGGCTCAACCGGATTCCGCGTTGCGGGCGCTCAATGCGCAGGTGGTACTCGTCACGTGCGGCGATGGCCGTTGCCAGTTGGGACTCCTTCGTCATGGAGCCATCCTAGGAACAGACCGTGGCCCGCCATCTCCAGAGATGACGGGCCACTGACGGGAAACCCTCACTTGATGTAGCGCACCTTCTCGTACAGTTTCTCCAGCGCCTCGTCCTTGCGCTGGTTGTAGACCACCTTGTTCTGCTCGAAGATGTTGTTGCCGTCTGCATCGATGGAGACGATCAGCGGGCCGAACTGCTTGACCCGGAAGGTCCACAGGGTCTCGGGCATTCCCAGGTCACGCCATTCGGCACCCTCCACCTCCTCGACCTCGACGGCGGCGATCACGGCATTGCCTGCGGGGAAGACACAGTGCAGCGCACCGAACTCCCTGCAGCCGGCCTCGGTGCCCGGGCCCATGCCGCCCTTGCCCACGATGAGCCGTACGCCGGTCTGCTTGATGAACTCGTACTCGAACTTCTCCATCCGGCTGGAGGTGGTGGGCCCGACGGAGACGACCTCGAACTTGTCCTCCTCGCCATCCACCTTCCGGATGATGGGACCGGCGTGAAGGATTGCACCGTCGCGCACGTCGACGGGCAACTCGCGTCCGTACTCAATCAAGCGCCGGTGGGCGACGTCCCGACAGGTGGTGATGTGTCCGTCGAGGAAGATCACGTCACCAACCTTGATCCCTTCCAGGTCTTCACGGCTGATCGGGGTGGTCAACGTGATCCGCCGGCCGGTGCCAGAGTCGACTTCGGACGGATCCTGCTGGGGGATGTCGGCCGGAACGGTTGTGACCGTGGGGATGCTCGTCTCGTCGGTGGCAGTCGTCGGCTGGTCGTGGGTGGCGTCAGTTCTCATCTCTGCTCTCCAAGCTTGTGGTGGGTGTTCTGGTGACGGTGACAGTGCCGCTCAGAGCTCGACGCCCTCATGGGTGAGGAGTTCGTAGTTCAGGTCCTTGTCGAAGCGGATGGTGCCGCGACGATGGGACCAGCAGCCGGTGTTCACGGCCACGGACAGCACCGATGGGTGCCGGGCGGAGTTCTCGATGTTGACGCCCATGACGGACTTGGAGCCACCCAGCCCCTGGGGCCCCAGACCGATGGAGTTGATGGCCTCCTCCAAGTCCACCTCGAGCTGGGCGGCCACCTCGTTGACGCTGTGTGAGTGCACTGGACGCATCAGGGCAAGCTTGCTCATGAAGGCCGCGGCATCGATGGAGCTGCCGATGCCCACCCCCACCAGCAGCGGCGGGCAGGCGTTCAGGCCATAGGAGGTCATCACGTCCATCACGAACTTCACCGCGCCCTCATAGCCCTCACCGGGCATCAGGGTGCGCCCCTGCCCGGGCAGTGAACAGCCGCCACCGGCCAGGTAGACGTGCAGCTGAAGGTCGTCCCGCCCCTCGGCCACGTCCCAGTAGAGCCAGGGCGACTTGGAACCCACATTGGTACCGGTGTTGTACTCGTCGAAGGTCTCGACGGTGTTGTGCCGCAGCGGGGCGAGCTGGGTGGCCTCGCCAATGGCCTCCTTCAGCGCCTCGGAGAGCCCGTCGATGTAGGGAAAATGAGAACCGACCTGGACGAAGATCTGCACCAGACCGGTGTCCTGGCAGCTGGGTCGTTTGAGCTCGCCCGCCAACTCCTGGTTCTTCTTCATCGTGTCGTAGATCATCAGCGCCATTGGCTGGCGCTCCTCCGTGGCCAGCGTGGTGAGTCGGCTGGTGACGTCGTCAGGCAGACGACGACTCACGACGGCGGTGAACTTCGCCACGGTGTCGGTGATCTTGTCCAGACCGACCAGTTGCTGCGTCATCGCGGCACCTCCTTGTCCTTGGGTCCTGTGGGATCTGTTGTGCTCTGAGTCCAACTCTTGCTCCTCGATCCGCCCCGTTCTGTGCGGATCTTGGTCACTTCGCCAGGTGTCCCGACAGGTGGTGTGCCAGCCGAAGCGTCATCGCCCCGGAGCTCGACTGGAGAAGAACCTCCCCCTGAGAGCGGCATCCGGCCTAGTCACGCGCTGCACCAGCACAGACTTGCGTTGCTTCCTGTCCTGAGGTTGCTGCAAATGGACCCCCTTCGCCCCCTTCGAATGGTTGTTTGCCCAGCCATGCCAGTTCATCCTCCCCGCGTGAACGCCCCATCACTGCTTGTCAGACAGCACTCTGAGACGGGTGATTCTTGCACTTGGCGGAGCACGGGAACCGGCCTTCCGCCAATGCCAGGTGGGGCCTCTCTGCACCAAGCTGCTGCAGATCGGCACAGACCGTCACCCTCAGGCTCGGAGATGCTGGTCGCACGATGGGGCGGCGCCGCTGTCAGCCCCGGCAGGAAAGGTGGTGGGGCAGCAATGACATCCCCGGTTGTCGAGCGCACGAACCCGAAGGAGAAGTGCGACCCTCATGCCTCTCCCGCTGGCCTCCTGGGGCCCGAGGTCCAACCACGGTGGATGGTGGTCTGCATCCTGATCGGCGTCGGGCTGTGGTTCGTGCCAGCACCTTCGGGACTGGACGCGCCCGCGTGGCACCTGTTCGCCATCTTCCTGGCCACCATCGTCGCGATCATCACCAAGGCCGCCCCCATGGGCACCCTGTCGGTGATGGCGATGGCGCTGTGTGCCGCGACGCGTGTAGTGGCCCCGGGAGACCCGAAGGAAGCCATCGCCAATGCCCTGTCCGGATTCAGCAATGGCACCATCTGGCTGATCGTCTCGGCCTTCTTCGCGGCCCGCGCGGTGATCGCCTCGGGGCTTGGTGAGCGGCTTGCCTACCTGTTCGTACGTGTCTTCGGCCGGAGCACCCTGGGACTTGCCTACGGACTGGGCTTGGCAGACCTCTTGACGTCACCCGCCATTCCGTCCAATACTGCCCGCTCGGGCTACATCTACCCCGTCTTCAAGGCGATCGCGGAGACCTCCGGTTCCCATACCGAGGACCCGTCAACCCACCGTCGCATCGGCGCCTATCTGGCCCTGGCCTGCTACAACCTGAACCTGGCTGTCTCGGTCATCTTCTTCACGGGCGCCGCCCCGAACGCCATGGCCGCCAAGCTGGCATCAGACCTGGGCGTGCACGCGGACTGGGGCGGCTGGTTGAAGGCCACCGCAGTCCCCGGATTGGTGGGCACCATCATGGTGCCGATCGTGCTCTACGTGATCTATCCACCCGAGCTCAAGAAGACGCCCCAGGCCCCAGCCATGGCCGCAGGAGAACTGAAACGGTTGGGCCGGGTCAGCCGCAACGAGTGGGTGACGCTGGGCGTCTTCGCCCTCATGATCACGCTGTGGGTGATGGGCGACGACCTGATGAATGCCACCACCGTCGCGCTGCTGGGCCTGGGCGTGCTGCTGCTGTCCGGCGCCCTGACCTGGGAGCAGATGAAGGGTGAGAAGGCTGCCTGGGACACCCTGACCTGGTTCGCGGCATTGGTGATGATGGGCACCTACCTGAACAAGCTCGGCTTCATCGGCTGGTTCGGCGAGCAGGTGGGCGGGCACATGGGTGGGATGAACCAGGCGGTCGCCTTCGCCGTACTGACGACGGTCTATGCCCTCTCCCACTACCTGTTCGCCAGCGGCACCGCACACACCGCGTCGATGTTCGCGGTCTTCCTCGGCGTTGGCCTCTCGCTGGGACTGCCCGGCATCCCGCTGCTCGCCTTCCTCGGCGCCATCCCCACGCTGATGGGCTGCCTTACCCACTACGGCAATGGTCCCGCCCCACTCTATTTCGGTGCCGGCTACGTGGAGATGGGTGCCTGGTGGCGCAATGGCGTCGTACTCGGCTTCATGCACATGCTGGTCTGGCTGCTCGTCGGGCCGCTGTGGTGGAAGCTCATCGGCGTCTGGTGACGCCCCCCGCATCCGCCCGGTTCACCGCAGCGCGACGCCCGGCACACCAAGTGTGCCGGGCGTCATCGGTTCTGGTGAATCGGCCCCGAGACCTGGCCTTCCTCAGAAGGTACTGGTGTCGATCACGTAGCGGTAGCGCACCTTGGAGCCGACGACCTTGTCGTAGGCCTCGGTGATCTCCTCGCCGCTGATGATCTCCACCTGCGGGGCGATGCCGTGCTCGGCGCAGAAGTCGAGCATCTCCTGGGTGGCGGGGATGCCGCCGATGTTGGAGCCTGCCATCACCTTGTCGCCCATGATCAGGTTGCCGAAGCTGAAGGTCGACGGGTGCTCGGGCAGGCCCACGTCGACGAAGACACCGTCCACCTTGAGGGTGCGCAGCAGGGCATCCAGATCGCTCTCGGCGCTGATGGTGGACAGCACGATGTCGAAGTGGTTGCGCAGCTTCTCCAGCGTGCCCTCCTCGCTGGTCGCGTAGTAGTGGCTGGCCCCGAACTTCTTGCCGTCGGCCTCCTTGCTCATGGTCTGGCTGATGACGCTGACCTCGGCACCCATGGCGGCCGCGATCTGCACACCCATGTGCCCCAGGCCGCCCATGCCCACCACGGCCACCTGCTTGCCCGGGCCGGCACCCCAACGCTTCAGCGGGGTGTAGGTGGTGATGCCGGCGCACAGCAGCGGCGCGGCCTTCTCGAAGGGGATCTCCTCGGGGATGCGCAGCACGTAGTCCTGCTCGACGGTGATGCCCTGGCTGTAGCCACCGGCGGTGGGCAGCCCGTCACGGCCGATCGAGTTGTAGGTGCCCACGGTGGGCTTGTCCTCGCTGGTGCAGAAGTTCTCGCGGCCGGCCTGGCACATCTCGCACTCGCCACAGGAGTCGACGAAGCAGCCGACGCCAACCTTGTCGCCGACGGCGAACTTGGTGACCTCGGAGCCGATCTGGGTCACGATGCCGGCCAGCTCGTGCCCGGGCACCAGCGGGAAGTTGACCGGGCCCCACTCCTCGCGGGCGGTGTGGATGTCGGAATGGCAGATGCCGGCGTACTTCACCTCGCAGAAGACCTCGGTGGGGCCGGGCTCACGACGGGTGATGGTGGTCTTGTGGAACTGGCAGGACTTGTCGTCTGTCGCGTAGGCGAGGACCTCTGGCATGGTCTGTGCTCCTTGGAGATGGGGGCGCAAAAGGATGCTGCCCCTCCATTGTTGCTCGCCACGACGAGCCTCCACACGCGCGGGTCGTCCGATTGGGTCCGAACTTGCCAAGCGGTCAGCGATCGAGTGATTCCTTGATGACCCGGGTGACGGGAGCCTCAGCGTCCGGCACGGCCTTGACCGTCTTGGGGGTTCGCGCCACCGTGGGCGCAGGGAGGGAGCCCCCGGTCGACGTGCAGTCCGCGGCTTGCCCCACGGCCGGGCCGAACTCATGGCCGTCGAAGACGTGCTGCTTGACCAGCTCGTAGTAGGGGTCGTACTGCCCCTTGTTCTTCACCCGAGTGTCGTAGGGATTGCCGGTGGCGCAGCGGGCGACGTAGTAGCCGATCACCTCGCTGAAGTTCTCGTTCACACTGCCCCGGCCGTAGTCGCTGAAGTTGCCGATCCGAGCATGGAGCGTGGCGAAGCGATCGTAGACAGGTTGCGCCTGGGGAGTGCGGCTCCAGGCGTGGCCCAGTTCGTGCACGAACAGTCGGACCAGCCGCCCTTCGTCGCCCGACTTGAGGGGCGCCTGCCACTTGGCCAGGTCGAGGGTGAGCGCGCCGGGCCTGGTCAGCCCCCAGTCACCGAGGGCCCAGCCACGGATCGGGGCAGCATTGAGTTCCAGGCCGGGGTGGCTCCTCGTGATCACGTCCAGGTAGCTGGTGCAGCCCAGGGCATCCACGGTCTGCCAGATGATCTGCACCAACGGTCGATTGCGCTGCTCCGTCCACCCCGGACCAACCAGCGCGAGGCCGGTGTTGCGGGCCAGCTGGTCGCGGATCTGAGCGAGCGACGCGTCGGCGGGCCACGGGTGCTCGACGGCACATGGCCGCGCAATGCCCGTCACCGGCCTTGCCGTGGTGGCATCGGCAGGTGCCGCACTGACCCGCCCAAGGCTGCCACCCACCAGTCCCATGAAGATCATCACGAATCCGACCGTCAGGGCGACCAGACGCCTGGTGGGGGTGCTCACGGGTCTCCGTCCTCCAGATGGGCTTGGGCTTAAGCATCTTTTCAGGTTTTCGTCAGATGGCAACCGGTGGGTGCTGGCGCGAGAGGCTGCTCCGGCGCCAGATGCAGCGGCCGGGCGGCTCGCACCGGGGAGCAGGTAGCCTGCCCCGGTGACCAGTACCGACCAGCTGACCGAGCGCGAGCCCGTGAGCACCGCAGAGGAGTGGGACGAGCGCTACTCCGGCGATCGGGTGTGGAGTGGCGACCCCAACCAGGCCTTGGTCCAGGAGCTCTCGCAGCTGCCTGCCGGAAAGGCCCTCGACGTGGGATGCGGCGAAGGGGCCGACTCGGTGTGGCTGGCCCAGCACGGCTGGCAGGTGACCAGCCTGGACATCTCGCCGCGCGCCCTGGAACGCACCCTGTCCGCGGCCTCGCGAGCGAGCGTCGCGGTCACTGGCGTGGCGGCAGCCTTCCTGGAGGCCGTCCTGCCCACGGCCGGTTTCGACCTGGTCAGCGCCATGTACCCGGTGCTGGAGAAGACTCCCGAGGCCCGGGCGGAACGACGCCTGGTGGATCTGGTGGCCCCCGGAGGACACCTGCTCCTCGTGCACCACGTCTTCGAGGGGCCCGGCCACCACGACACAGGCCCTGCCGAGGGGCGGGGCGGGCCCGACCACGAACGCATCGTCCTGCCGCATGACCTGGCCGCATTCCTCGAGGGGCTGGAAGGCTGGCAGGTCATCACCAACGAGCACCGCGAGCGGGAGGTCAGCGGTGGCGGCGGCGCCCACCACCGCGTCGACCACGTACTGCGCGCCCGACGACTCCACTGATCCCCCGGCACGCCGCGAGCCCACTCCCATGAGACCGGTGAGCGAACAACCGACAGCAGGCCAGACGGTACTGGCTCAGGCTGAAGGCGGGTTGGGCAGCTGATCAGCCGGAAGGTCCAGCGGCAGCATCTCCACGCGTCCGTGCGGAAGGGCCGCCAGACTGGCTCGCTGCAACGGGTGCCCGGCCAGATGGTCGGCAAGGAAGAGTCGCACGGGTTCGGCCGCCACATCATGGTCGGGAGCGCGACCGTCCTCGCGCAGCACCACCAGCATGAGTCCTTCGACACTGTTGCCCGCCGGATGCAGGGGCGGCTGGGCATAGGGCACTGGCAAGGCCTTGGCGCCAAGCCGGTGGTAGAAGGCAACCCGTGCCGCCGGATCTCCGTGGGCCGCGTGGCGCGCTCGCGTCGTGGGATGCTCCACCTCTGCGAGCACCAACCGCGGCGCGAACTGTTCCTGCCACTTGGCGAGCGCAGTGTTCAGCGCCCGCCCACCGATGCCACCTCCACGAGCCGCGGCAGACACGGCCAGGTAGTCCACCAGCAAGACCCGTGAGGGCTCGTGGAATTCGGCCACGACGACGGCCAGGGGCTCGCCGTCGGGGTCTCCCGCAGGTTCGACGTGCAGGTTCAAGGTGCCGTCGGCCACCGCCGACACGAAGCAGTCCTCGAGCATCAGCTCATCCGAGGGAAAGTGGGGAGCCAGCAGCTGGCGGTGGATGGCGCGGGGGTCATGCGCGCTGGGGCGTGGGCTCATGATGTCCTCCTGTCCCCTCCACGCTAGCCGCCAGCGCAACGCGATGAAGTGCACACCGCACAACGCAATGGAGTGCACACGGCGCAACGCAATGGAGTGCACAGCGCCGGATGACCGTCTCCGGTGTGGGGCTCCGCAAACCGACCATTCCTGCTCCGCACCGGCACAGAATCCCGCGGGGCGGCGACGGTGCCCTCGCACCGCATGGTCGATCTGCGGAGTCCCACCCGAGATCCCGGGCCAAGACCGGAGCATGGGGCGGGTCATCCGCCTAGGATCGAGCCATGGACATCCGTGGAATGCGACGCGACTACCAGGGCGAGGCGCTGGAGGAGGCCAACTCCGCAACCACGCCCGTGGCCCAGTTCGAGAAGTGGTTCGAGCAGGCACGGCGAACCGACAACCTGGACCCCAATGCCATGACCCTCGCGACGGTGGGCCCGGAGGGTCGTCCCTCCACCCGCATCGTGCTCATGAAGTCCTTCGACGAGTCGGGCATCGTCTTCTACACCAACTACGACTCCCGCAAGGGACAAGAGCTGGCCGCGAATCCGCTGGCCGCCCTGCAATTCCACTGGCCGCAGCTCGAGCGCGTCGTGCGCATCGAGGGCACAGTCGCCAAGGTCAGCCCCGAGGAGTCCGACGCCTACTTCGACGTGCGGCCGGTGGATTCTCGGATCGGTGCGTGGGCCTCCCCGCAAAGCCAGGTGATCCCCAACCGCGGCGTGCTCGTGGCCAATGCCGCCAAGGTCTCGGCCAAGCACGGCATCCATCCACCGCGTCCCGCGAACTGGGGTGGGTACCGCTTGGAGCCGGACGCCTGGGAGTTCTGGCAGGGACGCACCTCTCGACTGCACGACCGGTTGCGCTACACCCGCGTCGCAGATGGGTGGCACCGCGACCGTCTGGCCCCCTGACCGTCACCCCGCGTGCACACACAGCACGACGCGGCCCCCTGCACGTCGATGTCGACGCACAGGGGGCCACGTGGTTGGGGTGACGGTCACTGCCCCGCAAGCAGCAGATAGACATCCTTGCGGGCGCGCTCCAGGATTTTGCGGGCATCCTCCACTTGGGCGGCATCGCCGGCGACAACCACCTGCTGCACGGCCATGCCCAGCTGGTTCATGTCATCGCGCACGTCGAGGAAACCGCGATGCGGCGCCGCGACGCGCTCCCATGGGCGTTCGAGCTCAGCGGCATGCTCTGCCACATGGGCCCGGCCGGCCTCGGTGAGCTGGTGGACCTTCTTGCCGTCGACCTCGACGGCGACGATGAGGCCTTCGTCCTCCAGCAGCGACAGCGCCGGATAGATCGAGCCGGGGCTGGGGCGCCACAGGCCATTGCTCTTCTCGGCGATGCCATTGATCAGGCCATAGCCATTGGTGGGAGCCTCGGCCAACAGGGCGAGCACGGCACTGCGCACGTCGCCCTTGCGGCCCCGGCCGGGCCCACGACGTCCTCCGCCACGTCCACCGCGGGGGCCGAAGCCCTCGCCCATCAGCCCCCGCATCTCGCCGCGAGGCCCTCCCGCGTGGGGATGTTCGCCATTGTCACGGCCGCGACGACGCTCGCGTCGTCGTTCGCCGCCAGGGCCACCGTGATGGCCTTCCTGGGAACGGTGGGCGCCTCGGCGCCCGCCGCGTCGACGCCCCGGGCCGAAGCCGAAGTCGTCATTGTCTCGTCCGTACTGGTTCGTGAAGTCATTCATGTGTACTCCTGAAAGTTGGGTGGGAGGGGCCGGGTGCCCCTCCTGGCAGCGACGGACCGTGCGGGCGGCTGGCCCGTGGCCGAGATCCGGCCGGGCGCGCTCTTCGCATCAAGTTCTCCATCGATGCTTCATCGTTATATCGAAATAGTATCGCCGGAAAGGCGCGGAGTCAAGATGGGGCGCAGGAGCCCGCACCCCGCGGACCCCGTCGGGCCCGACCCGGCGCCCCCGCGTCAACTCACAGGTCGGGCAGGAACTCGTCTCGCAGCAGCTCGCCGCTGGAGGCATCGAAGGTGAGCCGATGGCGGTCGGTGGAGCTGGATCGGGTTTGCGGAGGCTGTCCCGAGGGGGCAGGGCTGCCGCTCGGCTGCCCCGTCAGGACCCACGTGGTGCTGGTGCTGGCCTCCACCACCAGGGCCTGCCCGTCCTCGCGCACGGACTCCTGGCTGCTCTGCGACTCGGCGTCGACGATCCGGAACCCCTCGCCGTCGACCGCCCGCCGGATCGGCCCGAGCGACTGCTCCAGCGCGGGCCACTCACTCTGGCCACTCATCCAGTAGGTGGTGGCCTGTTCGTCGTAGCGCGCCAGCAGGTCTTGCGCATCGACGGCTCGTGGGGATCCCTGCGGCGCCATCGCCGCACCAAGCCCGAAACTCAGCGCCAGGGCCAGCCCCAGCGCCACCACCACGATCTTTCGCCACATGCTGACCAGTCTTCCCCATCGCCGCGACCGACCATTCGCCGGTCCACCCCCATGGGCGCACCGGATGCGCAGACCAGCAGCCACCGGGGTGAGGCGTTGACGCTGCGGTGAATTCCGAGGCAACTCTCGGCCCCGCGGTCCGTTCGGCTACGGGCTATGACAAGAATGGTCGGGTGAGCACTATCGCAGACGACGTGACCGTGTCCCCCCAGCAGCAGGAACCCGTCAAGATCGGGGTGCTGACCTCGGGTGGCGACGCCCAGGGCATGAACGCCGCGGTGCGCGCCGTGGTGCGCACCGCCATCCGACTCGGCGCCAAGCCCTTCGCCATCTACGAGGGCTACCAGGGGATGATCGACGGCGGTGACGGCATCAAGGAGTTCGACTGGGATGACGTCGGCTCGATCATGCACCGCGGCGGAACCCTCATCGGCACCTTCCGCAGCAAGGACTTCCGCGAGCGCGAGGGACGCCTGAAGGCCGCCGCCAACCTGGTCGACCACGGCATCCACCGGCTCGTCGTGATCGGCGGCGACGGTTCGTTGAGCGGGCTCGACATGTTCCGCCAGGAGTGGGCCGGCCTGCTCGAGGACCTGCTGGCCGACGGCCGCATCACCCAAGAGCAGGCCGACGCGCATCCCGTGCTGATGATCGCCGGCATCGTCGGCTCGATCGACAATGACCTGGTGGGCACCGACATGACCATCGGCGCCGACACGGCACTCAACCGCATCGTCGACGCGATCGACGACCTCGCCAGCACCGCCGCCAGCCACCAGCGCAGCTTCGTGGTGGAGGTCATGGGACGCCACTGCGGTTACCTGGCGCTGATGGCCTCGATCGCGGGCGGCTGCGACTACTGCCTGATTCCCGAGAATCCTCCGGCCGAGGGCTGGGAGGAGAAGATGTGCGCGGAACTGAAGCGTGGCCGCGACGCGGGTCGACGCGACTCGATCGTCATCATCGCCGAGGGCGCACGCGACCGCGAGGGCAATCCGATCACCAGCGAGTACGTCCGCTCCACCCTGGAGGAACGTCTGGGCGAGGACGCCCGCGTCACCATCCTGGGGCACGTGCAGCGCGGCGGCACCCCCAGCGCCTATGACCGCTGGGCCCCCACCTGGCAGGGCAATGCTGCCGTCAAGGAACTGCTGCGGGCCACCCCGGACAGTCCCGGCAATGTGATGGCGCTGCGTGGCAACCGCGTGGTGGGCACCGACCTGATGGAGGCCGTCCGCAACACCCGTCGGGTCCCTGAGCTGATCGCCGAGGGCGACTACGAGGGTGCGATGGAGTTGCGGGGCGGCTCCTTCACTGAGATGCGACGCATCTTCCATGAGCTGGCCGAGCCGAGCCGGGTGCAACCGGGTGCCGGCACCAAGCGCGTCGCGATCGTCCACGCCGGCGGCCTGGCCCCGGGCATGAACACCGCGGCCCGCGCCGCGGTGCGCCTGGGCATCAGCCGGGGCCACACCATGCTGGGCGTGCACAACGGCTTCATCGGCATGCGTGACGGGGACCTCGAGGAACTCACCTGGGACGACGTCGAGGGGTGGACCGGTGAGGGCGGTGCCGAGCTGGGCACGCGTCGTCGCATCCCCGAGCTGGAGCACCTGTACTCCATCAGCCGTGCGCTGGAGGAGCACAAGGTGGATGCCCTGCTGGTGATCGGCGGCTGGAATGCCTACCAGGCGGCCTACCTGCTGCACAAGGAGAAGGACCGCTACCCCGCCTTCAACATCCCGATCGTGTGCGTGCCGGCCACCATCGACAACAACGTTCCCGGCTCGGAACTGTCGATCGGCGCCGACACCGCCCTGAACGTCATCGTCGAGGCGATCGACCGGATCAAGATGTCCGGCTCGGCCACCAAGCGCGCCTTCGTGGTGGAGACCATGGGCCGCTACTGCGGTTATCTGGCCCTGATGAGTGGCCTGGCCTCGGGCGCGGAGCGCGTCTACATGCACGAGACGGGCATCAGTCTGGGTGACCTCTACCGCGACGTCGAGTGGCTGCGTGGCTCCTTCGAGAACGGCCGTCGTCGCTTCCTGGCCATCCGCAATGAGCGCGCCAGCGAACACTACGACGCGGAATTCCTGGCCAAGCTGCTGGAGGAGGAGGGCAAGGACACCTTCGACGTGCGCCACCTGGTGCTGGGCCACATCCAGCAGGGCGGCACCCCCACCCCTTTCGATCGGCTGCTGGCCACCCGGCTGGTCTCCAATGCACTCAATGTCTTGGACCGCGGCTGGGAAGCGGGGCGCGGCAATGCCTCTTGGTATGTGGGTCTGATGGAGGGCAAGGTGGCCAGCCAGCCGCTGGGCCACATGATGGAGCACGTGGACCCAACCTTCCGTCGCCCGCTGCAGCAGTGGTGGCTGGACGAGCTGCAGGGCGTCTTCGCCGATGTCGCCTACGAGCCCGACGCTCCCGGACCCGACTTCTGCTGAACCGCCGCTCATCCCAAACCTGCTCGATCGCACACTATTGGGCAATCTCCGGGATCCGCTAGATAGGGCCAGACGGCGCCAGAGTCGTAATCCTTGTGGGAAATCCACGGGCAGGAAGTTCCATGGTTGTGGAGCGGTTCACCAACGAGGGCGGTTGGCTACGTTAGCGTAGGTTACGACTACGTAACCTACGCTCGCGTACGGAGGACCTTCCGATGACCGACCGCCCCCTTCCCACCGTCATCCAGGGCGGCATGGGCATTGCCGTCTCGAGCTGGCAGCTGGCCCGAGAGGTGAGCCTGGCCGGTGAGCTGGGTGTCGTCTCCGGCACGGCGCTCGACGCCGTGCTGGCCCGTACCCTGCAGGACGGCGACCCCGGCGGCCACTACCGCCGGGCACTGGAGCACTTCCCCAACCAGGAGGTGGCCCAGCGCATCATCGACAAGTTCTACCTGCCGCAGGGCCGTCAGGGCGCCCCGTACCGCCCGCACGACACCATCACGATCAACCCCAAGCAGGCCATCTCCGAGCTGTGCGTCGCCGCCAACTTCGCCGAGACCTGGCTCGCCAAGGAGGGCCACGACGGAATCGTGGGGATCAACTTCCTGGAGAAGGTCCAGATGGCCACCCCGACCGCCGCGCTGGGTGCGGTGCTGGCCGGCGCCGACTACGTGCTGATGGGCGCGGGCATCCCCCGCGAGATCCCGCAGCTGCTGCGCGACCTGGCCGCGGGCCGCCCCGGTGGCGTGCACGTGGACGTCGATGGTGGTGAGCCCGCCTGGTCGAGCGTCGATCCCACCGCAATCCTGGGCGGCCCGATGGAGCCTGTGGAGCCCCCGCGCTTCCTCGCCATCATCTCGGTGCACTCCCTGGCCAACTTCCTCAACCGTGACGAGAGGATCAAGCCCTTCGGCTTCGTCGTCGAGGGCCCCGTGGCGGGCGGCCATTCCGCTCCTCCGCGCGGAAAGATGACCTTGGACGACAACGGCGATCCGATCTACGCCGATCGCGATCTGGCCGACCTGACCAAGATGGCCGCCGTCGGATCGCCCTTCTGGCTGGCCGGCGCCTACTCCACCCCCGAGCTGGTGCAGCAGGCCAAGGATGCCGGCGCCGAGGGCGTGCAGTGCGGCACGATCTTCGCCCTGGCCAAGGAGTCGGGTCTGCGCGACGACCTGCGCGAGGCGATGGTCTCGCAGCTGGCCGGCGATGAGCTCGACGTGCGCAACGACCCCCGCGCCTCCCCCACCGGATTCCCCTTCAAGATCGCGCAGGTGCCCGGCACCCTCAGCGACCCGGAGGTCTACGAGGCGCGTCCCCGCCTGTGCGACCTGAGCTACCTGCGCGTTCCCTACCAGCGCGAGAACGGCACCATCGGCTACCGCTGCGCCAGCGAACCGATCGACGCCTACCTCAAGAAGGGCGGCAAGCTCGAGGACACCGTGGGCCGCAAGTGCCTGTGCAACTGCCTCATCACCAATGTGGGGTTGGGCCAGGAGCGCAAGGACGGCTACAAGGAGGTGCCCGGCATCACCCTGGGCCAGGACGTCACGGGGGCCAAGCGACTGCTGGAGCTGCACCCCGAGGGCTGGGGTGGCAAGCAGGCCGTCGACTTCCTGCTGGGCCGCTGATCCCATGACCGGTCCCCGAACTCGGCCGTCGGGGCGGCCCCGACGTCCGGACCGCCCCTACGGCCGAGCTTGTCGAGGCCTTGATTTACATCTCTACCAATATCTAGGAATTACCTGATATTGGTCAAGACGAAGCAATCGACCGCCTCGCGAGCCGGTCGAGCAGGGCAAACCAGAGCATCGGGAAGACCGGGATCGCGGCATAGGGCAGGACCATGAGGGGCTCCCAGAGCGCGTACGCCCAGAAGAGGAACCACACCAGCGTCGGCCACAGCAGCATCAGACCCAGATAGGGCAGGGCTCGTGCGAAGGCACTGCGCGGGCCGTCGGCGAGCAGGCGGTCCATCACCCAAGCGCAGAAGCAGGTGCCAGCCGCGATCGGGACCAGGAGCCACCAGCCGCTGGCATCGCTCCCGGCCACCAGCCCCGCCGCACCCAGGATGAAGAGCACAACCATCACCACGCAGAGGGCAAGGACGGCATAGGCCGCACCCGCAGCCCCTCCCCCACGTTCAACGACTGCCCGGGAGCCAACGGTGGCGGACTTCTTCATGCCTCCATTATCACCCGGACGGGTCCGGATGACTGCCGCAAACAGAGAGCTGGCGGCCCTTCATTGCCTTGGTGGCAGCGAAGAGCCGCCAGCTCTCTGTTTGCGGCGGGCACTTACGACGATCAGCAATTATTGATTAATATTGAACTTTTTCTAGACTATGGAATAGTGTCCAATCACGGCCTCAGCGGGCGTAGTGCAGGGCGACGCGCTGCCCGTCGATCTCACGCACCCGGATCGGCAGTCCGAAGACCTCGCTGAGCAGTTCCTCCTGCATGATCTCCTCCGGCGATCCGGCCGCCACCACCTGGCCGTCGGCCATCACGACGATGTGGTCGGCGTAGACGCTGGCGGCATTCAGGTCGTGCAGGACGATGACGATGCTCTTGCCCAGCTCGTCGGCCGCGCGTCGCATCTGGCGCATCATCCGCACGCCGTGGCTCATGTCCAGGTTGTTCAGGGGCTCGTCCAGCAGGATGTGGTCGGTGTCCTGCGCCAGCACCATCGCGACGAAGGCGCGCTGCCGCTGACCACCCGAGAGCTGGTCGAGGAAACGGTCGGCGAAGGGAGCCAGGTCGAGGTATTCCATGGCCTGCTCGATGTGGGCCTCGTCCTCGACGGTGAGCCGCCCCTTGGAGTGGGGGTAGCGACCAAAGGCCACCAGGTCTCGCACTGTCAGGCGCACCGCCAGGTGGTTGTCCTGGCGCAGGATGGCGAGCTTGCGGGCCAGCTGGTCGCTGGGCGTCTTCTGGATGTCCAGGTCGTCCACCAGCACCCGGCCGTAGGCGGGCTCCAGCAGGCGCGAGATCATCGCCAGCAGCGTCGACTTACCGGCACCATTGGGCCCCACCAGCGCCGTGACACCGCGGGCGGGGATCTCGATCGTCACATCATCGACGACGACCGTCTCGCCGTACTTGGCCTGGAGGTGGTCGGTGATGATCATGCGGGCCTCCCGGCGCGTGAGGATCGAAGGAGCAGGACGAGGAAGGTGATGCCGCCGACGAACTCCACGACCATCGAGAGCGAACCCTCGAAGCCCAGGATGCGTTCGAAGAGCAGCTGGCCGCCCACCAAGGTGATGATGCCGGCGAAGCCGACGGCGGGCACGGTGAAGGCGTGATGGTGGGTGCCCACCACCCGGTAGGTGAGGTGTGCCACCAGCAGGCCAAAGAACATCGTCGGGCCCACCAGGGCGGTGGAGGTGCCCACCAGCAGCGCGACCAGCACCAGGTGCACCAGGCTGGCGCGACGGTGGTTGACGCCCAGGCCGATGGCCAGGTCACGCCCCAGGGCGATCACGTCGAGCTCACGCCGCGAATGCCAGACCCAGGCGACGGCCAATCCCACCAGCACCGCACTGATGCCCAGCAGACCGGGATTGGTGCCGGTGAAGTCTGCGAAGAATCGGTCGCTGAGCACCACGAAGGCCTCCGGATCGAGCACGCGCTGCATGAAGCTGGACAGGCCGCGGAAGAGCCCGCCCAGCAGCACGCCCACGAGCACCATCATGGTGACCGAGCGGTTGAGCTTGACCAGCATGAAGCCGAACAACAGCAGGGCGAAGCCCACCATCGAGACCAGCACCACCAGGTATTGCGCCACGGGGTTGACCACGACGATGCCCAGGAAGAAGACCGAGGCCGTCTGCAGGGCCAGGTAGAGCGCGTCCAGGCCCATGATCGACGGGGTCAGGATCCGGTTGGCGGTGACGGTGTGGAAGAGCACCGTCGCGACCCCGATGGCGACGGCCACCAGGCTCATCGTCGCAATCGTGACCAAGCGACGGTTGAGCACGAAGTTGGAGCCCACCGGCAGTTTGTAACCCAGGTAGAAGGCGACGATCGCCGCCGCGGCGAGGGCAAGCAGGCCCACCCGGGTGGCGGGGGACAGGCTGCGTCGCCCGCGGCCAGCAGCAGTGGCGGCCACGGGCGACGTCTCAAGGGTCAACGACGTCCCCGCAGCAGGATCACGAGGAAGGCGATCGCGCCGGTGACACCCATCACGGTGCCGATCGGCATCTCGAAGGGGTGGATCACCATTCGGGAGACCAGGTCACAGACCAGCACGAAGGCGGCGCCTAGCAGGGCCACCCACGGCACGGCGCGGCGGCAGTTGTCACCGATCGTGTTGCGCACGATGTTGGGCACCACCAGACCCAGGAAGGGCAGGGCGCCGACGGTCACCACCACGGTGGCGCTGACCACGGCCACCACCGACATGCCGATCATCACGGTGCGACGGTGGTTGAGCCCCAGGTTGGTGGTGAAGGCCTCGCCCATGCCGGCGACGGTGAAGCGGTCGGCCAGCAGTGCGGCCAGCACGGTGAGGGCACCGGCGATCCACAGCAGCTCGTAGCGTCCGGCCAGCACGGCGGAGAAGTCGCCGGTGGTCCAGGAGCTGAGCGACTGGACCAGGTCCATCCGGTAGGCCACGAAGGTGACGCCGGCGCTGACCACGCCGCCCAGCATCATGCCGACCAGCGGGGTGACCAGCATGTCGCGCAGCGGCACCACGGCCAGGATGCGCAGGAAGAGGGCGGTGCCCAGCAGCGCGGCGACCGCACCGAAGATCATCTTGACGACCACGGGCGCCCCGGGGAAGAACAGCGCGCTGACCAGCAGGCCGGCGGTGGCGAACTCCATGGTGCCGGCGGTGCTGGGCTCGACGAAGACATTGCGGGTGAGCAGCTGCATGATCTGGCCGCTCACGGCCAGGGCGCTGCCGGACAGCACCAGGGCGATCGTGCGGGGAAGGCGCGAATTGAGCAGCACGTTCGCGTCCAGGTCGGCGACGCCCACCACCAGCGATCCAGCGGCCAGCACAGCAAGGCACACCAGCCCGGCGATCATCGCGACGGCATTGCCGGTGCGGCTGCGGCGAGGGGCTGCGGACGCGGCGGCGCCCGCCGTGCGGGGGCGCACGGCGGGCGTCGGGGCGGCAGCGCGGGTGGCGCTCCTGTCGATCGTCAGGAGGCTCATGCCAGACCCTTCTTGATCTCGTCGGCCATCTCGACGGTGTTGTCGAGGCCGGTGCCCAGCAGGTACCAGCGGGAGCCGTCCAGGTAGGTGATCTTCTTGTCCTGAGCGGCCTTGGTCTTGTTGACCAGCGCGTTGTCGAGCACCTTCTGTGCGCTGTTGCCGCCCTGACCGGTCGCGGCGTCACGGTCGATGACGAACATGCGGTCGGGGTTGGTGGAGCTGATGAACTCGAAGCTCACGGCCTGGCCGTGGTTGTCCACCTTGAGGTCCTTGGCGGCGGGGGTGACGCCCATCTGCTCGTGGATGATGCCGAAGCGGCTGCCGGGGCCGTAGGCCGAGAGCTTGCCGCCGCTGGTCAGCAGCACCAGGCCCTTGCCGGCGCCCTTGGCCGCGGTCTTGGTCTCGTCGAGCGCCTTGGTGACCTCGTCCATCTGGGCCTTGACCTCGTCGGACTTGCCGTACATCTCGGCGACGATGCCGGCATTCTTCTCCAGCGAGCCCAGGAAGTCCTTGGAGTCATTGCTGAGGTCGACGGTGGGAGCAACCTTGTTCAGGTCCTCGTACTTCTCGGCGGTGCGACCGCCGATGAGGATGACGTCGGGCTCCAGCTCCGCGATCTTCTCGACGTCGGGCTCCTTCAGGGTGCCCACGTTGTCCTTGTCCTTGAACTCGTCCATGAACTTGGGAAGCGTCTTGGTCGGCACGCCGATGACGTTCTCGGAGACGCCGAGCGCGCGCATGTTGTCGAGCACGGCGTAGTCCAGCACGACGACCTTGCTGGGGTTCTTGGTGACCTCGGTGGTGCCCTGCGCGTGCTTCACGCTGATCTTCTCGTCGCTCTTGGCAGCGGGACTGGCAGTGTCCTGCGATCCACAGGCACTGGCGGTGAGCACCAGTGCGGCGGCAGCGACGGGGGCGAGGAAGCGGCGGAGCATCGTTGGGTCCTTCGGTCTGGGAACATCCCGTGTGGGGGACGCTGTGTTCACTTAGGTCGTACTAACTAAGGGAAGCCTTACATACTCACCCGGGAGCTGTACACCCCCGGGGCCACTTTTCGCCCCCACCTTGTGCCCGAATTCACAAGACCCGCGATCGACTAGGGATTTCGTCTTTTATCGAGTTTTGCCTAGAACTTCCTAGAACGGGCAATCATCGCCCGATCCCTCGGATGCAGAGGTCGTCTGGGTGAATCTGGACCTGTCTCGGGCTTTCGCTAGAGCGCGCCATACACTCGAATCCATGGACCCGATTCGCAACCCCTATGCCCCGGGCGCCGGCCAGCGTCCTCCCGAACTCGCCGGCCGCGACGAGCAGATGCGCGCCTTCGACGTCGTGCTGGTGCGCACCGCCAAGGGGCGGCCGGAACGGTCCATCATCCTCACCGGGCTGCGTGGCGTCGGCAAGACCGTGCTGCTGAATGCCCTGCGAGGCCAGGCGGTGCGAGCCAAGTGGGGCACCGGCAAGTTCGAGGCCCGCCCCGACCAGGGCATTCGTCGCCCACTGGGCGCCGCGCTGCACATGGCGGTGCGAGAGCTGGGCCACCCCGACGCCGACACGGTGCTGGGCACCATCAAGGCCTTCATCGAGCGTGAGGCCAAGCCCGGCGCCAAGCTGAACGAGAAGTGGAATCCCGGGATCATGGTGCCGGCCACCAAGGGTCGCGCGGATTCCGGCGACATCGAGATCGACCTGGTGGAGCTGTTCAGCGACGTCGGTGGCCTGGCCCAGGACATGGGGGTGGGCATCGGCATCTTCATCGACGAGATGCAGGACTTGCGCCCCGAGGATGTCTCGGCCATGTGCGCTGCGGTGCACGAACTGAGTCAGCAACGCCTGCCACTGATCGTGGTCGGCGCCGGCCTGCCCCACCTGCCGGCCGTGCTCAGCGCCTCCAAGAGCTACTCGGAGCGCCTGTTCCGCTACAACCGCATCGACCGGCTCGACCGCGCCGCCGCAGACCTGGCCCTCACCCTTCCCGCAGAGGACGAGGAGGCGGCCTTCGAGCCCGAGGCGCTGGAGGCCATGTACCAGCTCACCGGCGGCTACCCCTACTTCATCCAGGCCTACGGCAAGGTGGTCTGGGATGTGGCGCCGGCCAGCCCGATCACCGTCGACGACGTGCGGGTGGCCACGCCCGAGGCCGAGGCGGAGCTGGCCGTGGGCTTCTTCGGCAGCCGCTTCGAACGCGCCACGCCGGCCGAGCGGGAATATCTGCGCGCCATGGCCGAGGCCTCCGACGGCGACGACGATGCCGACCAGGTGAAGACCTCGGCAGTGGCCGAGGTGCTCGACCGCAAGGCACAGAGCCTGTCGCCCGCGCGCGATGCCTTGATGAAGAAGGGCCTGATCTACTCCTCGGAACGCGGCAAGGTGGCCTTCACCGTGCCCCACTTCGGGCGCTACCTGCGCAGCCAGCAGCTGTGATCCGGCCACTCACACCGACTCGCGCACGATGCCCTTCTCGCCACGCCAGTGCGCCAGTCGCCCGGCACGACTGACGGCCCGCAGTCGTCGTTCCACGTGTGAACGGTGCCGGTCGGCGACGGCCAACATCAGCTGGTCCCCGGCCCGCAGGGTGGTCTCGCCACGGGGCACCAGCAGCTCGTCGTCGCGCAGCACCAGCGCCAGCACCGCATCACCGGGCAGGCGCAGCTCCGCCACCGCGACGCCGTGCAGTCGGGATTCGGCCGGCACGTCGAAGGTGAGCAGACTGGCACCCAGCTTCTCCATCGGTGCGTGTTCGATCGCCAACTCCCGGGCACCCTGGTCCTCCATCAGGCCGAGGGTGCGGCACAGCCAGGGCAGGGTGGGGCCCTGCACGATGGTGTAGACCACCACCAGCAGGAAGGTCACGTCGAAGATCATCAGCGCATTGGGCACACCGGCGGTGATGGGGAAGGTGGCCAGCACGATCGGGACCGCGCCACGCAGACCCGCCCACGACATGAAGACCTGCTCCCGGTACGGCACCCCAAAGGGCGTCGAGCACAGCGTCACGGCGAGCGGGCGGGCGATGAAGGTGAGCCCCGCCCCCACCACGATCGCCGCGGGAAGGGCGTGGGGCAGCCGCTCGGGCGAGGCCAGCAGGCCGAGCAGCACGAACAGTGCGATCTGCGAGAGCCAGGCCAGACCCTCCGCGAAGCCCAGGGTGGCATTGCGGTGTGGCAGGCCGGAATTGCCCAGGACCAGACCGGCCACATAGGCCGCGACGAAGGGACTGCCGCCGCACACCCCGGTGGCGCCGAAGGCGAGCATCGCGAAGGTCATGGCGGCCAGCGGGTACAGCCCGGTGGCGGGCAGGGCGATGCGCTTGAGCAGCCAGGCCCCGGCGAAGGAGACGGCAACGCCCACCACCAGACCGATGAGCATCTGTTGCAGGAAGCCACCAAAGGCCGTCCAGGCGTCCAGGTGGAACCACGCCTCGGAGACGACGATCGTCACCAGGATGATGACCGGCGGGTCGTTCAGACCGGATTCGGCCTCCAGCGCGGCACCGGTGCGTTTGCGCAGCGGCAGCGACCTCATCGACGAGAAGACGGCCGCGGCGTCGGTCGAGGAGACCACCGCGCCCAGCAGCAGTGCGGTGCGGGGGTCGACGTCGAGCAGCAGCCAGGCCAGCGCCGAGGTGACCGCCACCGTGATGGCCACCCCCACGGTGGCCAGCACCGCCGACAGCCTCAACACCGGTCTCATCACCGAGAGCCGGGTACTTAGGCCACCTTCGGCCAGGATCACCGCCAGCGCCAAGGAACACAGCACCTGCGCCAGGGCCGCATCGTCGAACTCCAGGCCGAGCCCGGCCTCACCGATGAGCAGACCGATGCCCAGGTAGAGCAACAGGCTGGGCATGCCAGCACCGGTGGACACGCGCACCGCGATCACGCCCAGCAGCAGCACTCCGCTGGCCGCCAGGACCACCACATTGAGGTTCTCCGGTGTCATGGCAAGGCCGCACCCGGGACGCACCCTGCCCCGATGGATGCCTGCTCCCGGACCCCTTTGCACAGGGCCGGAGCAGTGGGCATCGCATGGGGGGAAGTCAACATACCCCTACCCTGCCAAAGTCGTTCAACGGTCCACCAGTCGCGGACCTCCCGCGGCAACCGGGCTCCGGCGGGTTCCCTGCCCTGCTGAGGCTGTCGGTCACGCCAGCCGGTGCTGCAGCACCTGGTGCACCAGGTCGAAGACGGGCGTGGGCACCCCGACGGCCGCACCGAGCCTGCGGATGCCACCCACCAGCGGGTCGAGTTCACCGGGGCGCCCTTCGTCCAGGTCTCGATGCATCGACGTGGTGGCCTCGGCAGGCATCCGGTCGGCGAAGGCCATGGTGTGCTCCACCGCCTGGGCCAGGTCGATGCCATGGGCCGTGCCGACGGCTGCCACCTCGGTCATCGCCGCCTGCAGCCCGGCTCGCAGCTCGGTGCGCTGCACGCCCAGTGGCACCCCGGCCAGGGCACCGATCATTCCGGTGGGCACCACGAACATCACCTTCTGCCACAGGTCTTGCCAGATGTCGTCCTGCGGTTCGCTGTGGATGCCCGCGCTCTGGAAGGCCTCCCGGATCCGGATCGAACGTTGCGTGTGCACGTTGTCCCACTCCCCGAAGGTGATGGACCCCGGCCCGCCCATGTGCTCGATCACCCCGGGCGCAGCGATGCGCGCGTAGACACGCACGATCCCGGGCATGACGTGGTGTCGGCCCAGCACGTCGGCCACCCTGGTGGGCGCCTCGATGCCGTTCTGCAGGGTGATGAGCGCGGTGTTGTCGGCCATCAACGCACCAAGGCTGGGCAGCACCTCGTCCAGCTGGGTGGCCTTGACCGCCAGCAGCACCAGATCGACCGGATCGATGGTGGCGGCATCGTCGGTCACCTCGATCGGCATCACGAGGTCCGTCTCCCCCGTGATGCGCAGCCCGTCGCGCTGCAGCGCACGAAGGTGCTCACCCCGCGCGGTGAAGACGACCTCGTGCCCCGCGCGGGCCAACAGCCCTCCGAAGTACCCGCCCAATGCCCCGGTTCCGATGACTGCGATCCTCATGCCCCCCACTCTGCCCTGTTCGCAGGCTTCGTGCGGCGCGGTCCGCGCTTGGGCCACCACAACCCGCTGGCCAGGCCCGCCACAACCCGACGGCCAGAGCCACCACACCCCGACGGCCGAGCCTGTCGAGGCCTTGCCACCCCCTTTTTGTTGTGCTACAATCAGGGGTGCAGACTCGCTCCGACCCGTCGTCGGGGTGTCCCCACCACCAGGCCCCGGTGTGCAGCGTGTGTCCAGGCCCGGTGGGACGGCCCACCGCAGGTAGGCAGACCGGCCAACGGTGGCTGGGTGTGCTGAGCGCCCACGAAAGAGGATCCTGTGCATTTTGAGCCTGGTCAGATCGTCGTCCACCCCCACCACGGTCCCGCCACCGTGACCGGCATCGTCACCCGCGCCGTGCGACGCAACAACCGCAAGTACCTGGAACTCGAGACCCACGACCAACGCCTCCAGATCAGCATCCCGCTGGATGGTGCCGACGAGATCGGCCTTCGCAACCTGCTGTGCGCCAATGACCGGGCAAAGCTGCTCGAGGTGCTGGCCGCCCCCACCACCCACGTCGAGAAGGGCTGGTCGCGCCGCATCAAGGCCCACCAGCAGAAGGTGCGCAGCGGAGACCTGGCACTGATCGCAGAGGTGGTGCGTGACCTCACGCGCCGTCAGCAGGACTCGGGAATCTCCCTGGGTGAGCGTGAACTGCTTCGCGAGGCCATGACTCCACTGGTGGAGGAGCTGTCGATCTGCGTCGATGCCGACGAGGAGACCGTCACCAAGGCCCTCAACGACTGCATCCTCACCGGTGTCATCCCCGCCGTGCAGACCCCCGAGCTGGCGGTGGCCAGCTGACCCGCCTCACATGACCATTTGGATGGCCGTGGTGGCCTCGCCCAGGAAGCGAGACACCACGGCCTTCTCGTACGTCGGGAGCTAGTGGGAATCAGCGTTGGCTGGCCATTCGATGGGACTCCATGAGGCGCTTCTCCTCGGGCCCGACCAAGGCAATCAGCACAAGGGCCGCCACCACGCAGGCCGTCAACACGGCGAAGGTGACACCCCAGCCGTAGTGATGCACCACCCATCCGACACCGGTGGAGGCCATGGTGGCGCCGATCACGTAGCCGAACAGGCCGGTGAAACCCGCGGCGGTGCCGGCGACGTGCTTTGCGGACATGTCCAAGGCTTGCAGGCCGATCAGCATCACGGGGCCGTAGATGAAGGCACCGATGAAGAACAGGTAGACCATCAGCAGCCAGTACGGCGTACCGACCGGGCTCAGCCAGTAGGCCACCAGGAAGGCACCGACGCCCACCAGGAAGGTGATTCCGGTCCAGGTGCGGTTGCCCTTGAAGACCTTGTCGGAGAGCCAGCCGCAGGCCAGGGTGCCAAAGATGCCCGCCAGCTCGAAGAGGCTGAAGCCGGCGATGCCCTTGGCGACCGAGACCTGGTGCACCTCGGACAGGTAGGTGGGGGTCCAGGACAGCACGCCGTAGCGCAGCGCGTAGACGAAGACATTGGCCAGCGCCAGGTAGATCATCGTCGGTCGGAGCAACACGTGCTTCACAATGGTCTGCCAGTAGCCGAGCTGATCGGTTGAGACGTCGGCGGCCTCCACCTTGGCCGGGTCGTCACGGAACTCCTCAATCGGCGCCAGACCGATGGACTCCGGGGTGTCCCGGATCAGGATGAAGGCCGCGGCGGCCACGACGAGCGCCACGACGGCCGGAAGCCAGAAGGCGGCCTGCCATTTGCCCCCGCTGATCGCCAGCCCCCAGGCGGCCAGCGCACCGACGGCCATACCCCCGACATTGTGAGCGCAGTTCCAGATGGCGGTCTTCCAACCACGCTCATTGGTGCTGAACCAGTGCACCAGCACTCGGCCGCAGGGCGGCCAACCCATGCCTTGGAACCAGCCGTTGATGAACATCACGACGGCGAAGACCGTCAGCGACGCGGAGATGGCTGGGATGAAGGCGATGCAGAGGTTTGCGACGGCGGACAGGGCCAGACCGATCGACAGGAAGTAGCGGGCATTGGATCGGTCGGAAATCGTCGCCGAGAAGAACTTGCTGAGTCCGTAGGCAATCAGTGCGGCGTTGGCGATCAGGCCAATGCCCACCTTGTCCATCCGTCCCTCGTCCAGCAGGATCTTCGCGACCAGCGGGATGTTGTTGCGGATCAGGTAGAAGCCGGCGTAGCCGAAGAAGATGCCAATGAAGACCTTCAGACGCCACGACGGATACTGGGCGGTCTGCTCGGTGGCGCTCAGGCGCGGGGCGGGCGGAGGCGCTGCAAGCCAACTGCGACGCGTCCGCTCAGCTGTGTGGGACATGGTGTGCTCCGGGTCGAGGGGGAAGAGGGAGCCCGGCGGGCGACCTCACTGTCAGCCTCATCCTCTGGCGGGCACATGCCGGTGGGGAGCCTCTTTCGGTGACGTCCGGTGACAGCCCTGTTACCGGGGGTCAGCGCAGCACGTCATCTGCAGGCAGGAGCCAGCACTCGTCCAGGTCCAGTTGCAGGCGCACAGTGCGCCCCTCCTCCAGTGGCTTGCCCAGCGGGGATCGCACCGCCACGGTGCCCCGTTCGGTCTCCACCACGTGCAGGAGATGGTCTCCTTGGAAGATCTCCTGCTGCAACAGGCCCACGTCGTCGTAGACCTCGTCGGTACGCCAGGCTCGCGCCGCCGAACGCAGCTGTCTGCTCTCCACGGACAGCGCATGGGGTCGCACCAGCAACCGGGCGCGCTGGGGCCGGTCCAGCAGGGCATCGTGGGCGTCGACCCAGCCACACACCCCCAGCGCTCGCACCCGGGCACGCACTGCACCCTGCCCCCCGCGCAGCTCTTCCACACCCACCTCAAGGAAGTTTGATCGCCCCAGCAATGCCGCCACCTCCGCCGTGACCGGCCGGGCGTGGACCTGCTGCGGGGTTCCCTGCTGCAACACCTTCCCGCGGGAGAGCACCAGCAGCCGGTCCCCACTCCCCAACGCCTCACTCTGGTCATGGGTGACATGCACCATGGCGGTCCCGGTCCGTTGGCGGACCCGGCGCAACTGGCGGGTGAAGTCCAACCGCATGCGGTCTTCCAGGGCGGCCATCGGCTCGTCCAGAAGCAGTACCCGGGGACGGCTGACCAACGCTCGGGCCAGACTCACGCGGCGGCGTTGTCCTCCAGACAGCTGGTGCGGCAGGCGGCGTTCCAAGCCGGCCAATCCCAGGCGCAACATCGTCACCTGGACCCTTTCGTCGTGACGCGAGGTTTCGGGCCCACGCAGGCCGAGGCCGAAACCGATGTTCTCCGCCACGTCCAGGTCACCGAACAGGTCTGCGTCCTGGAAGACCATGGCAACCCCGCGCTGGTGTGGGGGCCTCCGGGTGACATCCTGACCATCCAGAAGAATTTGCCCGGCGTGCAGCTCGTCAAGGCCAGCCAAGGCGCGCAGCAGCGTGCTCTTGCCACTGCCCGATGGTCCGACGACGCAGAGCGACTGGCCCGCGAACACATCGACGTCCACCCCCTCGATGATCGTGCGCTCCCCGATGCGACGGGTGAGACCGCGTGCCTGCAGGACCCTCGACAGCTGTGCTTGCTCCATCACTCTTCCTCGACCCCCAATACCGGGGCGCACACCGCCATGACCAGGACACCGACGGCGGCGAGCCACACCGCCATCGCACAGGCCACCCCGACGCGACCGGCGTCAACCTCTGTCAGGGCTCGCACGCTGAGCAGTCCGACGTGGGAATTGGTCAGGAAGATCACCGAACCTACCGCCCCCAAGGTCCGCAACAGGCTGGTGCACAGGGCGCGACCCAGTTCCGGCGCCAACAGCGGCCACCAGTGGACCTGCAACCTGCTCCACGCGCCGGCCCCATGAAGCATGGCGGCGTCCCGCGCTACCCGAGGGTCCAGGTCAATCCGGGTCAGAAGGGCGGCAACCACTGACGGCACGCTGCGAAGCACATGCACCACCACCACGCCCACGGCGCTCACCCACCCGAAGGTGCCGCCCGACCACCCACGTCCCTGGCCGGAGTGCACCAACAGCATCACCGAGAGCCCTACCAGCACACCTGGCAGGGCACCGAGCAGCCAGATGATCGTGCGCACCATGCGAGCCAGGCCTCCCCGGGTCTGGGCGGCCAGCGCGACGATCATGGCCGCGGCTCCTGTGAGGGGCAGGGCGAGAACGGCCAGCAGCAGGCTGTATCCAAAGGCCTCACCGTGCGCCCCGGACATCGCCTGGCGCAAGTGGACGATGCTGGGCTGCCAATCCACTCCGACGTTGGCCGTCACACTGCCAACCAGCACCGCCCCCAGGAGCATCACCTGCAGCAGGCCCACACCCCCTGCCAACAGCACCAGCACCCACTCACCCGCTGAAGGTTCGTGTCGGTGCGAGGGCGTGGCCGAACGCAGCAACCGGAAGCGACCCCGGCCCCCCAAGGGTCGGGCGGCCAAGTGCAGCACCAGCGCCGGGACGGCGAGCAGTAGGGCCAACATCGCGGCTCCCGCCAGGTCATACTCCGCTGCCACGGCCAGATGCACGCGGGAAGCCAGCACCGGAAAGCCGCCACCCAGCACCGTCGGGTTTGCAAGGTCCGTGATGGCTTCCACGAAGACGACCAGAGCGGTCGCAGCAGCCGCCGGAAGCAACCTCGGCCAGGCCACCCGCCGCCTGGCCCGCCCCCTGTCCAGCCCCAGCAGCCGAGCCTGGTCCATCAGCTGCGCGTCGACAGAGCGCTCCGCGGCCAGCATCGCCAGGTATGCGAAGGGCAGTACCTGCAGGGATCCTGCCAGCACCAGTCCGGGAAGGCCATAGACGTCGAGCCCGGCGGGCACGACACGGCGCAGCAATCCATTGTTGCCCAGCAGGACCACCAGCCCCAAAGCCATGGTCCAGGCGGGGGTGACCAACGGCAGCAGCACGGCCACGTGCAGCACTCGTCGGCCGGGGAAGGACAGGTTCTGCACACCGGCCAGCAAGCCCGCAAATGCGGTCACGAGCGTGGCTTGACCCACCCCCAGCACCACGGTGTTGCCCAGCACGGGAGCCTGCCAGGCCAAGGTCGACAGCATCGCTCGTCGTCCCTCCAGCCCGGTTGCCCAGCGCAGGCTGGGTAGCAGGACCAGCGCCAGGCAGCAGGACACCAACACCAACGCCGCCAGGCGCACTGCATCAGAGGTCCGCACCGTCATGGCCGCACGCGCCGCACGAACTCGGCCACCAACCCTGCTCTCCGGTGGGCTGCCTCCTCGCCGACCGCCTCTAGCTCTCGTGTCCCAACGGGCAGCTCGAGCCGAGGGTCCGTGCGGGCACCGGGCAGCGTGGGCAGCTGTCTGGAAGAAGTCTCGGCACCTGCTTCCTGAGCCGTGGATCCGACGGCATGATCGACGTAGCGGCGTGCCAGGTCAGGTTTGCGGGCTGAGGCGATGACCGCGACGGCACCGGTCTCGGTTCCGGTCAGCCCTCGCGGGTAACCGACCATGAGGTCCTTGAGCCCTTGGTCGTGGGCCTTGACACAGTGCTGGGTGAAGGTGACGGCAACGGCAGCCTCGCCCCTGCCCGCGATGCCGCTCGGCGCCATCCCCGAGCTGGTGAACTGCAGCACATTGGGGCGCAACCGCTCAAACCACTGCATCGCCTGCTCCTGGTCTCCCGCACGCTGGACCATCGTCCACAGCATCGCGTAACCGGTACCAGAGGTGCGCGGGTCGGGCAGTGTCACCTGTCCGCGCAACCGGGGATCGAGCAGGTCCCCCCACTCGTCGGGCGGAGCGACGCCGAGCCGACGCAGCACTCGTTGGTTGGAGCAAAAGCCCAGCATCCCCCGGTAGACGCCGGTCCAACTGTCGTCGACCGCCCGGTAACGGGACGGGATGCCGGCAGAGGCAGGGCTGCGGTAGGGCACCAGCAGCCCACGGGACCGCGCCACCTCGTATAGATCGGACGTGCCACCGTGCCACACGTCGAACTCTCCGTCTGCCCGCTGCACCGCAGCCAAGGCCTGACCGGAGCTCATCCGCACCATGTCCACACCCACCCCAGTGGCCTCGGTGAAGCCACGGGCCCATTGCTGACAGATGTCTTCGATGGAGCTGCACACCACGCCCAACCTGGGACCACGACCGGGAACGCCCACCACCAGTACCCCCACCAGCAGTAGGGCGAGCCAGACCGAAAGTGCACGACGAATCCAGGCCCGGCGCAGCTCGGCCGTCATCATGGCAGCGGGGCCTGCGGCTCGTCGAGCCGGACCATCAGGTAACCGGTACCGCGTACCGCCGTG
The DNA here is from genome assembly GCF_048595755.1 of Luteococcus struthionis. Classification (GTDB taxonomy): domain Bacteria; phylum Actinomycetota; class Actinomycetes; order Propionibacteriales; family Propionibacteriaceae; genus Luteococcus. Next base: position 853,999 of record NZ_CP184360.1, read on the forward strand.
ATCCACTCCCGTTCCACGCCCAGATGCTGGCGCAGTCTGTAGACGGTGGTCTTGATCATGTCCCGGCCACCATGCTGCTCACCGGTCGCCCACACCTCGTTGAGCAGCTCGGCCCAGGTCACCACCTGCCCAGCACGCCGGGCCAGGGCCACCAGAAGGCGCAGTTCCACGTCGCTGAGCTGCACACGCCGTTGTTCCAAACGCACCTCACGACGCGCCGGATCGATGCGCAGCGGACCGTTGACCACCACCTCTCCCGCCGACGGCGCCCGATCCCGGGTGCGTCGAACGATGGCCTGGGCCCGCAGTGCCAGCTCCCGTGGAGAGAAGGGCTTGGTGACGTAGTCATCGGCACCAGCGAGCAGTCCGGCGATGCGGTCCTGTTCGGTGGTGCGTGCCGTGAGCATCATGACAGGTACGTCGCTGGTGACGCGCACCCTCTCGCACAATTGCACTCCCGAGGCCCCGGGCAGGGTCACGTCGAGCACCAGCAGGTCGAAGTGCTCAGCGCGCAACCGGGACCACGCCTGTTCGGCGCTGCGGGCGCTGACAACCTCGAAACCCTGGGTCTCCAGCGCAAAGCCGACGATTCCCAACATCTGGGTCTCGTCGTCCACCACCAGAGCGCGCGGTGCCGTCTCGTTCATCACGATCCTCCCGCTCGGTGCTCGTCGACTGCGTACAGCGGCAACGCCAGCAGAATCGCCGTCCCCTGCCCCGGGACACTATCCACCAGGATGCGCCCGCCGTGCCGGTTCACGATCTGCCGGGTGATCATCATTCCCAACCCCGTGCCCGGCCGTCGGGACTGGCCCACCGCATAGGGCTCGAAGAGCCGGCCCCGCTCTTCCTCGCCCATGCCTTGGCCCTCGTCGCTGACCTGCAGTATTGCCTCGTCCTCACTCGCCGACACCTCCACGGTGACCCTGCCGGGCTCGCCGGCGTGACGCACGGCATTGTTCACCAGATTCCACAGCGCTTGGCGCAACAGGTCCGGATCCGCCCAGAGCTGGATGGGCGGGCCCTGGTCCACCAGCACGAGCGGGGTGGCCGTGATCCGCCGAACCTCCCGGACCGTCGCCCGTACCAACGAGCGCAGTTCCACCTGCTCCGGGCGCAGCTCGAAGATCTCCGCCTCGATCTGCGCCTCCACAAGCAGGTCCTCGGCCATCGCCACCACCTGGCGTGAGTTCGATGCGATGGTGTTGACAAATTCCAGCTGGCGTTCATTGAGCGGCCCCGGACTCTGCTCGGCGAGCAGCTCCGCGGCACCGCTGATCAGCGCGAGCGGGGTTCGCACCTCATGACCGAAGACATTGGGTCTCTCCACGCGTTGCTCGACGAGTTCGGCAAGCCGGGCCTGGGAACGGGCCATCCGGGCCAGCGCCCTTCGCTCCCGCAACCACAGCAGAACGAACACGACATTGGTGGCCAGTAGCACCGACGTGATCGTCACCAACCCGTACCCCATCGAGCCATCCTCGCACGAGGCTGCTGGCACCCGGGAAGTGCTCAGAGTCAAGGATGGACTCTCACCTCTACCCTTGGTGGCCAGCTGACCCGCGTCACATGACCATTTGGATGGCCGTGGTGGCCTCGCCCAGGAAGCGAGCCACCACGGCCTTCTCGTCCTCGGAGAGTTTCGTGTCGGCCGCCTGCAACGCCGTGAACATCGGCGTCAACAGCCGTCCGGCCTCCTGTCGCCCCACCTCGGTCAGGCTGAGCACCGTTCGGCGACGATCGGTGGGGTGAGGTTCACGTTCCACGTGACCGCGAGCCACCAGTCGGTCGATGATGCCGGTCGCCGCTGCCGCCGTCACGCCCAGATGCCGGGCCAGCTCGGCGGGCCCCAGCCGGTGCCGCGAGAGACTGCGCAGGGCGTGCAGCTCGCTCTCACTGAGCTGGGCGCGTCGCGCCAGGGCAGGCTGCGCAGCCATGGCGGCATCGACGAGGGAGTCCAGGGCCAACAGCGCAGCCGAGGGTTGCCACTGCGGCACCGCGCCGCGCGCCAGCTCCGAGCGCTCCGCCGGCGAACGGTCCTCGTCCGGCCGGCCAGGGGCTGGCCCTGTCATCGCACCCTCGCCCATCTTGTTACCCTTCTTGGTGGTTCACGAATCTAACGATCTTTCGAGGCGGTACCGCATGGGCAGCACGCCTGCATCATCTCAACATTCTCCCGGATCGGCGCAGCACAGCCGGAGCCGTCGACTTGGCTGGCCGTTGCTCGCCTTGGCCCTGCTGCTGGCTGCCGTCGCCACGATGGTCGCCCTGGGCGAGGCCACGCGGGACCGTTCCGCGCTGGACTCGCTCCCCGCGGGGAGCCAGTCTGCGGCCGTGGCCGAGGCGCGGAAGCAGCTGCCCGACCAGGACACCAGCCAGGCGATCGTGTTGTTCACCAGCCAGGAGAAGCTGACGCCACAGGCCATGGGCATCGTCTCGCGCAAGGCCGCCGAACTCACCGGCCTCCCCAAGCCGCCCATCATCCCCAGCCAGGACGGCACCGCGGTGATCGTGCCGGTGACCGTGCAGGGAGTGGGCGCCACCGACTACGACGAGCAGGTCACCAGCCTGCGCGAGAAGTCCCGCACCGGTCTGCCCGAAGGGGTCAGCGCCCAGGTCACCGGGCCCGCCGCGGTGCAGACAGACCTGGGCGCCGTCTTCGACGGTGCCAACTTCAAGTTGCTGGGCACCACGGCGCTGGTGGTGGCCATCCTGCTGGTGTTCACCTATCGCTCCCCGGTGCTGTGGTTGATCCCGCTGTTGGTGGTGGGCGTCGCGGATCGCTTGGCGGCCGTCCTGGCCACCCACGTGTTGGCCGCCCTGGGCATGGCCTGGGATGAGTCGACCACCGGGATCCTCTCCGTGCTGGTCTTCGGGGCCGGCACCGACTATGCGCTGCTGCTGATCTCTCGCTACCGTGACGAACTGCGGCGCCACGAGGACCGGCACGACGCGATCCGGGTGGCGGCTCGTCGCACCGTCGAACCGGTCATCGCCAGCGCCTCCACCGTCTTCGTGGGCCTGCTGACCCTGGTGCTCTCCCTGGTCCCGGCCACGCGCGGCCTGGGGCTGGCGTGTGCCGTCGGCGTGCTGGTGGCCGCCTTCTTCGTCCTCGTGGTGCTGCCCGGGGCCCTGGTGGCCTTCGGCCGGTGGATCTTCTGGCCCCGCACGCCCGTGGTGGGCGAGGCCTCGATCGCCGACGGCGACTCGGTGTGGGCCAAGGTGGGCCGCTTCGTCGAGGGGCAGCCCGGCCGGGTGGCCCTGGGATCCACGGTCTTGCTGGCACTGGCGGCCATCGGCATGGGATCGATCCAGACCGGACTGGCACCCTCCGACCAGTTCATGGACAAGCCCGAGTCCATCGTCGCCGCCGACAAGTTGGCCGAGTCCTTCCCCGCCGGGGCGGCCAATCCGACGATCATCACCACCACCCCGCAGCAGGTCGAGGCCGTGACCGCACGGATCAAGGGCATCGACGGGATCAGCCAGGTCCGTCCCGCCGGCGTGGGCGAATCGGTGGCAGAGCTGCAGGTGGTCACCGATGCCTCCCCGGGCAGCGCCGAGTCCGATGACCAGGTGCGCGCGATCCGCGAGGCACTGCACGGACTGCCCGAGACCGCCGTCGGCGGCACCGAGGCGCAGCGCCTTGACCAGGCCGACGCGAATGCCCGAGACCGCATGGTGATCTTCCCGGTGGTGCTGGGCCTGGTCTTCCTGGCCCTGGTGCTCTTGCTGCGCTCGCTGGTGGCCCCGGTGATCCTGGTGGCCACGGTGCTGCTCACCTATGTCTCGGCGCTCGGTCTGGCCTGGTGGGCCTTCACCGGCCTGCTGGGCTTCGAACGGATGGACGGCACGGTGCCGCTCTACGCCTTCGTCTTCCTGGTGGCCCTGGGCGTCGACTACAACATCTTCCTGATCACCCGGGCCAGCGAGGAGTCGCGCGAACACGGAGCACATCGCGGCATGCTGCGGGCCCTGACCGCCACCGGTGGCGTGATCACCAGCGCCGGCATCCTGCTGGCCTCGGTCTTCGCGGTGCTCGGCGTGCTGCCACTGGTGGTGCTGGCCCAGGTGGGCGTGGTGATCTTCATCGGCGTGCTGCTGGACACCCTGGTGGTGCGCACCGTCCTGGTGCCTTCCCTGGGACTGCTGCTGGGTGATCGTTTCTGGTGGCCGCGACGGGTCGGTCTCGATTCGTCCGGGACGCCCGTCGTGCGCCCGCGGCGTGCCATCGTGCAGGATTGACGCATGCCTGCACGTTTCATCGAGAGCCACCCCTGCCAGGACGGATGCGGCATCATCAAGACCAAGGACCGCGTCGAGGGTGCCCCCGTCTATCGCTGCCCTGGTTGCGATTCCCGCTGGATCGAACTCAACGAACGCTCCACCGAGGAGCAGCCCGACAAGAGAAGGCTCGGCCTTCCCAAGCTGCGCTGATCCGGCGCCGCCCTGACGACGAACTGCCCGCTGTCAGGGCACCGACATAGAGTGGGACACATGATCGAGACCGGCCGCCTGGACCCCGCGGAGGGCCCCGACGACAAGCCTCGCCTGCCTGCCCCGGGGTTGCTCAAGGCACGGGGGGTTCCCGAGTCGATGATCGACGATGTCTCCCGTCCTCCGGCCGTGCAGCACAACCGGACGGTGGTGGCGCTGGCGCTGGCAGCCCTCACCCTGTTCGGCGTCAGCACCTCGCTGCTGGGCCTGGGGGTGCTGAGGATGACACGCCCGTGCCGGATGGGCTGCGCCCCCGACTCCACCGAGAGCATCGCCCGCTGGGTGCTGCTGGTCGCACCCGCGGCAGTCAGCGTGCTGGCTGCCTTGGCCACCCTGAGGCGCGCCCACTGGCGTCGGCCGCGCCCCTGGCTGCCCGCCGTGCTCGGCTGCCTGGCTGGTGTGCTGTGCGTCTATGTCGGATCGGTGCTGCTGGGGGTGGCCTGAGCCATGCCGTCCCCCTTCGTGAAGCAGCAGCCGGGAGCACCCCATGGCCTGTTCCGCTGGGAGGCGCTGGGCCTGGAGTGGCTGGGCCGTGCCACCGCCGATGGCGGGGCCCGAGTGGTGCCGGTGATCGACGTCGACGAGGAGAAGATCGTCGAGCCGCGCCTGGCGCAGTGTGCCCCCACCCGTGATGCCGCGGAGACCTTCGGTCGGCAACTGGCAGCGACCCACCTCAGCGGAGCCGCAGGATTCGGGGCAGCACCTGACGGATGGCGTGGTGACGGATTCATCGGTGCTGCCGTCCTGCCGATGCCGCAGCAGCCCCTGCAGCGGTGGGGCGAGTTCTACGCCCACCACCGAGTGATGCCCTTCGCGCGGCAGGCCCACGCCTCGGGGTCGTTGGATGATGCCTCGCTGCGACTGGTGGAGGCCGTCTGTGAGCGCCTGGAGTCGGGCGAGTTCGACGACGGGCGCCCAGCTGCCCGGATCCACGGCGACCTGTGGGCCGGAAACGTGATGTTCACCCCACAGGGAGTGGTCCTGGTGGATCCCGCGGCGCATGGCGGGCACGCCGAGACCGACCTGGCGATGCTGCACCTGTTCGGCGCGCCGCTGCTGGAACGGATCCAGTCAGCCTGGGTGGAGGCCTTCGATCCCGAGCCGGGATGGCGGGAGCGCATCGGTCTGCACCAACTGCATCCGCTGCTGGTACATGCGGTGCTCTTCGGTGGTGGCTACGGCCGTCGGGCGGGCCAGATCGCTGCTGACTACGCCTGACGGCTGCTCCACGTGAAACACACTGCCGTCGCAGCGACGGTTCAGCGCAGGGTGGCCATGGCCTTGGCAGCCGGCACCAGGGTGTCGAAGAGGTCGTTGATCTCGCCGACCAGCCGCTCGGCGGGCTGGAACTTGCCGTCGGCGAAGTCGGTGAACAGGTTGATGGCCAGGGCATTGCGAATGTCGTACATGTTGAAGTTGGCGATGATGTTGCGCCAGTTCTCCACCGACATCACGCCGCCGTTGGCGCCGTAGCCGACGAAGGCGATGGCCTTCTTGCTCCACTCGTTGCCGAGCACGTCGACGGCATTCTTCAGGGCGGCGGGCACGCCGTGGTTGTACTCGGGGGTGACGAAGACATAGCCGTCGAACTCGTCGATCTTCTTGCTCCAGGCCTGGATCTCCGGCTCGGGGTACTGCTTGCCGAGCGCGGCGGGCGGGGTGGGGCTGGTCATGAAGGGCAGGTTGTAGTCGGCCAGGTCGAGCAGTTCATAGGTGGCATCGGTGCGAGTCTCGGCGCGGGCAGCCACCCAGTCACCGACCTGCTTGCCGACGCGGTTCTGGCGGGTGCTTCCGACGATGATGGCGATCTTCATGTTGCTCCTGTGGTTGCTCCGGTTGCTGTCTGGGGGCCCTGCGATGGCGAGAAGATGCTTGAACGCTCTACCACTGGGTCTGGTCCATCCTCTCCCACGGGAACGTGCGGTTGTAGGGTTTCGGGCATGAATCCGCTCTCGGCGTTACTGCGCCCCTTCGCCGTGGCGCAGGGCGAGCGCCTGCTGGGCGACCTGGCGGATGTGGAGCTGCCACCCGATGCGCCGCACGGCGTGGCCTCCCCCGCCGGAGGGGCACGAGAGCAGGGCCGCTTCCACCTGGTGCTGTTGGGGGACGCGACGGCCACCGGGGCTGGGGCTCCTTCCGCAGCGGAGGGCCTGCCGGGCACGGTGGGGCAGACGGTGGCCGATGGTCTGAGGCGTGAGGTCTTGTGGCAGGTGCTGGCGGAGCCGGGATCCTCGTCGCTGGGCCTGCACGGCCGACTGGTGCAGCAGGTGAGCCCGGCCGCTGATGCGGTGGTGGTGATGGTGGGCATGCACGACGTCCTGGCCCGCACCTCGCCCCGGGAGTGGCGTGAGCAGCTCGGTTCCTCGCTGGGACTGTTGGCTCGGGTGCCCCGAGTGGTGGTGGCGGGGTGCCCGCCCCTGGGCCGGGCGCCGAAGTTGTCGTGGCCGCTGACGGCACTGCTGGATGAGGACTGCCGCGCCCTTGATCGGGCCAGTGATCAGGTGTGCGCCGAGCGTGGCATCTCCTTCGTGGGGCTGCGCGGGCTGGGCACCGCTGCCGACGACTGGGCAGATGATGGCCTGCATCTGGGGCTTGCCGGGCAACGACGTCTGGCCACCATGCTCGCCGCCGCGATCCTGGCCTGAGCCTCAGGCGTGCCGGACGCGGCGGCGCCCCTCCATCACCTCCTGCATCAGGGTGACGGTCTCGTCGCGCAGATCGACGCCCAGACCGCGAGCGTGACGGGTGAGCTGCAGCACCAGGCGTTCCACCTCGAGCCGGTTGCCCGCCTGGTGCTCGGTGCGGATGCGGGCCTGCATCAGCAGCTCGTCGTGGGGCGCCGCGGCCAGTGCCCGTGCTGCTGCCCACCGGGCCAGGTCGAGATTGTGCAGCTGTAGGGCACGCTCGGTGAGCACTACTCCGACGTCGCGGATGACCGAGACCATGTCGGTGCGCAGCGCCTCGGCCCAGTGCCACTGCCCGGGCGCGGTGTCCGCCAGCGGCGCTCCCCTGACCAGTTCGAGGGCCTCGGTCAGGGCCTCCGTCGAGGTGCGGTTCACTCCCGAAGCGATGAGCAGCTGCAGATGCTCCCAGTCTGTGTCGACCCCCGGGTGGAGCTGGATCCGGCCCGAGTAGGCGTCGGGAAGGTAGGGCTGACCGTCGGGGTCACTGCCCAACCAGTTGCGCAGGCGGCTCATGTTGGAGCGGCGGGTGCCCTCGGCCACCATCAACTCACGCGACATGGTGGTGGAGGTTCGGCCGGGATTCTGGTGGATCCAGGCGCAGTACTCGATGCACTGGCGCCGGGCGCGGCTCGGTTCCGCGCCGCGACAGCCGTGCAGTTCCACTGGCCCCAGCAGCAACAGGGTGGGATGGAGGCTGCCAGAGGTCTCCACGGATATCTCCTCGTCGTGGTTGGGGGCGGGCCGGCGCGGCTCGATCAGCGCAAGGTTCGGGGGAAGGTCGTCGTCGTGGCACCACCACGGTGCGGGCGTGGTGGCTTGGCCGGTGGTCTTGAACAGCTCCACCAGGGCACGTCGCGCCTCGGGATCCACATGGTGGGGTCGGAAGTCGCAGCCATCGCTGCGCCTGTGGGCCCGGTCTGCGTCACGGACGTCGATGTGGTCCCCGGCCATCGCCTGGTCGTCGCACCGGATGAGCATGCTGATCCCCAGCGGCGCACCATCCAGGATGTGCTTGACGCGCTCCCACACAGCCGTCTCCGGCGCACTGGCCAGGACGAAGACCTCGGGTGCCCAGGCCTCTCCGAGCTCTGGGTCCTGACGCAGCTCGGGCACCGTCCTCGAGCGGCCACCGTCGCTCATCCTGGCCCGCCCCAGGGCGACGCGCCTCCTCACGGCCACACGCTCCAGCGCCTCCAGTGCCTGGTCGTGACCCGGCATGACCACGACTCCGGGCTCTTCCAGACTCGCCATCCAGGGCAGGTCACCCACGATGGTGACCCGGCTGTCGGCCGACCAGGGGTGCAGCGCCAGTCCGGTGACCGTCGCGGCCAGCAGGCCGTCGGCCACCTCGGGATCCCCACCGACGGTGGTGGTCACCGCCGCTTCCAGGTCGTGCAGCACCGGTTGGCCTTGCTCGTCGACTCCCAACAGGATCGCCGCGGGGGGTGCCGCGGCGGGTTCGGGCGCCTCGTCCGCAACCATGGCCAGAGCCGCCTCGAAGCGTTGGTTCTCCTTGGATGGTTCGGGCAGCCGACGCCCCAGCCCCCGCTGCAGCAGCTGCCCCCGTCGTCGGGCGGCCAGTGCACCAGCCAGGCCCGCGGCCAGCAGCACCCCCAGCCCCGCACGCACGGCATGGGTCAGCAGATCCGTCGGGGCCGACGTCAGTTCTGCCTCGGGAAGGCCCTCGTCTGGCGCCGTCGTGGCTTCGGTATGACCAGTCGGCTGCGGCCGGACGGTCGTCGCTGGCGCTTCGGGCAGGACGTGCCCGGATTTCTGGGCACCCGTCTCCGGGGGAGGCGCAGCTGCTGCCTGATCCGGCTCGGCGGCTGCAGTGGCTTGGGACGCGGCGTCCGCATCCGCTGGCGGATTGCTGGTGGACTCCCGGTGCTCGGCTGCACGCTCTTCCTCCGCGGTTACCGTCGGGAGTCTCAGCCGCCACCCCGCCTCGATCCGGTCGGGGTCGACGACGAGGTCGCGGTTCGCCGCACGAAGTTCCGGCCAGCGGCTGGCCTCTCCGAGATGTCTGGACGCCAGTCCACTGAGGGTGTCACCGGCGCCGACCGTCACGTGGGGAGAGGACTCCTCCTCGGGGGTCGCCATCCCTTCGGGAGCGGGTGCGGGCGGCGCCACCAGGCCGGGGAGCACGAGCCGCATCCCCACGGCAAGCACCGCCGCCGGATCCAGACCATTGGCGCGAGCGATCCGACGCCACTGCGTTCCGTCGCCGTAGTGCCGCTCGGCGATCGTCCACAGGTCATCACCTGACACCACCTCGTGTTCCCGTTCTGCAGGCCGGGACTCAGGGGCGGCACGGGTTCCTGCCGTCGACGCGGTTGCGCTGGTGCCAGCCGCTGCACCGGTTGGGCGACCTCCCGGGCTCTCGCTTGCCGCCGGCACGTGGGACCTGCCGTGCCCGCCAGTGACTGTCGGCTGCGCTCCGTTCGGGGCTTGCGTCTCGGGGGACGGCTTGCTTCCAGGTGACGAGACCTCGGCTCCGGTCGGCGATCCGGAAGCCTGCTGGGCACCCTCTCCTGCAGGTGCAGGCGTCGGGGCGGGAGATGCTGCCGCGGTGCCGAGACCGAGCATCGAGACCGCGGCCAACACCAGCATCGCCACCAGGGGCTGCAGTGCCGAAGTGCCCGGGATCCTGACCCGCAGCCGTTCACGGGTGAGCACTGCGACCAGCTCGGCAACCACCGAGCTGGTGAAGACTGCCCATGCCATCCATCCGGCCAGCGTCATGGCGGCCAGCAACACACCGCCGGTGTCGGGCAGCACCAGCAGGTTGGACCAGTCCAGTCCGCGCAGGGCTCCGAGCTGCCCCACCCGCAGCAGCAGCCACGGTGTTCCCAGCACCAGTACGCACAGTGCCAGCAGCGCCGCCGTGCCCTTCACCTGTCGCGTCATGGTGTCCTCTCCCTGAATGTGTCGAGCCGATGCGTGCCTGCCGCCCGTACCCGCCAGTGGCCCGGCAGTCCCGGTGCCACCAGGTCGTCCAGTGGCACCTGGCATGAGATCGCCACCCGGACGTCGGCCGTCGATCCGCTGGGGCGCAGGAAACCCGAGGTGTCCACGTCGACGGCGGCCGGCTCGCACGACAGGCCAAAGGCGTCGAGGTTGGCGGCGGCCACCCGTTCGGCGCGCAGCCGGGCCGCCCCACCGCTGCGTTCCAGGGTGGCGGCTCGAGCTGCTGCGCCGGCCGCATCCACCACCTGCGTGCGAGCCGACCACAACCGCCATCCCGCGACCAGGACGCCGAGGACCAGCACCAGCGCCGGAACCAGCACCACGACCTCGATCGCCGCGGCGCCCCGCTGGTTCCTGCCCCGCTGGTTCCTTCCCTGGCTCCGGCGCCGCCACCGACCTGTCATGACTCCTCCCGGGGCATGACGGCCCGTCCGTTGACCTGGGTGGGGCCGATGTCCCAGAAGGTGTCGACCCTGGCTGCCACCTGCACCGTGATGTCGGCATCCCGGTCGACGCTGATCCGGACGTCGCGCAGGCCGCCCTGCTCGGCCACGTCTCGTGCCACCTGACTGGCGACGTTGGCGTGGGCCCCTGCCAGTGCCTGCGCCTCGGCTCCCGCCAGCGCTGCGGCAGCCGCCACGCTGCGGCCGTACAGCACGATCGCGGCCTGCACCACGCCCAGCACCATCAGCATGAGCAGCGGCAACAGGATGGTCCACTGGACGGATTCGGACATGCCTCGTTGGTCGCGCACGCGCAGGCACCGACCGACCGGCATCACGGCAGAGGGCATGGCGTCTACTTGGGCATGTTGGACTGCACGTACTGGGTGACCGCGGTGACGACGATGACTGCCACCGCGACCGCTCCGGCGAGCAGGACGGCGTTCTCGGTGGACTGGGACAGACCACGCTCGTCGCGGCGGACGAGGGCGGCCTCGGTGGGATTGAGCAGCTGGACGACGAGTCCAATCAGGGCGGAGATGTTCATGTCGGGTCCTTTCACCAACAGTGTGTGCATCGGGTTTCACTTGTCCACAGCCTGTGGACAACGCTCGGAGAGTGGGCTCATCCCGCCACTCCGAGCAGCTTGAGGATCGGTGGGGCCAGGAAGGTGAGGCCGAAGACCACCGAGGGAATGACCATCCAGACGGTCATGCGTTCCGAGATCTCCTGGGCGGTGAGCTTCTCCGCCATCAGGTGCGAGTCACGCAGCTCCTTGACTCGAGCACGCAGGGTGTCGGCCAGCGCCGCGCCCTGCTCGTCGAGTCGCATCACGTCGGCCATGTCGGCGATCGCCGGCAGTTCCAGTTCCTGTGACAGGCGCCGCAATTCGTTCCACGGCGGGCGTTGCTCCAGCCGCGCACGTTCCACGGCGCCCCGCAGACGGACGAACAGCGGCACCTCCGAGACCGAGGCGGCGGCCATCATGGCCTGGCTCGACGAGGAGTTGGCCAGCCGTTCCAGGGTGACCAGGTCGAAGAAGGTGTGCAGCGCCTCCCCCGCGTCCGCCTGCACCGCGCGGCCGCTGCGGTGCAGCGAGATGTCGGGCCAGAACCAGCCCAGCGTCGCTGCTCCCAGCGACAGCACCAGCGGCACCGGCGCCACCACTCCGGTGAGCCCGAGCACGATGGCGCTGAGCACCAGTGGGGCAGCCAGCCCCACGCTGGTGAGAATCAGCTTCTCGGCGAAGAAGTCACCAATGGATCGACCGCGCAGCCCCAGGACACGCCGGGTACGGTCCGACAGCGGCAGGCGCAACCGGGTGAAGGCCCAGGCCCCCAACCGGCTCAACGGATCCTCGTCGCTGACGGCAGTCGACCACCCAGTGATGCTCCCCCTCGCGGCTGGATCGCGCTCGGCCAGCGCGGCCAGGGCATCGTCGAGCCGGGGTGGCCGGGAGCGCAGACCGGTCAGCACCAGGAACACGCCTGTGGCCAGGACCGTGCCGCAGAAGGCCACGAGGACCAGGGTCATGTCACGCATCGCCCACCGCCCCGGGGACGGGTGCGGCCAGTGGCCGCAGGATGCGTTCGCGTCGTCGTGGCCGGGTGATGTTGCGCATCACGACCAGTGATCCCGCATAGGACAGCAACAGTGAGCCCAGCACCACCTGCCCGATCGGGCTGCGGTAGGGGGCGAAGAAGTGCGGTTGCATCAGCATGGCCAGCCCCAGCGCGACGACGCTGATGAGGGTCACCTGACGCACCACGACGCGGGGCTTGGCACGTTCGGCCTCGATCTCGCGCAGGGCTCGCAATCGTGACTGGATGGAGTCGGCCAGTTCACCGAGGGTGGTGGCTGCGCCCACTCCACCGCGACGCGCGGACAGCACCAGGGCCGCGATCACCGCATCGGCGTCGGGACTGTCAAGGTCGTCGGCCAGCGCGAGCAGGGCTTCACGAGAGGTCCACCGGGAATCCAGCCTGACCACCATGAGTTGTACCGGCCCTCGGATGCGCTCGGGTGCCTGGCCCGCCGTGGCACGGATGGCGTCGGTCACCGACTTGCCGGTGGGCAAGGATGCGGCCAGTGCCCGCACCCAACGATCGAGGGCCTCGAGCACCTCGACGTCGCGGTTGGGTGGGTCGGACAGCAGCGCGGGCAGCCCCAGGGTGAGCAGTGGCACGAGGACCAGGAGCACGGGCCAGCCCGTCAGCAGGAAGGCGATGACGGTCAGGACCGCGGCAGCGACGAGGTGGATGCGCTGTCGGCGGGTGCGCCGCCGCCACATCCTTTCCACAGTTGTCCACAGGCTTGTGGACTTGGCTGTGGACAACTCTCTGGGACGGCGGAGAAGGCCCTCCGCAAGCAGCAGGAATCCTGCCACCACGCAGAATCCGCAGATTCCTGCCAGGACGGGAGTCATCTCGTCGCCTCGAAACTGCCCGTGAATTCCGCCAGTTCATCCACAAGCTGTGGATCGGGGTGCCAGACGGCCGGGCGTGTCGGCGAGGCGGCCCGGTACAGCAGGTGGGTGATCGGACGGCCACCCTCGATAGCACCGGTCAGCATCCGGACCTCGGCGACGTGTCTGCTGCGGGTCCCCCCGCGCCAGGTGTCATCCACCAGCTGTACGTGCACCAGCAGGTGGATGTTGTGGGCGATCTGGCGATAGGCCTCATCGACGCCCAGCACACCGCCCTGTGCCACTCGTGAGGCGAGGCGGTCCATGGTGGAGGAGGCCGAGTGTGAGTGCGTGGTGGACAGGCTTCCCGCGCCGGACTGCATTGCCTCGAACATGGCGGAGGCCTCGCCACCACGCACCTCACCGACGATGATGCGCGAAAGGTTCTGCCGCAGCGCCTCGGGGATCAGGTCGCTGATGGTGAACTCCCCCATCCGACTGCCGTCCGCGCCGCGTTCCCCCATGCCGATACGGGCCTGCAGGGCAACCATGTTTCGTCGCCCCGCCTGGAGGTGCGTGAGGAGTTCGTAGTCGGTCTCGAGCGTGCCGAAGCGCTCGGTCTCGGGAATCGCCCCGATCAGGGCGCGCAGCAGGGTGGTCTTTCCCGCGCCCTGATCGCCCGAGATCACCATCGACTTGCGGGCCAGGATCGCCCGGTGCAGCAGCTCTGCCAACTCCAGCGGCATCATCCCGCCCTCGGCCAGCTCGGCGAGCGTGACGCTGGTGAGGATGTGCTGCCGGATGACGATGCTGGGTCTGAAGCTCAGGCCAAAGCCGATGGCGTGCAGTCGGAACCGGTCACCGAGCGAGAGCGTCATCATCGGGTGGGCGTCGTCAAAGGGGCGGCTGGGGCTGGCAGACTCCCCTAGGAAGCGAATGGCCTCCACCAGCTCCTCGTCGGAGTCGGCCACCGGCGGGTGCTCTTCTCGTCGGCCGTCGCCGTACTGCACCACGACGCAATCCCACCCGTGGATCTCGATGTTCTCCGCATCGGGAATCTCGAACAGTGGCTGCAGGCGGCCATAGCCGAAGATGGCATCCTCCACGGCGGTCGCGCACGCCTGTTCCAGCTCGATGGGCCACAGCGCCTGCCCTTGCCGCGCCAATTCCTCGGCATGGGCACGCACCACCTGGCGGATGATGGAACGTCCCATCATCCGGCGGTCCTCGGGCTGCATCGCGCGTCCGTGTTCACGAGCCCACAGGTCACCGGTGTCACTGATCTGTTCGGAGGCGCGGCGCCGCAGGAGCACCACCACGGACCAGTCGACGTCCAGGGCGCTGACCGCGGTGGACGTCGCGGGACGAGAGGCGCTCGTCTGTTTCACCCACCCCTGCAGCGCCTGGTTGCCGGCCATGAACTCCGGGGTCCCGGCGTCGGTCAGACTGCGCAGGGCAACTCCCAAGGCAGGCACGGGTGCGGTCTCGCGGCGCGCCATCACGCGCTCCACTCGCCGCTGGACCGGGTTCCGGCAACCACCTCGGAACGTCGCTGGACTCTTTCGGCAAGTCTGGAGGCCCCGGCACGGTGACTGCGCACCAACGCTCCGCCTCGACGGGGGCGCGCGGCCCAGGTCCGTGCCTCGCCGTCGCTCAGCACCGCCGCCTGGCGCGGATCCCAGGCGACGGCATGCGCCACGGGCACTGCGAACTGACGTTCCACCTCCGCGGTGACATAGGGCCGCCCGGCACCGACGACCAGGAGTTCGATGCGAGTGGCGCAACCGATCGCTTCCACCTGGCTCTGGAGCGTCGGCAGGTGCAGTTGCAGTGCGGCCAGGGAACGCAGGGAACTGCGCACACAGACCAGCAGCAGGTCGCTGCCCGCCACCAGTGCTGCCGGCAGCCCTTCCCTGCCGATCCGTCCGGCATCGATCAGCACGTCGGTGCCGCTGGCACCCAGCGCGACGCAGGCGTCGACGAAGTCCTGCCACACGGGCAGGAAGAGTCCGCTGGCCGCCGGGTGGCTGAATCCAGGCAGGAATCGACGTTCCACGACATGCTTCGCGTCGGGAGGATTCGCACCGTTGGGTTGGTCCTGGGCATCGGCCTCGGCGGTGGGCAGCAGGCTGACGGTCTGCAGCCACAGCTCCTCGCCCACATGGCGCTGCTCCCGATGGACGCTGGCCAGTGGCCCCAGCCCACGGCCCCCAAGGTCAACTCCGTGCAGCCATCCCGCCTGCAGGGCCTGCGAGGGGTCACGGTCGCAGTCGGCCAACAGGACGTCGCGGGGCCACTGCAGGGCCAGGCCCAGGGCCGTGGTGGTGACTCCCGGCGCTCCTGTGGCGCTGGTCAGCGTGATGACGGCCATCTCAGCTGCCCGCCTGACGCACGACGCTGAGCAGGTCGCGGGCGGCCAGATCGGCCAACCGGTGCGCCTGGGCCTCTGGCACGGCGACGTCCATGGTTCGGGTGCTTCCGTCGGGCATCAGGTCGGGTGCCAGCACCACCTCGGCATCCACCACCAGCCCCGTGCTCTGTGACTTGTCCGAGGTGATCTCCACCAGCTGCAAGCGGGTTCCGGCAGGCAGTTCACCATTGGGTACCCGGCCTGCCACGAGTTTCAGTCCCAACTGGGACATGCCCTTGGGAAGCTGTGTGCGGCCCACGCTGGACTCGGCCACCAGTGATCCGGCCGGCAGGTCCACCAGTGCCTGCTGCCCCACCAGGCTCTGGAGGCGCTCGGCCGGGACCGTCCTCACGCCGGGAGCCGGGCCGATGGTGACGACCGAGACGTCGGTGGCCTTGATCTCCACCCCACGGGGAATGGTGCGCTGCATCACCACCACCTGGTTGGAGTGCGCAGCCTCCTGGAAGGCGAGAGCGGCACCCAGGCCACCCAAGCAGGCCATCAGCACTCCCGCGGCCACCAGGCGGGGACTCCTGCGAGGACGCAGGTGTGCTGCCGTCGGCGAGTGCTCGCTGCGCACCGCCCCGGAACGCTCGCTGCGCTCGACCACCGGCGCCGACTTGGGAGACCTGGATGCCATGCAGGGAGAGTGGCATGCCGGTGGTCAACAGGACGACCGCCATAGAGGCCACCCACTGGTTGTCCCCAGACCCCGACGGTTGTCCACAGAAAACCTGTGGATAACTCGGCTTCGCTGTGCACAACTCCTAGCCAGCACCGCTTGTTGAACGTTCGTCCACACCATGCACCGGTGGATGACGCCTCAGCCATGTCACCCCTTCAAATTCTCGGTTTTCCCATCAGGACAGGCATTGCGGTCCGCACACCACGATCTGGGGTGACACGGGGTGACAGTGGGGTGTCAGTGGGGTGACACGGGCGGGCCCAAGCGCTCCAGAAATCCTCGCCGGGGCCCGCACCGGGCCCACCACGTCTTACAGGAATCTCCCTGACAAGGTCTTTCACGAGAGGGAAGGGCGATGTCAGGAAATCACCCCGTGCTTCCTTTCCGTCCCGCGAGACGGAGCCCCCGCGCGAGGGATTCCACGAGGTGCATGAGCACGACACGCGGCCACGATTGACCCTTCCATCTCTCATCGCGAGAACTTGCCGAAGATCCTTCGGAATCCACCGATCTTCCACCTCCGCACGCGCTCACGTGCCGCGAAAACGCCGAAGATTGTTCTGATTGACCGTAAAAAGTCTTCCGCAACGCTCCTTCCTCTCCAAGAATCGAGGGAAGACGCCGCCAGCAAGCCCGCGGCATCACCCAGCAAGGAGTCACTCGCACAGCAAAGGAGCTGTCATGCGCATCGCCATTCCCACCGAGGTCAAGAACAACGAGTTCCGCGTCGGCATCACCCCCGTCGGCGTTCACGAACTGGTCAGGCACGGCCATGAGGTCTTCGTGCAGAAGGGAGCCGGCCTCGGCTCCGCCATCCCCGATGAGGAATACATCGAGCAGGGCGCCACCATGGTCGAAACGGCCGAAGAGACCTGGGCCAAGGGCGAGATGGTGATCAAGGTCAAGGAGCCCATCGAGCAGGAATACGGCTTCCTGCGCGAGGACATGATCCTGTTCACCTACCTGCACCTGGCCGCCGACAAGCCCCAGACCGACGCACTGCTCAAGGCCGGCACCACCGGCATCGCCTACGAGACGGTGCAGCTTCCCGACCGTTCACTGCCGCTGCTCTACCCGATGAGTGAGGTGGCAGGTTGCCTGGCCCCGCAGATGGGCGCCACACACCTGATGAAGCCCCATGGTGGACTTGGCGAGCTGCTCGGGGGCGTCGGCGGTGTCCAGCAGGCCAAGGTCGTCGTCCTCGGCGGCGGCGTCGCCGGTCAAAATGCGGCGCAGATCGCCATGGGCATGGGTGCCGATGTCACCATCCTCGACGTCGACCTCAACAAGCTGCGCCAGAGCTACTGGCGCTACGGCAACAAGGTCCACGCCCTGGCCTCCTCGGCGCTGACGGTGCGCGAGCAGGTGCTGACCGCTGATCTGGTCATCGGCACCGTACTGATCCCCGGTGCCAAGGCTCCCAAGCTCGTCACCAACGAGATGGTCTCCCAGATGAAGCCGGGCTCCGTGCTCGTCGACGTCGCGATCGACCAGGGTGGCTGCTTCGAGGACTCGCACCCCACCACGCACGCCGATCCCACCTTCATGGTCCACAACTCGGTCTTCTACTGCGTGGCCAACATGCCCGGCGCCGTCCCGAACACCTCCACCTGGGCGCTGACCAATGCCACCCTCCCCTACGCCGTGCGCATCGCGGACAAGGGTTGGAAGCAGGCACTGATCGATGACCCGGCTCTCGCCAAGGGCCTCAACACCCACGCCGGCAAGTGCACCTTCAAGGGTGTCGCCGAGGCCTTCGACCTGGAGTACACCCCCGTCGAGGATGTCCTGAAGTAGTCCGCACACAGGCCATGTGGCGGGGGTTGCAATGTCGCAGCCCCCGCCCACTGGCACCATCAGGAAACACCTACAAGACCAAGCAAACCCGGAGAAGACAAGGGAGTCCTCCATGACCGACCAGAACACGACCCAGACCGGCCCGGTCCCACCGAATGCACGGCGCCCAACCACGGGTCTGGGCGCGCAAGAAGTCCAGCTGCAGCGTGGCCTGACCAACCGACACCTGCAGCTCATCGCCATCGGCGGCGCCATCGGCACCGGCCTGTTCCTCGGATCCGGCCGCACCATCCACCTCGCTGGCCCGTCGATCCTGCTCGTCTACATGATCATCGGCTTCTTCCTCTTCTTCGTGATGCGAGCCATGGGCGAGCTGCTGCTCTCCAATCTGGCCTACAAGTCCTTCGCTGACTTCGCGACGGACCTGATCGGCCCCTGGGCCGGTTTCTACATCGGCTGGACCTACTGGATGTGTTGGGTGGTCATCGGCATCGCCGACACCGTCGCCATCTGTGGCTACCTGTCCGTCTGGTATCCGGACCTGCCCAAGTGGATCCCCGCCCTGTGCACCGTGCTGTTGCTGACCGGGTTGAACATGGTGGCCGTCAGGCTCTTCGGTGAGCTGGAGTTCTGGTTCGCGATGATCAAGATCGTCACGATCGTCGCCCTCATCTTCGTCGGTGGCTACCTGGCCCTGACCGCCTTCCAGCCTCCGCAGGCCGGCGCCCCGGCCGCCTCCGTCGCGCACCTGTGGGACCGCGGAGGATTCTTCCCGACGGGCATCTCCGGCTTCCTCGCCGGCTTCCAAATCGCCATCTTCTCCTTCCAAGGCATCGAGATGGCCGGCACCGCCGCCGCGGAGACCGCCGATCCGACGCACAACCTGCCGAAGGCCATCAACTCGATCCCCGCCCGTGTGCTGATCTTCTACGTGCTGGCGCTGGGCGTCATCATGTCGGTGGTTCCGTGGGACCTGATCGATCCGGAGCACAGCCCCTTCGTGACGATGTTCGGCTTCGTCGGCATCGTGATCGCCTTCCACGTGATCAACTTCGTGGTGCTCACCTCGGCCGCGTCATCGGCCAACTCGGGTGTCTACTCCACCTCGCGCATCATGTACGGCCTGGCCCGCGAGGGCGACGCACCGCAGCGCTTCGCCGAACTGTCCAGCCGCCACATCCCCCGCAATGCCCTCTTCCTGACCGCCCTGTGCATTTCACCAGCCATCATCATGGTCTCGATCGAGGGCTCGGTGATGGAGGCCTTCAGCATGATCGCCGGTGTCTCCTCGGTGCTCTACATCTCCGTGTGGGGCCTGATCATGTACAGCTACATGCGCTACCTGAAGAAGTTCCCCGAGCGCCACGCCACCAGCGCCTTCAAGATGCCGCTGCCGCGCTTCATGCCGATTGCGACGCTGGTCTTCTTCGCAGCCATCTTCGTCGTGCTGGCCCTCTCGAAGGACTCCCGGATGGCCCTGCTCGCCGCTCCTATCTGGATCGGCTTCATGGCGCTGCTGTACCGCCTGATGGGTCCGGAGAAGCGCCATCACGCCAAGCTGGACTTCGACGCCCTGCGCGAGATCGAGGAGGCTGCACACGGGGCTGCTGCACACGGCCGCACCCAGGATCAGTAGTCTCGACCATGTGACCAAGGACGCCTCACACCACGCCCAGGGTGGGCCACGGAGCCGCGGCCCACGTCAGCTGGACGCCACCGACCACCAGATCATCAGGTTGCTGATGGACAACGGCCGGATCAGCAATGCGGCGCTCGCCGCGGCCACCAAGACCGCCGAGTCGACAAGCCATGCACGTGTCCAGGCCCTACGGGAGGCGGGGGTGATTGCCGGAATCCATGCCGAGGTGGACACCGCCGCGATCGGACGCCCCCTGCAGGCGCTGATCTTCGTCCGGATCCACCCCAGCTCCCGCGAGGAACTGCAGCCGGAGACCGAACGGCTGGCCAAACTGCCGGCGGTGCTGGACGTCTTCTTCCTGGGCGGCCACTACGACTTCGTCCTGTGGGTGGCCGCCCAGGATCCCATGGAGCTGCGCTCCTTCGTGCTGCACGACCTGAGCGAGCACCGCGCCATCGCCAGCACCGAGACCTCGGTGGTGCTGGAGCACCGACGCGGCACCAACTTCAACGCACCACCACAGGCCGACTGACCTCAGATCGCGTCGAACATCTCCTCGAAGCTCTTGGTGATGGTGAAGTCCCCCGCGGTCGCCGATCGCGCCTTCTTCTGCGGTGCCGGACTTCCTTCGTCCAGCTCATCCTCAAGGGATGTCCCCTGGCGCACCCGAACCATGGCCACGAGTTCCTTGGCGGCCTTGGCGATTCGCTCCTGCAGCCCAGAGCTCGTATCACCCCAGTCCTCGGTGGCGGCAAAGACGCTGGTGGGCACCACGGCAGCCTTGAGGTAGAAGAACAACGGCAGCATCGCCTGGTCGATCGCCAGCGAATGACGCGGTGTGCCGCCGGTGGCGGCAAGCAGGACTGGCTTGTCCAGCAGCGCACCCTCATGCAGCACGTCGAAGAACATCTTGAACAACCCAGAGAAGGACGCATTGAAGATGGGGCTCACCACGATGAGCCCGTCGGAATCGACCACTTCCTGGACCGCGCGCTCCACCTCGGGTGACTGCACCCGGGTGAGCAGCGCATTGACCAGGTCATGGGCCAACAGGCGCAATTCGATGTGGTGCACCTGCGGGGCGCCGGTGGCCGTGGCCAGGCTCTCCCCCAGCATGTGACTGCTCGACGGATCCCCAAGCCCGGCACTGATGACAACGATCTTCAACTCGACTCACAACCTTTCGTCATTCCAACGCACCCAAGGGCCCAGGCATTCCCGCGACGGGTCCCCAGAGCGGGCCGGGGCAAACGGTTCCCATGGCGGCGCGCGAGAGGCAAAGACCTAGAGTGTCGGCGTGACTTCGCCCACCACACACCAGCCCCGCAACCTCAGCCGAGAGATCGCCGTCCTGGCCATCCCGGCCTTCGCGACGCTGGTGAGTGAGCCCCTGTTGCTGATGGCCGATTCGGCCATGGTGGGGCACCTGGGCACCACGCAGCTGGCCGGGCTGGGGCTGGCCAGCAGCGTGATGAGCATCATCAATGGTCTGTGCGTCTTCCTGGCCTACGGCACCACCAGCCTGGTGGCGCGTCGGGTCGGCGCCGGTGACAAGCCCCGCGCCCTGGCCGCCGGCATCGACGGCATGACCCTGGGCCTTGGCCTGGGACTGGTGCTGGCGCTGTTGCTGCAGGCCTTCTCACCCACGGTCATCGGCTGGTACGGCGGCTCGTCGGAGGTCTCCGCGCAGGCAGTGGCCTATCTGCGGATCGCGGGCTGGGGCCTGCCGATGCTCTTGCTCATGCTGGCCTCCACCGGGGTGCTGCGTGGGTTGAAGGACACCCGCACCCCGCTGGTGGTGGCGGTGAGCATGAACCTGGTGAACATCGGCCTGAACTGGATCTTCATGTATCAGCTGCACCTGGGGATCCGCGGCTCCGCGCTGGGCACGGTGCTGGCCCAGGCCGTGGGTTCGGCCACCTTGGCATGGGTGGTCCTGCGGGGAGCGAGGGCCGCGGGGACCACGCTGCGGATCAACCCCGCCGGTGTGCTGCAGGCCGCTCGCGGCGGAGTGTGGCTGGTGGCGCGCAGCGTGTGGCTGCAGCTGAGCCTGGCCGTCACGGTGATGGTGGCGGCGCGCACCGGCGCGATCGGCTTGGCAGGCCACCAGGTGACCAATTCCATCTGGGCCTTCCTGTGCCTGGCGCTGGATGCGCTGGCGATCGCCGCCCAGGCCCTGGTGGGCCATGAGCTGGGAGCGCGACGGCCAGACCGGGTGCGGGCCATCACCGCCAAGTTGTGCTGGTGGGGCGTGGGCGGCGGCATCGTCTTCGGCGTGCTGCTGGCCTTGGTGCGTGGGCTGCTCGCGCCGGTCTTCACGCCGGACGCCCAGGTGCAGCAGCTGCTGATGCAACTACTGCTGGTGCTGGCCCTGATCACGCCGATCGCCGGCATCGTCTTCGTGCTGGACGGGGTGTTGATCGGGGCCGGCGATGCCAAGTACCTGGCCTTCGCCGGTTTCGTCGCCACGGTGGTCTACGTGCCCATGGCACTCATGGTCAACCACACCCGCTCGGGAGTGGTCTGGCTGTGGGTGGCCTATGGCGGCTATCTGGTGGCCAGAGTGGCCACGTTGACCGTCCGGGCGCGCAGCACCGCGTGGATGCGGCTGGGCGCCTGAACCGGGCTGGATCAGCCAATCGCGCGCAAGGGCTGCGCATTGCGACGGAAGTCGACGTGGACGACGGGTGCCAGTTCCTCGCGGGGCTGGTCGTCGCGAACCACCACGCGGGTGGCGCGGGCTGCCGCCAGGTCGAAGACCTCCGCGGTCTGCTGGGTGCGCTTGTGCGGGATCGGGGCGACGGCGGCCTGGGCCACCTGCTGCTCCCGGTTGCGACGAACGCTCATCTCCAGCCCCATCATGACGCTGAATGGCAACAGCAGCAGCGGAAGCCACAAGGCCCCGGTGATGATGCCCCAGGCCACGAGCGCTGCCCCCGCAAGCGCCACGCCAGCCAGGCTGGTGTTGCGTTGAATCTTCGAACCCAGATGGGTCGAGTCCTGCATGTGTTTTCCCCCTTGTGTGCCGCCAGGCCCCCCAGCCCGACGTCGAGCACGACGTTACGCGTCACATTGGGATTTTTCGTCCTGGCGGCGTTCATTCACACGGGGCGCTCAGAATCGGGGGTCGAAATGTCCCCCGATCGCGGGACAGCCTCCTGACTACCGGCACATGGGTGACGGCACGAGAAGTGGGGAGCTTTCCCACCGATGTCGGTGGAAAAGCTCCCCACAAGGTGCCTCTCTCAGTACTGTCCACCGAAGCGATCCTGGGCGGCCTCGGCCACGGCGGCGCGTTCGGCCACCATCGACGCGTGGGTCGGCGCCTCGGGGATGTCGGCGGGCCGACCCTCGGCGTAGCCCTTGCGCATCTGGGGCAGGATCTCGCCCAGCAGGTCCATCTGCTCCAGCACGGTCTTGAGCGGCAGTCCGGCGTGGTCGATCAGGAAGAGCTGGCGCTGGTAGTGACCCACGTGCTCGGTCATGCCCAGGTAGCGCTCCAGCGCCTGCTGCGGTGATCCGACGGTGAGCGGCGTCATGCGGCTGAACTCCTCCAGCGACGGGCCGTGCCCGTAGACCGGTGCGTTGTCGAAGTAGGGGCGGAATTCCTTGACCGCATCCTGCGAGTTCTTGCGCATGAAGAACTGCCCACCCAGCCCGACGATCGCGTGCTCCGCCTTGCCGTGGGCGTAGTGCTCGAAGCGCTGGCGGTACAGGTTGACCATCTGGGTGGTGTGCTCGATGTTCCAGAAGATGTTGTTGTGGAAGAAGCCGTCGCCGTAGTAGGCGGCCTGTTCCGCGATCTCCGGGCTGCGGATCGATCCGTGCCACACGAAGGGCGGCACGGCGTCCAGCGGCCGGGGCGTCGCGGTGAAGCCCTGCAAGGGCGTGCGGTGCTTGCCCTGCCAGTCGACGACGTCCTCGCGCCACAGCCGGTGCAGCAGGTTGTAGTTCTCCAGGGCGAGGTTGATGCCCTGGCGAATGTCCTTGCCGAACCACGGGTAGACCGGTCCGGTGTTGCCGCGGCCGAGCATCAGGTCGATGCGGCCGTCGGCCAGGTGCTGCGCGTAGGCGTAGTCCTCGGCCAGCCGCACCGGATCATTGGTGGTGATCAGCGTGGTGGCGGTGGAGAGGATGAGCTTCTCGGTCTGTGCGGCGAGGTGTGCCATCAGGATCGGCGGGTTGGCGGGTGCGATGAAGGGCGGGTTGTGGTGCTCGCCGGTGGCGAAGACGTCGAGCCCGATCTCCTCGGCCTTCTTCGCGATGGCGACGGTGTCCTTGATGCGCTGGCGCTCGGTGGGAGTCGTGCCATTGGTGGGATCGGCGGTCACGTCGCCGATGGTGAAGATGCCGATCTGCATCCGATTCTCCTTCGCTCATCCACTTCATTTTGTTCAAGTTTCAACTACCATAACGGATGACGAAGCTCTTTCATTCCCGGGACGGCCAGCAGCATCCCCGTCGAGGGGTGGCGCTTTGGCTCAGCAACAGTGAGAATCAACTCGGCCCCCGCCACCCGAACCCCACCGAAACGACCGCACCACATGGACCAGCACACTTGGCCTGCCCTCACCGACGATGACCAGGCATCAGCCTCGCTGATGGGTTGGCTGTGCGTGGAGACCCGCCCCACTCCCCACCGCGCCCTCCCCACCACCGAGACCATTCATGGTTGCTTTCCGACTCGTCGCGAGGCGGAACGCTCGGCCACCGCGCGGGCCGCGCAGAATCCCGGCAGTCAGTTCCGGGCGCGGCCACTGCTGCAATACGCCGCGGCAACAGGCGCGAGCGACTCGCGGCATGCCAACGCCTGAAATATTCATCCTTTTCAGGGGATCGTCATAGCATCGGTGAAACGCCAGGAGGGATCGTGTCATCGAGGACCATGTCATCCAGGACCATCGCCGGACGAATCGCCATCATGATCAGCGTGATGCTGGTCCTCAGCGCCTGCATCGGCCCCAGCGAGACCGAACCCCCCAAAGGCACCAGCCCAGCAGACCCCCTGGCCGCCCAACTGGCCTCGGCGCTGAGCGCGGGCGACGTCTCCAAGCTCCCGATGACCGCCTCCGGATCCGCCGCCCAGGCCGAGCTGCAGATCGTGATGGCGGGCATGGACGGATTGCGCCCCACCGTGACTGCCTCCCAGATCACCTATGACCACGAGGCCACCACGGCCACCGCCACCCTGGAGCACAAGCTCCCGCTGGGCGCACACACGCTGACGTGGACCACGACCGCGCCCCTCGAGCACGTTCCCGACAAGGGATGGGCAGTGCAGTGGCAGCCGCGGATCGTGCAGCCCGACCTTGACGGCAACACCCGGCTGCGCCATGTGCGCGATCTTCCCCGGCGGGCTCCGATCAATGGCACCGACGGTCTGGCGCTGATGGAGCAGACCGTCGCCTACCGCGTCGGGGTCGACAAGGCGACCATTCCGAAGGACGAGTGGCGGGCGACCGCCCTGGTCCTGGCCGAGGAAGTGGGTGTGGACCCGGATCGCTATGCCGCACGGGTGCTGGCCGACGAACCCGCCGCCTTCGTCCCGGCCATCACCCTGCGTGAGGGCAAGGTGCCCGGCCTGGTGACCGAGATGCGCGGCGTCGACGTGCGAGCGGTGGAGATCCCGCTGGCCCAGAGCGCCACCTTCGCCGCCTCGATCCTGGGGACGGCCGGCCGGGCCACTCCCGAAATGACCAAACAGTCCAAGGGTGACCTGCTGCCCGGCGACGTGGTGGGGATCAGCGGGCTGCAGCAGCGTTACGACGCGCAGCTGCGCGGCACCGTCGGGCATCGCGTCGAGGTGGTGCCGCGCACCTCTGCCAGCACCGCCGCATCCCCCGAGGTCTCGGGCAGCCCGGCACCGGCGGGCAAGGTGCTTCACGACGAGCCGGCCAAGCCCGGTGCGCCGCTGGTCATCAGCCTGGACCGCGCCCTGCAGGCCCGTGCCGAACAGGCCTTGGCCCAGCAGAAGGGCATCGCCTCCCTGGTGGCGCTCAAGGTGGGCACCGGAGAGATCCTGGCCGCGGCCAATTCCCCGGCCGCCGGCGCGAACCCCGACGCGACCGCAGGCCGCTATGCCCCCGGCTCCACCTTCAAGGTGGTCAGCTCGCTGGCACTGCTGCGCAAGGGTCTTCGTCCCGAGAGCCTGGTGCCCTGCACTGCCACCACCACCGTCGATGGCCGCGTCTTTCGTAACTACAAGGACTTCCCCAGCTCCAAGGTGGGCCGCATCACCCTCACCGAGGCCTTGGCCAATTCATGCAACACCGCCTTCCTGGCCAGTGCGCCACAGCTCGGCCCCGATGACCTGGCCGAGGCCGCAGCGAGCCTGGGGATGGGAGTCGACCACGACGCCGGATTCACCTCCTTCTTCGGCTCCGTGCCGCAGGCCAGCGATCCGGTGACCAAGGCTGCGGACATGATCGGGCAGGGCAAGATCGAGGCCTCACCGATGGCGATGGCCGGTGTGGCCGCCTCGGTCGCCTCCGGCAAGACCGTCGTCCCGTGGCTGGTGGTCGGCAAGCAACCCACCCAGCAGGGCAAGGCCCTGACCCACGACGAAGCCCAGCACTTGCAGACGATGATGCGAGCCGTCGTCACCAATGGTTCCGGCAGGGTGCTGTCGGGCGAGGTGACCGGCGCCAAGAC
Source organism: Luteococcus struthionis (assembly GCF_048595755.1). Taxonomy (GTDB): domain Bacteria; phylum Actinomycetota; class Actinomycetes; order Propionibacteriales; family Propionibacteriaceae; genus Luteococcus. Next base: position 880,176 of record NZ_CP184360.1, read on the forward strand.
CGGCACCGCAGAATTCGGCACCCAGACGCCGCCCCAGACTCACGCCTGGATGATCGCGTGGAACGACGACGTCGCGGTCGCCGCCCTGGTGAAGGAGGGCGAATCCGGCTCCAAGTCGGCGGCCCCGATCATCAAGAGCTTCCTGGGGTGAGATTCACTTCCCGAATCCGCTCGGCACCAGCGCCCCATCCCTAGTCTCGTGTCATGAGCCAGACCGCGGGCCTGCCCCTGCCCTTCCAGCTGCCGACGGGAACGGTTCGCGGCACCAGTGATGCTCCCCTGGCCGCGGACGTCGCTTTGCGCGCCACAGGCTCCAGCAAGGTCGTCACGGCGGTCCCGGCCCTGCACGGTGCGTGGCCCGTGGGCGTCATCGACCTGCTGCACCTGTTGGGCCAGGTGAGCACACCTGCGGCACCACTGACGTCTGGGCCTCACTCCTTCCAGTGGCCGATGTTGAAGTACCTCTACTTCTTCGAGGACATCGGGGGTGAACTGTGTGCCGGTGCCGAGGCTGACTGGTACAGCCACCACGGGCGCACGGCGGTTTCCGACGAGCTCGGCGTCGGATTCAGCCTGCTGGCCGCCCAGCGGTGGCTCGAGAGCCAGTACCAGGTGAACGGCATCCGCTTCTTCGACGTGGAGGGGTGCCTCAGCAGTCGTTACGGAACCCGGGCACCCCAGGTGAGCCAGATTCCGGGCTCGAAGAAACGGCCGGACTGGATCGTCTCCGGGGCGCCGGTCGGGAACCCACTGCGCCGCAACTTCTTCCTGCTGGAGTCCAAGGGCACCAAGCTGTCCTCGCGCACCAAACACGTCGAGATCCTGGCGTCTGCAGTGGAGCAGCTCGCTTCCGTCACTGTGAATGGGGCCATCCTGCCAGGACTGGCCACACGGACCGTGAGCGGCCGCGGGCACATCCAGGTCTGGGCAGTTGATCCGCCCAGCCACCAGGACGGGCTCGTCGGTGCCGAGGTGGACAACGAGCGGGCGAGGAAGTACCACGAGGAGCGCCTCCTGGAGAAGCAGGAGCCCCCAAGCGCGACGGAAATCGTGCTGGGCCAGGCTGGCCCTGCCCGGGCAGGCAGGGGGAGGGAAGGCAAGGAGCCACCGCCGGTGGACCTCGACGCAGAGGATCTCGTCGACCACGAGGCACTGCTGGACGCAGAACGACTGGCCCAGTGGTCGGCAGATCCAGACCTGGTGGAGGCAACCCAGGGCAAGGAGGCAGCCAACAAGGCCAAGATCGCCTGGCGCAAGCCGAAGGCCACCATCAACACCAGGCTCGGGCTGGCCACCGGCTCGTTGATGGAGCTTCCCGGCGGATCGGCCACACTGTTCACCGGAATCCTGCAACGGTTCCAAGCCCCCGTGCGCGAGCTCGACTTCGAGGCCGTGGCGTGGCTGCAATCCGTGGTGGGCCAAGACGAGGACACATGGCAGGCGCCACCGGCCGGAAGCCTGGATCCCCACCAGGTCTCCATCACGGCCAATGGCCTGGTCACGGCCATCATCACGAGGCGGTAGCGCATCTGGAGCGGCTCCGCCACCCGGGCAGCGGTCGGCCACAGCCAGCACAATGGAGACATGTTGCTCGAGAGCCTTGTCTTCGTCTGGCCACAGACCGCCATCGCCATCGCGGTGATCCTGCTGCTCGCCATCATCGGGCGCTGGCTGGTGCAGGTGGCCATCCGACGACTGGTGCGGATGTCCTCGGACCGGGCGCGCCAGCACCTGGAGAAACTGGGACGCCCGGGCCACCTCCTGGCCTCAGCCACGGGCTTGCAGTCCGAACGTCAGGCGCAGCGTGCCGCGACGATGGGCTCGGTGATCGGCAGCGCCGCCACCTTCGTCATCAGCGCCGTGGCCCTGCTGACGATCCTCTCCCACGTGGGCATCAACCTGGCGCCGGTGCTCGCCTCGGCCGGCGTGGGTGGCGTGGCCCTGGCCTTCGGCGCCCAGAGCCTGGTGAAGGACGTCATCAGCGGCATCTTCCTGATCCTGGAGGACCAGTACGGCGTGGGTGACGTGGTGACGGTCGGAGAGGTGAGCGGCACCGTGGAGCACGTCGGGCTGCGGGTGACCAGCATCCGTGATGCCAGCGGCATGCTCTGGTACGTGCGCAATGGCGAGATCATCACCGTCGGCAATGTCTCGCAGGGGTGGAGCATCGCGACGGTGGACCTGCCGATCCACCCCGGCGAGGATGCCGGGCGGGCGATCGAGGTGCTGGAAGACCTCGCCCGGCAGTTCGGCGACGACGAGGAGTTCGCCGACCAGTTGATCGATGCGCCCGAGGTCTTGGGAGTGGAGAGCATCACCGGCACGGCGATGACCTTGCGGATCACGGCCAAGTGCGCCGCGAACAAGCAGTGGGGCGTGCAGCGCGAGCTGCGTGAGCGCGGCAAACAGGCACTCGACGCAGCAGGCGTGCGGGCCTCCCTCTCGTCGTGGGGCACGCCCGGCCACTGACCCCAGGCCCTGCCCCCTTCAGGGTTCCGAGAAGGGGCAATGGCTGTGATAGAGCTGGACCAATGCCAGCAACTGCCACTCCCGTCCCGCTGCGTCCCGGCGCCCTGTGGATGCTCGTGGGCGCCATCGCCTCGGTCCAGGTGGGCGCGGCCCTCGCCAAGGACCTGTTCGGGCAGGTGACGCCCACCTCCATGACCTGGCTGCGACTGGCCAGCGCCAGCGTCGTGCTGGTGGTGATGCTCTCCCTGCGCCAGGCACGTCGTCGCCACCTGCCGAAGCAACCAGCCGAGCCCCGCTCCTGGCGGGAGGGGTTGGTCTATGCCGCCTTCCTGGTGGTCATGAACTGGAGCATCTACGAGGCCTTCGCCCGGCTCCCCCTGGGTGTCGCGGTGACCATCGAGTTCCTGGGGCCGCTGGGGGTGGCCGTCTTCGGGTCACGACGGCTGCTCGACCTGGGATGGGCCGCACTGGCCCTGTTCGGCGTCGTGCTGCTGAGCTTCACCCCCACCCACATGGATCCCGTCGGCGTGATGTTCGCACTGGTGGCCGCGGCGTGCTGGGGTGGCTACATCGTCAGCGCTGCCCGCGTCGGCACCAGTTGGCACGCGCTCGACGCGCTGACCCTGGCCTGCGTCCTGGGCACCGTGGTGCTGGCCGTGCCGGGCATCAGCCAGGGCGGTGCGACGCTGTGGCAGCCCCAGGTGCTGGTGGCCGGCATCGGGGTGGGCCTGCTCAGCTCGGTCCTGCCCTATTCGTTGGAGATGGCAGCGCTGAGGTTCATCCCCACCCGGGTCTTCGGCATCCTGATGAGCGCCGAACCGGCGGTTGCCGCACTGGCGGCCTTCGTCGTGCTGCGTGAGGCGCTGAGCCCCACCGACGTGGTGGCGATGATCTGTGTGACGATCGCCTCGGTGGGGGCCGCTCGCACGGCCTGAGCGGCCCGCGCCAACCAATCCGGGGGCTGCCGTGCTCCACCACAGGGGTTCTTGAAAGGATGCGGCATGGTTGTTTCCTGGTGGGCAGTCCTGCCCTTTGCCGCCATGCTGCTCAGCATCGCCGTCGCGCCCCTGGTTCCCGCGCTGGCGCACCACTGGGAGAAACCCCGCACCCAGCTGGCCGTGGCCCTGGTGCTGGGCCTGCCGGTGGCCCTGTGGGTGTGGCTCAGCGGCCATCCCCACCTGGTGGGGCACGCCTTGCACGAATACGTCAGCTTCATCGCACTGCTCGGATCGCTGTTCGTGATCAGCGGCGGCATCCACCTGGCCGGTGACATTCGCGCCACACCACGCAACAACACGATCTTCCTGGCCATCGGCGGAGTGATCGCCTCCTTCATCGGCACCACCGGCGCCGCCATGCTGCTGATCCGCCCCATCCTCAACACCAACAAGGAACGTGAGCACGTGGTGCACACGGTGGTCTACACGATCTTCATCGTGGCCAACTGTGGCGGCCTGCTCACTCCGCTGGGGGACCCGCCGCTCTTCCTGGGAATGCTGCGCGGTGTGCCCTTCACGTGGACCTTCACGCTGTTCTGGCAGTGGCTGTTCATCAACCTGCTCCTGCTGGCGGCCTACTACGCCCTGGACACCGCCATGATGCGACGCGAGGACGCGGCCCACATCCTGCGGGACCGCACCGAGATCCAGCCCCTCAAGGTGCACGGTGCCTGGCAGCTGGTGCTGCTGGCCGGCATCGTCGCGGCCGTCGCCTTCGCCCCCACGCCGTGGCGTGAGGTCATCATGGTGACGCTGGCGGCCATCTCCTGGTTTGCCGGCAGCCACGACGTGCGCTTTGGTCTCAACGAGTTCTCCTGGGAGCCGATCCTGGAGGTGGCAGCGCTCTTCCTGGGCATCTTCACCACCATGATCACGGCACTGCAGTTCCTCTCGACGATGGCACCGAAGCTGCCGCTGAACGAGGTCACCTTCTACCTGTTCACCGGCGGGCTCAGCTCGGTGCTGGACAATGCCCCCACCTATGCCACCTTCTTCGAGCTGGCCTCCCAGCTGCCGGGCGACCCGCGGGTGGCCAATGTGCCCGAGGCCTACCTGGTGGCGATCAGCCTGGGTGCGGTCACCTGCGGAGCGCTCACCTACATCGGCAACGGGCCCAACTTCATGGTGCGCTCGGTGGCCGAGAGCGCGGGACGATCGATGCCCAGTTTCGGTGGCTACGTGGTCTGGAGCCTGCGCGAGCTGGCCCCGGTGCTGGCCGCGATGGTGCTGCTGTTCATCGCCGATCCGCTGTGGTGCAAGGTGCTCGGCGCCGTGGTGACACTGGCCGTGCTGGGGCTGGCGGCCGCTCGGGCGCGCTCACGTCCCAGCGCTGCCTGACCTGTCACCCTGCTCCGCATCCCTGCCTCGATTGACCATTCTCAGCCCATCTAGCGATCGTTGAATATTTACTTAGAGAGCCCTGATCCACGATGGCGGGGTGGACCCAACGGCTCCCGTAGACTTCTGCGGTGCCCCAGAACGAGTTGAACCAGGTCCAGACCGCGCAGATGGCCCAGTTGTTGGCCAGCACGCCCGTCGTCGGCGAGCTGGGCCGCCTGTTCGCCGAGGCCGGCCACGAGCTCTACCTGGTGGGCGGCCCGGTGCGCGATGCCCTGCTGGGTGTGCTGCAGCACGACCTGGACTTCACCACCAGCGCCCGCCCCGACGACATCGAGAAGCTGTTGCGCAGCTGGACGAAGGCCGTCTGGGACATCGGCAAGGACTTCGGCACCATCGGCGCCAAGAAGAAGAGCGGTGGCGTCGAGTGGCAGATCGAGATCACCACCTTCCGCGCCGACATCTACCGCAGCGACTCCCGCAAGCCCGAGGTGAACTTCGGCGACGACATCGCCGGCGACCTGGTGCGTCGTGACTTCACGGTCAACGCGATGGCCTTCGACGTGGTCAACAACCGTTTCGTCGACCCCTACGGCGGCCTGGCCGATCTGGCCTCCTGCGTGCTGCGCACCCCCTTCACCGCGGAACGCTCCTTCAGCGACGACCCGCTGCGGATGATGCGTGCCGCGCGCTTCGCCAGCCAGCTGCAGTTCACCGTCGCGCCGGACGTGCAGCGGGCCATGGGCGAGATGGCCGACCGGATCGAGATCATCAGCGCCGAGCGGGTGCGTGACGAGTTGTGCAAGCTGCTGCTCACCCCGCACCCTCGCCCCGGCCTGAACCTGCTGGTGGTCACCGGCCTGGCCGATCGGGTGCTGCCCGAGCTGGCTGCGCTGCGCCAGACCCAGGACGAACACAATCGCCACAAGGACGTCTACGCCCACTCCCTGGTGGTACTCGATCAGGCGATCGAACTGGAACAAGCCCGCGGCCACCAGCCAGACCTGGTGCTGCGCCTGGCCGCGCTGCTCCACGACATCGGCAAGCCCGCCACTCGCGTCTTCGAGAAGGACGGCAGTGTCAGCTTCCACCATCACGACGTGGTGGGCGCCAAGCTCGCCCGCAAGCGGATGCGGGCCCTGAAGTTCTCCACCGACGAGACCAAGGCCGTCTGCCAGCTGGTGGAACAGCACCTGCGCTTCCACGGCTACGGCGAGGGCTCCTGGACCGATTCGGCCGTGCGTCGCTATGTGCGTGACGCCGGCGAGCAACTGGAACGCCTGCACATCCTCACCCGCAGCGACTGCACCACCCGCAACCAGCGCAAGGCCGCCCGGCTGCGGGCCGCCTATGACGACCTGGAGCGACGCATCGAGGAACTGGCCGAGCAGGAGGAGCTGGACGCGATGCGTCCCGACCTCAATGGCGACCAGATCATGACGATCCTGGGGCTGAAGCCCGGGCGCGAGGTGGGGGAGGCCTACAAGCACCTGCTGAACCTGCGCATCGACCAAGGCCCTCTGGGCGAGGAACGAGCAACCCAGGAGTTGCTGCAGTGGTGGCAGCTCCGTGGCAATCAGAACGACAACTAGGCTGGCCGGGTGAGCTGCACCCGCCTGCTGTCGCGGCCCGCCCCCGGGCCGGGTCGCGTGCTGCCCTGGTGGTCTGCGCTGCTCGCCATGGTGCTCTGCGTGGCCGGGCTGGGGGTCATCCGCCCGAGCCCCTCGATGGCCGCCGATCCCGACTCGTTGAGCGTGGTCCTGAAGTCCGTCTCGCCCCCGTCGGGCACTCGCGACGACACGGTCACCATCACCGGCACCGTCACCAATGACACGGGCAAACCGGTGGAGGATCTCCAGGTACACCTGTGGCGCTCCACCGACCCCATCCAGGACGAGGACCAGCTGGACCAGGTGCTGCGTTCCGGCCCGGAGACCCCCGTGGGGCGACGGATGGTCTCCGCCGAGGCCGGCAACATCTTCAACATCACCGACGTGGGTGACCAGCCGAGCCAGGCCTTCAGCGGCGGCAAGGCGTCCTTTGCCCCCGGGGAGTCGGCCTCGTTCAGCGTCCAGGCCCCCGTGCAGGGCGAGGATTCCCTCGGCTTCACCGCGCCCGGGGCCTACCTGGTGGGTATCCAGCTGCGGGGCATTCCGGCTGGTGGCCAGAACCAAACCCTGGGCCGGGCGCGCAGCCTGTTCGTGCTGTCCTCCGACGATGCCCGGGTGCAGCCCAGCACGACCTTGGTGCACCTGGCCAGCCGCCCCACCCAGTTGACCAGCGGGCTCTTCGCCAACAATGACCTGGCCGCCGAGCTGCGCGGCCGGCTGCGGCTGCAGCTTGCCCTGGCCCAGACCAAGGGCACCACCCTCTTGGTGGATCCCGCCCTGGTCGACGAGCTGACCGCCATGGCCAAGGGCTACACCGTCCGCGGCATCACGGCCTCCACTGCCGAGGGGCAACGTGCCGCCAAGGACTTCCTGGCCCAGCTCGAACCACTGCTGACCCAGGGCCGGGCCTACCGCACCCTCTACGGCAGCCCCGACGTGCAACTGGCCAGCGACGGGGGCCGCGCTGACCTCATCCGACGAGCGGCGGCCCCCCTGCCGGCAGACCACCCCCTGGCCGGTCTGCCGCTGGCCGTCGTGCCGGCCGACGGTGTGCTGGGCAGCACGGCCGCCCAGCAGGTGGCCGCCCTCAAGCCGGCCGTGCTGCTGGTCTCCGGCGCCGATTCCCCTCAGTCGGTGCAGCGCTGGGCCGCCTCGCCCACCACGTCGGTGGTGCAGGTGCAACCCGAGGTCTTCGACGGGGGCCCCGGACCGTCGCCCAGCAAGACCTCGGCCCAGGTCACCGGCCGCCTGCAGGCCACCCAGTTCCTGGCCGAGCAGCCCGTGGTCACGCTGGTGCAGTCCTCGGCTGCGGCGGCAGCGGAACTGGCTGCCGCTCCGTGGCGCACCCGCGCCGGGTTGGGCACGATCGTCACCGACGCCCAGGAAAGGCCCACCTGGACGCCCCCGAGCAAGACCGCACCCGTCGGCGACGCCACCTGGATGGAGGCCCTCGAGGGAGCCACGGCAGAGCTCGAGGCCTGGGGAGAACTGGCGGACGAGGACTCCGAGACCCATCGGAGGGCCGGGCAGATCCTGCCGCAGGCGGTCAGCACCACCTGGCAACGACGCCGAGGCGATGCGGTGCAATGGCTCTCGGCAGTGCAGCGGACGTGGGGCGGCGTGCTGGACACCAACCGCGTGCGTCTGCACGTCGTCGAGGACTTCGTGATGAGCGCCCCGGAGCAGGAGATCCCGGTCACCATCCGCAACGACCTGCCCGAACCGGTTCGGGTGAAGGTGCACTTCACCAGCGACAATGCCCAGCGCATCAGTGTCACCGACAGTGGTCCGCAGCGGGTTGGCCCCGGCGAGTCGGTCACGGTGAAGATGAAGGTGGTGACCCATGCCAATGGCACGGTGGGCATGACCGCTGGCCTGACGACGGTGACGGGCCGCCCCATCGGCGCGGAGCGCCCCCTGACGGTCACGGCCACCCAGATGGGTCGAGTGGGATGGATCATCATCATCGCCTCGGGAGCGGTCTTCCTGATCGGCACCGCCATGCGAATCAGGCAGGTCCAGCGGGAACGGCGGGGATCGACTAACGTCGAGGCGAAGTGATCAGGGACGAGGACATGATGCGCGAGCCAGCAGACCACGGCGGGGACGACCTTGAGTCCACCCAGCTGCAGGGTCGTATGCCACCAGCAGGGCCCGAGCCCCTCGAGGATCCGGGGCAGCAGCCCGCATCCGCCCCGGCGGGCGACGGCGATGAGCCGTCGCTGACGCCTGCCATGGCCACCAGCGACCCCGCCCCGCAGGCCGCCCACCAGCCCCCGCGCGTGGCGGCCGGCGACGTGTACGCGGGCCGCTACCGGTTGGAGCAGCAGCTGGCCCAACGCGGCGGCACCCTGACCTGGCGTGCCTTCGACCAGAAGCTCTCGCGTTCCGTGCTGGTGCACCTGTTGTCGCAGGACGATCCGCGCAGCGCCGAGGTGCTGGACTCGGCTCGCAAGGCCGCCTTCGCCACCGATTCACGCTTCCTGCGCGTGCTGGATGCGGTGGTGGGCGAGCAGCCCGAGGAGCCCTCGCTGGTGGTGTGCGAGTTCGCGCCCGGCGAGAGCCTGGAGCGGCTGCTGCGCCAGGGCCCGTTGAGCGCCCTGGAGGCCGCCTGGGTGGCTCGCGAGCTTGCCGATGCCATGCAGACGATGCACTCCGAGGGCTTGTTCCACCAGCGCATCAACCCGGACACGGTGATCATCACCGCCACCGGCAATGTGAAGATCGTCGGTTTCCTGATCGAGGCGGCGATGTATCCCGACCAGCACGAGCAGGCGCTGGCCTGGTCGGAGCGGGAGCAGGCCGACGTCACGGCGATCGGCAAGGTGCTCTATGCCAGCCTGGTGACCCGCTGGCCCACGCCGCGTGACCAGCTGCTCGACGGCAATGGCGAACCGCGACGCACGTGGGGCATGCTGCCGGCCCCCATGGACGCCCACGGCTGGTTGACCCCGCGGCAGGTGCGCTCGGGGGTCTCACCCGCACTCGACGAGATCTGTGACCAGGTGCTCTCCGAGGCGCCGCACCGCAATGCGATGCCCCTGCGCACCGCGAGCCAGGTGGCCAAGGCGCTGTCCAAGGTGCTCGGCACCGCCGACGCCGCTGCCGACCTGGAACGCCGGATGCGCTACCCGGTGGTGCCGCAGGATGAGGGCGGCGGCCGGGCGGCACTGCTGGAGACCACTGCCAGCATGCGTGCCGTCGACCCGGACGAGACGACGGTCCAGTCGACGGTCCCGTCGCCAGGTGCGGCGACCTTCGACGTGGGTGGCGATGCGGCGGCCGCCGGGATCGGCGCCGGGCAGGCCGCTGCGGCCATGCCGTCCAGCCCCGCCACTCCTTCTGCCCCCGGTGAGGCCGATCCTGCCCCGTCGGGGCGCCCCGCCGGCGCTCGCTCGGCCACCCGCGCACCCCGCTCCTCGCGCCCGCCCCGACGGCGTTGGCTGTCAGTCCTGGTGGCCCTGGTGGCCCTGGCATTGCTGGTGGGACTGCTGCGAGTGCTGCTGGGCAAGACCACCATGGGCGGTGGCGGTGACGACGACGAGCAGGCCGGCAAGCCGCTGCAGATCTCTGCCGTGGCAGACTTCGACCCGACCGGCGACGGTGGCAATGCCGAGGAGAACCCTGCCCAGGTGAAGAATGCCTGGGACGGCGACCCTGCCACCGCGTGGAAGACCCTCACCTACCTGAACGATCCCAAGCTGGGCAAGCTCAAGCCGGGCGTCGGCCTGGTCGTCGATCTGGGGGAGCGCCGCCAGGTGGGCCGTGTGAAGCTGACCATGCAGGGGGCGCCCACCGCCGTCGAGCTGCGGGTGCCGACGGACAACACCACCGACAAGGCCCCCGCCACCTCGAGCAAGCAGTGGACCACGGTGGCCAGTGAGGCCAAGGCCGGCACCAACGCCGAGCTGGTGCCCGAGCAGGCGGTGGAGTCGCGCTATGTGCTGGTCTACCTGACCAGCCTTCCCAAGGTGAGCGGCAACAAGTACCAGGCCTCGATCGCCGAGATCGAGGTGCTGAGCTGATCGAGGGCCTGGGCTGATCGAGGTCCTGGGTCAGGCCTTCAGCGCCGCCAACAGGGTGGGCAGCTGGCCGACTGCCCGGTCGTAGGCCTCTAGGTTGCGCTCGGCACGGGCGATCACCACGGCTCCCTCGACGGTGGCCAGCACGGTGGCCGCGAAGGCCGCGGCCTTGTCGGCGGTGAGCCCGCCGCCGGCGAACAGTGCGGTGAGCCGCTCCTGCCAGGTGGAGAAGACCCGGGCAGTGGCGCCCAGCAGCTCGTCGGACTCGGTGGCAACGGTGACTGCGACGGCAGCGCAGCCAGTGGTGGCCTGCGATCCCTCGAGCAGCTTCCGCCAGGCGCTGGTCACGGTGCCGAGCACCTCTTCGGCGCTGGCGCCGTCACTGGATCCCAGCGAGGCGAGCATCTGCTGACAGGCCTGGTCAAGGGCAGCGAGCACCAGCTCGTCCTTGCCGCCTGGGAAGTGGTGGTAGATGGAGCCCCGCGGCGTGTCGGTCAGTTCGATCACTTCGCTGAACGACGTGGCCTGCAGGCCCTTGGTGGCGAGCAGCTTCGTGGCCCCCGCCACCATGCGCTCGCGAACATCCTTTGCCATGTTTCTTGTCCCCCCGAACAATCAATCGCGCGGCCCGGTGGGGGCCGCGCTCGTCATTCTGCCCCAAAAAAGGTATGCAGTCCTTCATATTCACGCACTTGTGGGCTATCCCGCAGCGTGAAATTGACACAGCCACTGATCCATCCGACGCCGCCCACCCCTGATAGGCCCGCATCATTCCCTGCCTCAGCAGAGAATCGCGCCACCCCAGGGCGCCGACGATCCAACCGTCGGTTCTCCATCAGGCAAGCAGTATATTCAGTATTAAGTTCTTCTCAGGAAACGGCGCGGCGGGGTGTGGATCACACCCCGCCGCGCCGGTCTCACCCCTGGTGAGCGCCTCACTCCTTGACGTCGTCGTCCACCCAGTCGAAGGTCTTGGTGACTGCCTTCTTCCAGTTGCGGTACAACCGGCCACGCTCCTCCTGCTCGCAGCTGGGCTCCCAGCGAGCATCCTCGGCCCAGTTGTCGATCACGTCCTGCTCACCGTCCCAGTAACCCACGGCGATGCCGGCGGCATAGGCCGCGCCCAGGGCCGTGGTCTCGGCCACCATCGGCCGCACCACCGAGACCCCCAGCTGGTCTGCCTGGAACTGCATCAGGGTCTGGTTGGCGGTCATGCCGCCGTCCACGCGCAGCTCGGCCAGCGTCACGCCCGAGTCAGCCTCCATGGCCTCCAGCACCTCGCGCGTCTGGTAGGCGGTGGCCTCCAGCACCGCGCGAGCGATGTGGCCCCGGTTGACGTAACGGGTCAGGCCGACGAGCGCGCCGCGGGCGTCGGAACGCCAGTAGGGCGCGAACAGGCCGCTGAAGGCCGGCACGAAGTAGGCGCCGCCGTTGTCGTCGACGGTGGCGGCCAGCTCCTCCACCTCGGGGGCGCTGTCGAACATCTTGAGGTTGTCACGCAGCCACTGCACCAAGGAGCCGGCCACCGCGATCGATCCCTCCAGTGCATAGACCGGCTTCTGGTCGCCGATCTTGTAGCACAGCGTGGTGAGCAGGCCATTCTTGCTGGGAACAGCCTCTTCGCCGGTGTTCATCAGCATGAAGCACCCGGTGCCGTAGGTGTTCTTGGCCATGCCCTTCTCGAAGCAGGCCTGGCCGAAGGTGGCGGCCTGCTGGTCGCCCAGGATGCCGGCGATCGGGATGTCGCGCAGGAAGCCGCCCTCGCGTCCCTTTCCGTAGACCTCGGCCGAGCTCTTGATCTCGGGCAGCATGCTCATCGGGATCGTCATGTCCTTGGCGATCTGCTCGTCCCACTGCAGGCTCTTGAGGTCCATCAACATGGTGCGCGAGGCATTGGTGACGTCGGTGACGTGGATCCCTCCCTCGACGCCGCCGGTCATGTTCCACAGCACCCAGGTGTCCATGGTGCCCATCAGCAACTTGCCGGCCTCGGCGTCCTCGCGAGCGCCCTCGACATTGTCCAGGATCCACTTGACCTTGGGGCCGCAGAAGTAGGTGGCCAGCGGCAGGCCCACCTTGTCCTTGTAGCGGTCGTTGTCACCCTGGGCGAGAGCGTCACAGATCTTCTGGGTGCGGGTGTCCTGCCAGACGATCGCGTTGTAGACCGGCTTGCCGGTCTCCTTGTTCCACACCACGGTGGTCTCGCGCTGGTTGGTGATGCCCACGGCCGCGATGTCATGGCGGTTCATGTTGCCCTTGCTCAGCGCCTCCGCGACGACCTCGCGGACATTGGCCCAGACCTCCTCGGCATCATGCTCGACCCAGCCCGCGCGGGGGAAGATCTGCTCGTGCTCCTTCTGGCCGACGCTGATGATCTTGCCGCCGTGGTCGAAGATGATCGCCCGGCTGCTGGTGGTTCCCTGGTCGATCGCCAGGATGTACTTGCTCTTCATGCTGCGCTCCACTCCGTCGTGAAATCTTGTTGGTTCTGCGGTCTCAGGTCTGGTCGGGTCACCAGAAGATCCGGTAGACGACGGCGGCCAGCAGGCCACCAATGGTCGGGCCGATCACGGGCACCCATGCATAACCCCAGTCTGACCCACCCTTGCCCTTGATCGGCAGGACGGCGTGCATCAGGCGTGGCCCCAGGTCACGGACGGGGTTGATGGCGTAACCGGTGGGGCCACCGAGCGAGGCGCCGATGCCGACGATCACGAGGGCCACCGCGAGCGGGCCGACGGTGACACCCTGGGTGTAACCGCTGATGAGCACCCAGAAGACCAGCACGAAGGTGGCGATGACCTCGGTGAGCGTGTTCCAGAAGGGATTGCGGATGGCGGGGCCGGTGGCGAAGGTCGCCAACTTGAGCTCGGGATCGACGTCGGTGTCGTAGTGGTCCTTGTAGGCCGCCCAGGCCAGACCCGCACCGAACATGGCACCCAGCAGCTGCGCCGCCAGGTAGACGCCGATGTTGACCGGCGTGGCGGCCACACCGGGCGCGAGGTCATTTCCCGCGGCCGCCAGGCCCAGGGTGACGGCCGGATTCAGGTGACCGCCGGTCTTGTAGGCGACGTAGACGCCCATGAAGACCGCCAGGCCCCAGCCGAAGTTGATGTGAAGGGTTCCGGAGTTCTGCCCCTTCGTCTTGCCCAGCAGGTTGTTCGCCACCACGCCGACACCCAGCAGGATGAGCGTCGCCGTACCGAAGAACTCCGACCCGAAGATGACAGGTAGGGCCACCTGTGCGGTTTCCAGAGGGATCACGTCCGTGCCTTTCATGTGCGCGCCCCCGGGCGCGGCGTCTGTGGTGGGCGCCGGCAGTGCGGCACACCCTGTGGTTCACGCCAGGCTGTCGCTCCTCGTCGAGCTCATGACCTCGTCGTCCGAGCGCCTCGCGCGGACCCAATCCACCACCAAACGCACATGTGCGCCAGTAGCATGAACACATGTGCACGACCGGAGCAGCGCGATGAACGAGCGGTCTGACCACCTGTACCTGGCGGCCTCCCTGTACTACGTGCAGGGCGAGACCATGGAGTCGATCGCCCGCCAGTTGAACGTCTCGCGCAGCAGCGTCTCGCGCCTGCTGAAGCAGGCAAGGGAAAGCGGCGTGGTGCAGATCACCCTCACCAACCCGGCCGGGCCGCGCACCTCACTGGGGGCACACCTGGGCCGGGCCTTCGGGGTGCGGGCCCACGTGGTGCCGGTACGCGAAGGGGCATCGGACGTGCACCGCCTGGAGCGAGTGGCGCGAGCCGCGGGCCAACTCATCAGTGAGTCGGTCCGCGACGACATGGTGATCGGCACCGCCTGGGGCACCACCCTGGGCAGTGTGGTGCAGTACCTGTCACCCCGGGAGGCCCGCAACACCACCGTGGTGCAGATGAATGGCGCGGCGAATCCCACCACCTCGGGGCTGCGCCACGTCGATGCCATCAACTCCCAGTTCGCCAGCGCCTTCTCCTCGACCGTGGTGCCCTTCCCGGTCCCGGCCTTCTTCGACTACGCCCAGACCAAGCGGGCGATGTGGCGCGAACGCAGCATCCAGTCGGTGCTGGCACTGCACGAACGCATCGACCTGGCCCTGTTCGGGGTGGGGGGACTCAGCGCCGAGGTGCCATCGCAGGTCTACGCCCAGGGCTATCTGGACGAGGCCGACTGGCAGCAGCTGCAGGAACACCGCGTGGTGGGCGACGTGAACACCGTCTTCCTGCGCGAGGACGGGAGCTGGCAGGACATTCCGCTCAACGATCGCGCCTCGGGCATGACCCCCGACCAGCTGCATCGCCTGCCACGCCGCATCTGCGTGGTGGCGGGCACCGCCAAGGCGCAAGCCCTCAGGGGTGCACTGCGGGCCCGGGTCGCCACCGACGTCGTGCTCGACGAGGCCTGCGCCCAGGCCCTGCTCAACACGCTGGAACCATCCCTGCGGCGCTGACCCCGCCCACCCCGTTGACCCTGCCTGCACCGCCGAGCCAACCTGTGCCGCCAAGCCATCCAGGGCAGTGCCGCACCCGCGGTCCTTGCTCTCAGCAGCACAGCCCGGCCAGCATGAGAGACTGGGATGCGGTGACGCACACCACACCGGCGCCACCGCCTCGTGCCCTTCCCATCGACGACAGTTCTGGAGCCCCTCTTCGTGACAAGTGCCGACGTGCTCAAGCAAGCGGACCGACGCCGCACCTTCGCGGTGATCAGCCACCCCGACGCCGGCAAGTCGACGCTCACCGAGGCACTCCTGCTGCACGCACGCGTGCTCAACGAGGCGGGCGCCACCCACGGCAAGGCCGGCCGCAAGGGCACCGTCAGCGACTGGATGGAGATGGAGCGCGACCGCGGCATCTCCATCAGCTCCTCGGCCATCCAGTTCGAGCACGACGGGCTGGTCTTCAACGTCGTCGACACCCCGGGTCACGCCGATTTCAGCGAGGACACCTACCGGGTGCTGACCGCCGTCGACAGCGTGATCATGCTGCTTGATGCCGCCAAGGGCATGGAGCCGCAGACCATGAAGCTCTTCGGGGTGTGCAAGCAGCGCCAGATCCCGATCATCACCGTCATCAACAAGTGGGACCGCCCCGGCCACGAAGCCCTCGAACTGCTCGACGAGATCCAGGACCGCACCGGCATGCGTCCCACGCCACTCACCTGGCCGGTGGGCATCGCCGGTGACTTCCACGGCGTGGTCGACCGCCGCACGGGCGAATACGTCGAGTACACCCGCACCCCCGGTGGCAGCACGCTGGCCATGGAGCGCCGGATGAGCGCCCAGGAGGCCGAGGCCACCGTTGGCGAACCGTGGACCACGGCGCTGGAGGAGTCGGAGCTGCTGGCCGCCGACGGCTTCGAACACAACCTGGACGACTACCTGGCCCAGCGCAGCAGCGTGGTGATCTTCGCCGCGGCCGTGCTCAACTTCGGCATCGGGCAGCTGCTGCAGGTGCTCTCCGAGCTGGCGCCGCCACCCAGCCCGCGCCCGGACGAGAATGGGGACCTTCGCCCGGTCGAGGCCCCCTTCAGCGCCCAGGTCTTCAAGGTGCAGGCCGGCATGGATCGCAACCACCGAGACCGGTTGGCCTTCGCCCGCATCTGTTCTGGGCTCTTCCATCGTGGCGACGTGGTCACCCGTGCCGCCACCGGCCGTCCGCTGGCCACCAAGTACGCCTCGAATGTCTTCGGCCGAGACCGTGAGACCGTCGAACAGGCCTGGCCCGGTGACATCATCGGCCTGGTCAATGCCGGCAGCGTCCGGGCAGGCGACACCCTGTACCTGGACGAACCGGTCACCTTCCCCGAGATCCCGTCCTTCCCGCCGGAACACTTCCAGCAGGCCAGCGCCAAGGATCCCTCGCGCCACAAGCAGTTCCAGCGTGGCATCGAGCAGCTCGACCAGGAGGGCGTCATCCAGGTGCTGCGCTCCGATCGTCGGCCCAGCCAGATGCCGATCCTGGCCGCCGTCGGTCCGATGCAGTTCGAGGTGGTGGCCCACCGCATGGAGCACGAGTTCAACTGCCCAATCCGGCTGGACCACCTGCCCTTCGGCCTGGCCATGCGTACCCAACGATCCGACATCGCCGCCATCGAACGTCGTCAGGGCGTCGAGGTGGCCGAACGCAGCGACGGGATGCTGCTCGCCCTGTTCTCCGACAAATGGCAGGCGCGCTGGGTTCGTCAGGAGAACCCCGACGTCCTGCTCGAACCACTGACCCACGATCCTGCCGATCTCACCGGCAACTGACCCTGCTCGAAAGGAGCACCCATGGCTCGCAATCGCTCGTCATCGCGCAACAAGAAGTCCCTCAGCCGCCCCGACAAGGGCGTGCTGCGGATCATGCCCCTCGGCGGCCTCGGTGAGGTCGGCCGCAACATGGCCGTGCTGGAGTTCGACGGCCGCCTGCTGGTCATCGACTGCGGCGTGCTCTTCCCCGATCCCGACCAGCCGGGCATCGACGTCATCCTGCCCGACTTCGCCCCGATCGCCGATCGCCTCGACCAGATCGACGGCATCGTGCTCACCCACGGCCACGAGGACCACATCGGCGGCGTTCCCTACCTGCTGAAGCTGCGCCCCGACATCCCGCTGGTGGGTTCGCAGCTCACCCTGGCGCTGATCACCGCCAAGCTGCAGGAGCACCGCATCAAGCCGGTCACCCAGCAGGTGAGCGAGGGCGACCGCATCAAGCTCGGCGGGTTCGACTGCGAGTTCGCCGCGGTGAACCACTCGATCCCCGACGGTCTGGCCGTCTTCGTTCGCACTCCCGGCGGCACGGTGCTGCACACCGGCGACTTCAAGATGGACCAGTTCCCCCTCGACGATCGCATCACCGACCTGCGTGCCTTCGCCCGCTTCGGCGAGGAGGGCGTCGACGTCTTCATGGTCGACTCGACCAATGCCGAGGTGCCCGGCTTCACCACCGGCGAGCAGGAGCTCGGCCCGGCCATCTCCGAGGTCATCCGCACCTCGCCGCGTCGGGTCATCGTCTCGAGCTTCGCCAGCCACGTGCACCGCATCCAGCAGGTGATCGACGCGGCCCACGAGCACGGCCGCAAGGTGGCCTTCGTCGGCCGTTCGATGGTGCGCAACATGGGCATCGCCCGAGACCTGGGCTACCTGCAGATCCCCGAGGGAACGCTGGTGGACCACCGCGACCTGATGAAGATGCCCGACAACAAAACGGTGCTGATCTGCACCGGATCGCAGGGTGAGCCGATGGCGGCCCTGGCCCGCATCGCCAAGAACGACCACCAGATCAAGGTGGGCCCCGGCGACACCGTGCTGCTGGCCAGCTCGCTGATCCCGGGCAACGAGAGCTCGATCTACAACATCATCAACCAGCTCTCGGAGCTGGGAACCAATGTGGTGCACAAGGGCAATGCCAAGGTCCACACCTCCGGCCACGCCAGCGCCGGTGAGCTCGCCTACTGCCACAACATCATCGAGCCCCGCAATGTGCTGCCGGTGCACGGTGAATGGCGTCACCTGGATGCCCAGGCCACCATCGCCAAGAAGACCGGCGTGCCGGCCGAGAACGTGCTGGTGGTGCGCGACGGCGCGGTGATCGACCTGGTCAAGGGCAAGATCCAGGTGGCCGGTCAGGTCTCCGCCCGGCTCGTCTTCGTCGAGGGTGGCCAGGTGGATGCCGTCAACGACGAGACGCTGGCCGAGCGCCGCGCGCTGGCCGAGGACGGCGTGGTGACCATCCTGCTGTTCATCGATCCCAAGACCGGCGACATCGTGGAGGACCCGGAGTACATCAGCAAGGGTGCCCTGCCGGGCGAGGACGAGTTCGAGGAGCTCACGCCCAAGATCCAGAAGGCGCTGCGCAGCGCCGTGCAGGCCGGCCGCAATGACCAGAATGAGCTGGAGATCGAGGTGGCACGCACCGTGACCAACTGGTTCCGTCGCGGCCGACGCACCAGCCCGGTGGTCATCCCGGTGGTCGTCGACGCCTGATCGTCGTCAGCAGGACGAAGCCGCCCGGCTCCGAGCATCGTGTGGGAGACCCCACGTGATGCCCAGGAGCCGGGCGGCTTTCGTCGGGCTGCTCAGGCCTTGAGTTCGGCCAACAACTGCGCCACCCGTGCGTCGAGTTCGTCGCGCAGCAGGTCCATGCGCTGGTCACCCTCGATGCCGCGCTGCGACGGCTCGTCGACGGCCCAGTGCTCGATGGTGCCCTTCATGCCCTTGACCGGCTCCACCGTCGCCTCGTCACCGATGACCACCACGCGGTTGACGCTGCGCAGCAGCTTGGGATCGATGGGCTTGGGCTCCTCGCCATCGAAACTTCCGCCCACTCGCTCGACGCTGGCGCGCGACTCCTCATTCAGTTTTCCGCCCGGCTGCGTGCCAGCGGAGTGCACGTGGACGTCACGACCGGCCCGCAGTCGCATCAGGGCAGCGGCCATCTGGCTCTTGCCCCCATTCTTCACACACACGAACAACACGCTGGGCTTCACAGTTTCTCCTCTGTGGGCAGGGTTTCCCTCTTGCAGTCTGCCCCATCGGGCCGTCCCGACACATCACCCACAAGGGCGATGACCTGTGCCAGTCCGGCTGGACGCGGGCTGTAGTGGGCCCACCGTCCCCGCTGCTCCCGTGTCACCAGGCCCGCCTCCACGAGCTTCTTGAGGTGATGAGAGAGCGTCGGCTGGCTGACACCGAAGACTTCCGGAAGATGACAGAAACACACGCTGTGGTCGCTGGAGGCGATGTGGTGGTAGATCCGCAGCCGCACCGGATCCGAGAGTGCCTTGAAGCTCGCTGCCCGCCGCTCTGCCTCCTCGGCCGTCATCAACAGGCGCGAGGGGCCGCAACAGGCGTCTGCGGTCTTGTGCTCCATGACGCAATTCTAGCCTCACATTGACAACCGTCGATTGGATCAGCACGATTTATGCATCGACATTCATCGATACAAGAACTTGGAGCCCCCTTGAAAGACACCACCGAGAACAACCGTGGCATCGCGGCGAAGATGTCCTTCCTCGACAGATACCTCGCCGTCTGGATCCTGATCGCCATGGTGATCGGCCTGACCCTCGGCCGGCTCATCCCCGGCCTGGGTGAGGGGCTGGCCGCCATCGAGGTCGACGGGGTCTCCCTGCCGATAGCGATCGGCCTGCTGGTGATGATGTACCCCGTTCTGGCCAAGGTGCGTTATGACCGGCTGGACACCGTCACGCACGATCGCCGGATGCTGGGCGCCAGCCTGGTGCTCAACTGGCTGGTGGGGCCCCTGTTGATGTTCACCTTGGCCTGGCTGCTGCTCCCCGACCTGCCCGAGTACCGCACCGGGCTGATCATCGTCGGCCTGGCCCGCTGCATCGCCATGGTCATCATCTGGAATGACCTGGCCTGTGGAGACCGGGAGGCTGCCGCGGTGCTGGTGGCCATCAACTCCATCTTCCAGGTGATTGCCTTCGCCGGTCTTGGCTGGTTCTACCTGTCCGTGCTGCCTGGCTGGCTGGGATTGCAGCAGACCGGTCTGGAAGTCTCTGCCTGGCAGATCGCCAAGAGTGTCCTGATCTTCCTGGGTATCCCACTGCTGGCGGGCTTCCTGACGCGGCACTTCGGCGAGAAGGCCTGGGGCAGACAGCGCTACGAGGAGTCCTTCCTGCCTCGGATCGGCCCTTGGGCGCTCTACGGCCTGCTGTTCACCATCGTCCTGCTCTTTGCCCTGCAAGGTGACCAGATCACCAACCGTCCGTTGGACGTCGCCCGCATCGCCCTGCCGTTGCTGGCCTACTTCGCCCTGATGTGGGGAGTCAGCTATCTGCTGGGTCGCGCACTCAACATGGGTTACGAGCGCACCACGACGTTGGCCTTCACCGCCGCCGGCAACAACTTCGAGTTGGCCATCGCCGTCGCGATCGGCACCTTCGGTGCCACCTCGGGGCAGGCTCTGGCCGGCGTCGTCGGCCCACTCATCGAGGTCCCCGTCCTGGTGGGTCTGGTCTACGTCAGCCTGTGGCTGCGCCGACGATTCCCCGCTCCTGTCGCGGCCTGAGCCAGCAACGGCACTCCACCCTCAATGGCCGCAGTTTCCACCGACATCGGTGAGAACTGCGGCCATTGTGCGTTGGTCCGCGCCCAGGCAACGTGGTGAGCACTGACAGAGCACGGGAATAGCGGACTCCTCCACGCCGTTGACTCGGCACACGATCGACCCACCGGACGTGCTGGGTAGAGTTCTATCCGCAGCACGCCACCGCGGTTCTGCCGCGTGAGAGGACACCATGACCACACCCGCACTGAATGTTGCCGGACTGATCTCGCTCGACGACATCACCCCCGACGAAGAGCCCGCCACCGCCACGACAGGGGCCGAGGAGCAGCCGGTGCGCGACGTGATCATCGTCGGTTCCGGCCCGGCCGGCTACACCGCCGCGATCTACACTTCCCGCGCCGAACTCAAGCCGCTGGTCATCGAGGGTGCCTTCAGCGCTGGCGGCGCACTGATGAACACCACCGAGGTGGAGAACTACCCCGGCTACACCGACGGCATCATGGGCCCCGACTTGATGAACAACATGCGCGCGCAGGCCGAGCGCTTCGGAGCAGAGTTCATCACCGACGATGCCGAGGAGCTCGACCTCACCGGCCCCATCAAGACCGTCACTGACTCCGCCGGCAATGTCTACCGAGCCAAGGCAGTCATCCTGGCCACCGGCTCTGGCTACAAGCGGCTGGGGCTGGCCGACGAGGACAAGTACTCCGGCCGCGGTGTGTCCTGGTGTGCCACCTGCGACGGCTTCTTCTTCAAGGACAAGCCGATCGTCGTGGTGGGTGGCGGCGATTCCGCCGTCGAGGAGGCCACCTTCCTGAGCCGCTTCGGCTCCAGCGTGACCATGGTGGTGCGTCGCGACGAGCTGCGCGCCAGCAAGATCATGGCCGCCCGCGCTCTCAATGACCCGAAGATCACCATCGAGTGGAATTCCAATGTGGTCGCGATGAGCGGAGACAAGGCGCTGGAGAGCGTCACCATCGAGAACAACCAGACCGGCGAGAAGAAGGAATTGCCGGTCAACGGCCTGTTCGTCGCCATTGGTCACGAGCCCCGCTCCGAGCTGGTCAAGGGCCAGGTGGAGCTGGACGCCGCCGGCTACGTGCTCACCGAGCCCGACGGCACCAAGACCAACCTGTCCGGCGTCTTCGCCTGTGGCGACCTGGTGGACCACACCTACCGCCAGGCGATCACCGCGGCGGGCTCCGGCTGCAAGGCCGCCCTGGATGCCGAGCGCTTCCTGGCCGACCTGGCCGACGAGAACGTCCAGGCCTGACCCAAACAACCACACACCCCGCCGCCCGAGCCTGTCGAGGGCACCAGAAGGAGAAGCATGAGCATTGTCAAGGAAGTCACCGACCAGACCTTCGCCACCGAGGTGGTCAACAACCCCAAGCCCGTCCTGGTGGACTACTGGGCCGACTGGTGCGCACCCTGCAAGCAGCTCTCGCCGATCATCGACGAGATCGCCGCGCAGCTCGGTGACAAGATGGCCTTCGTCAAGATGGACACCAACTCCAACACCCAGATCCCCACGGAGCAGGGCATCCTCTCGCTGCCCACCCTGCAGGTCTGGCAGGGCGGCCAGGTGGTGAAGTCCTTCCAGGGCGCCAAGAGCAAGGGGGCCCTGCTGAAGGCGCTCGACGAGTTCATCTGAGCCCCGGCCCCGCAACAATCCGGCTGGCTTTTCCCACAACCGTGGCCCCATCAGCGGGCCACGGTTGTCTGCTTCCACTAGGTTGGTGGCCATGAGTAGCAGCCCCGGTGAAGGTCGCGGCTCGTCGCCCGTGGGCGCCGACCTTTCCTACACGACGCAAGCCAGCACCGGCCCCGATGAGCTGGAGGCCGGTCCGGTCATCCGCGCCAGCCGCTTCCCGCGTTGGCTGTTGGTGCTTGCTGGCCTGCTGACCCTGGCGCTGGCCGTCGGTGGCGCCGGTTACGCGGCCTATCGGATGAACGCCGCCAAGCCGCAGGTGGTCATCACCGCCGAGCCCTCGCGCACCCCGTGGAAGATGGTCCCGCCGCTGTCGGTCGACGACTACTCACGCGATGCCAACAGCGCTGACACGCCCTCGGCCAACCCCACCACCAAGAAGTCGACCATCGCAGCAACCTATGCCCGCGGCGGCCAGAACACGGTGGTGCTGCTGATGAGCCGCCCCGAGACCGATCCCAAGGAGTTCATGACCGACATGGGCATGAATGCGGTGATCGCCACGGACAACGGCTATTGCGGCACCAGCATCGACACCAATCGCGACGCCTGCGCCATCGTGCGTGACCGGACCGCGATCATGATCGTGGACCTGGTGGGCCTGAACCGCACCGACCTGATGAAGCTGACCAATCGCTTCGCGGACACGATGGCGCCATGACCGGCCCCACCCGTCACCAGGTGCGTCTGCAGCGCACCAGCACCGGCAACTACCTGGCCACCAATGCGGCAGGCGTCGAGCTGCCCGTGGGGCTTGCCGAGGAGCACTTCTCACCCGTCGAGCTGTTGCTGGCGGCCATCGGGGCCTGCAGCGCGATCGACGTGGACGTGGTCACCTCTCGTCGTGGTGAACCCGAGGGCTTCGAGGTTGAGGTGGGCGGCGAGAAGTTCGTCGACGACGAGGGTGGCACCCGGCTGCGCGAGCTCGAGGTGGACTTCCGCGTCGTCTTCGGCGACGACGAGCGGGGCCGCCAGGCCGCCGGCCTGGTGGAGCGGCTGGTGCGACTGTCCCAGGAACGCGACTGCACGGTCTCCCGGACCGTGGAGCACGCCACGCCGGTCACGATGCGCGTCAGTGAACCCGGGTCTTGAGCTGATCCACAGATTTCTTCAGAAAAGTCGTCGAGAACCGCACATCTTGCGCCTGACGAGCTGAATCACATGGCTGCCATACAGCCTGACCAGCCCCGTGGTCCACCCGAGACGGCCGTTTCACCTGAGAGCGATTTTGAGAATTGCTCAGGAATGCCTAGGTTGGCACCCATGAACAAGACCTCCACCTTCGTTTCCCTGGTTGCCGCCACTGCGCTGAGCGCCGGCATCGGCATGAGTGCCGCCGCCCCCGCGCAGGCCGCTGGCAGCGTGTGGGACCGCGTCGCCCAGTGCGAGTCGACCGGCAACTGGTCGATCAACACCGGCAACGGCTACTACGGCGGCCTGCAGTTCAGCCGTTCCACCTGGCTGGCCTTCGGCGGCGGCAAGTACGCCCCCACCGCCAACAAGGCCACCAAGGCCCAGCAGATCGAGATCGCCAAGAAGACGCTGAAGGCCCAGGGCCCCGGCGCCTGGCCCGTCTGCTCCAAGCGCGCCGGTCTGACCCGCGCCAACGGCCTGGCCGCCAGCACCGGCGTCACCTCGAGCGTCAAGACCACCCCGGTCAAGAAGAAGGCCACCACCACGAAGAAGAAGGCCACCTCCGTGGCCCCCGTGAAGTCGGTCAAGGGCGCCAAGTACGTGACCGTCAAGAGCGGCGACACCCTGTCGAAGATCGCCAAGCGCAATGGCACCGGCTGGAAGGCCGTCTGGCAGCTCAACAAGTCGACCGTGAAGAACCCGAACATGATCAAGATCGGCCAGAAGATCCGCGTCGCCTGATCCTGTTCTCCTGATTCACCACGCACGATGCCCCGGTCTTGATGGCCGGGGCATCGTCGTCGTTGCTCCAGCTCAGCTTCCCTGACCGTCTCGGCCGGTTGGTTCCACCGGCGGCAACGGACGAGGCACCAGTCCCTCCAGCAGTGCCCGGGCCCGGCCCAGGCCCGGCCGCCAGCGCACCGTCGACTCCAGATCGAGCCGCATCCGGACCCGACCGTCGGCCCGCGCCTCGGGCACGACGGTGAACCCTGCCGCCGCCAACCAGGCGCTGGGGGGCTCCAGGCAGGTGCCTGACTCTCGACGTGCCGCTGCCTCGACGGTGGCCACTTGCCCCGAGAGCTGACGTGCCAAGGCCTGCACCAGCACCTTGACTCGGGGATCCTCCGCCGTCGGCCGCGGATCCGACGCCGGTGTGGTCACCAGCGCCAGCAGGTAGGCCGCTTCCGGCGTCTTCGACCAGTTCACCAACGGGTGGCCCGTGGGCAGCTGCAGCCCCGGGCAGATCATCATCTGGGCGCACGGCTGCGCCTGGTCGTCCAGCAGCGCTGCTCCGCACAACCCCCACTGGTCCATCGCGGCACGCGCCCAGCTGGCAGACGGGTCCTGCAGGAGGCCGTCCAGGTTCCCGTGGCCCTGACAGGTTGGCAGCAGACGGGGTAGGTCCCCGGGAACCACCAGGTGCACACGTGGGTTGCGTCGCATTGGCTGCCCTCCCTACTGTCGCCGTCTCCAATCGTAGGCGTCGGCGCAGGTGCAAGGCGTGGTCGCGACCCACTCACCGGAGGGTGCGTGGCAGAGTAGAGGGGTGAGCCTGCCTGAACCTGAACGTCGAGACACCCGGCTGGACCGTTACTACTCCAGCTATTCCCAGCGCACCCACGGCATGCGTGCCTCCGCGGTGCGAGCGCTCTTCGCGGTGGCGAACAGGCCCGAAGTGGTCTCCTTGGCCGGTGGCATGCCCAACATCGCAGACCTGCCCCTCGATGCCGTGGGCAGCACCCTGTCAGATCTGGTGCAGCAACGTGGCCAGCAGGCGATGCAGTACGGCTCCGGGCAGGGGGAGCCCTTCATCCGCGAGCAGATCTGTGAGGTGATGGCGCTGGAGGGCATCCAGGCCCATCCCGACGACGTCACCATCACCTGCGGTTCGCAGCAGGGCCTGGACCTGGTGACACGTATCTTCTGCGACCCGGGTGACGTGGTCCTGGCCGAGGCCCCCAGCTATGTGGGCGCGCTGGGCACCTTCGGCAGCTACCAGTGCGAGGTGGTGCACGTCGCCATGGACGAGCACGGCCTGCAGCCCGAGGCCCTGCGCACAGCGGCGCAGGCATGTGCCGAGGCCGGCAAGCGCCCCAAGTTCCTCTACACGATCCCCAACTTCAACAACCCCTCGGGCATCACCCAGACCCTGGAACGGCGCCAGCAGATCGTCGAGGTCTGCCGAGAGCTGGACATTCTCGTCGTGGAGGACAATCCCTACGGGCTGCTCACGCTGGACACCGAACCGATCCCGGCGATCCGCTCCCTGGACGAGGAGCAGGTCATCTACCTGGGATCCTTCTCCAAGACCTTCGCACCCGGCTTCCGCGTGGGCTGGGTCCTTGCCCCGCACGCCGTGCGCGAGAAGCTCGTGCTGGCCCAGGAGTCCGCCACGCTGTGCCCGCCGGTCTTCAGCCAGTACGCCATCAGCAGCTACCTGGCCAACCACGACTGGAAGGGCCAGATCACCACCTTCAAGGACATGTACCGGGCCCGGCGCGACGCGATGCTGGAGGCCCTGCGCGAGTACATGCCCCCGGGCACCACCTGGACCGAGCCCCAAGGAGGCTTCTTCGTCTGGGTCACGCTTCCCGAAGGACTCGATTCCCAGGCGATGCTGCCGCGCGCCGTCACGGCCCGTGTCGCCTACACCCCCGGCACCGCCTTCTATGCCGACGGGCTGGGCAGCCGCAACATCAGGCTCAGTTACTGCTTCCCGCCGCCCGACCGCATCCGCGAGGGCGTGCGCCGGTTGGCCGACGTGGTCAATCGTGAGTTCGAACTGCACCAGACCTTTGGTCTGGGCTCCTCTCCCATGCACGTCAGCCGCAACCTGGGCCCCGGTCCGGAAACCCTCTGAGTCCCAGAACACCCTGAGCGAAAGGTCACCCCCCACCATGAGCGAAGCTCCCGTCCAGGCATCCAACAAGGCCACCGTCGTCGTCCTGGCCGGTGGACTGTCGCATGAACGCGATGTCTCCCTGCGCTCCGGCCGTCGCGTGGCCCAGGCGCTGCGAGGTGCCGGACACACCGTGGTCGAGGCCGACGTGAACTCCGACCTGGTGGGCCTGTTGAGCGGCATCGACAATCCCGTGGTGGTCCCGATGCTGCACGGCGGCCTGGGGGAGGACGGCGCACTGCTGGAGGTGCTCGAATTGCTCGGGGTGCCCGCCGTCGGCTCTTCCGGTTCGGTCTGCCGGGTCACCTTCGACAAGTCGGTGGCCGGCACCATCGTCTCCCGCGCAGGCTTCAACGTCCCCGAACAGGTGGCGCTGCCCCATGACATCTTCCGTGAGCTGGGTGCCGACCGCCTCGTGGAGGCGCTGGGCGCCAAGCTCGGCTTCCCCTTGATCGTGAAGCCCGCGCAGAGTGGGTCGGCACTGGGAACCACCAAGGTCAACTCGATGGACGAACTGCGGCAGGCGATGGTGGCCGCCTATGCCTACGGCCCCGTCGCAATCATCGAGGAATTCATCCACGGAACCGAGGTTGCCGTCACCGCCATCGTCCATGACGACGACGTGAGGGTGCTGCCTGCCGTCGAGATCCGTCCCGAATCGGGGATCTATGACTACGCCGCGCGTTACACGGCGGGTTTCACCCGATTCCTGGTGCCTGCCGAGCTGTCCGAGGAAGCCGCCCGGAATGCAGATGATCTTGCTCGCGGAGCCGTCAAGGCCCTGCACCTGCAGGCCGTCGTGCGCGTGGACATGATCGTCGACGACGAGGGCCGCGCTTGGTTCCTTGAGGGCAACAGTGCTCCTGGCATGACCGAGACCTCGATCGCTCCCCTCGCCATGAGGGCCGCAGGACTTGATCTTGGTAGCGTCTATGGCCCCTTGGTCGAGCAGGTGACACAGGCATGACGCGGCGCCTGAAACAGCTGCTGGTGGCGGTGATTGGTGGGGCCCTGAGCCTGTTCATGATCTTCCTGGGGCTGTGGCAGGCGGAGGTCTTCCAGTCCCAGGCACAGGGCAGCGCCGAACAGCGAGCGGCAGGAGCGCCCCGTGACCTGGAGCCGGCCCTCGACGAGCAGGACGAGGCCGTCGGAGACCTGTACGGGCGTCGCGTGACGGCCAAGGGCAGTTATCTTCCCAACATGCAGGTGTTGGTGGGCACCGAGTATCCGCTGCAGGTCGTCAACGCCTTCCGCACCGTTGGCGGGCGCAGCCTGACCGTCGTGCGCGGCACCGTCTCCAAGGGGCAGGAGATTCCCGCGCCTCCGAAGGGTCAGACCAGCGTCCAGGGCGTCATCCTTCCCTCGCAGGCCAAGCCCGAGGTTCCCACCGCCGCCGATGTGCCTGCCGGGACGCAGGGGACGGTTCGGTTGGAGCAGCTGGCGCAACGCTGGCCGGCACCCATGGTGCAGGGCTTCGTGACACTGGAGGCGCAGGCCAGTCAGCAGCAGGGCCTGGGACCCAAGAAGCCGGAGATCCCCGACGTGGGGGGCGGCAAGGAACGAAACCGCGGCTATGCCCTGCAGTGGTGGGCCTTTGCGATCTTCGGTGTGGCAGCCACTTGGGTGGGCGTGCGATCCATCAAGGAATGACCGAGCCCCAGGAACCCGAGCGCCAGCAGGTGAGCGGCTGGGTAGGCTGGCACCGTGACTGACTTCCATGACGATGACCTCGACGAGCTGACCCAGGACGACGTCCAGGGCTTGCGTGGTGCGCTTGCTCGGTATCGCTTGTTCGCCTACGCCACGGGCATTCTTCTGGTCCTGCTGGTCTGTGTCGGCATGCCCCTGAAGTACATCTGGGGCAATGACCAGGTTGTGACCCTCACCGGCATTCCCCACGGCTGGCTCTACATGGGGCTGCTCATCACGGCCTATGACCTGGGTCGCCGTGCCCGTTGGTCGTGGAAGCGTCTGTTGATGATCGCTCTGGCCGGCACCGTGCCCTTCCTGTCCTTCGTGGCCGAGCATTCGGCCCGCAAGGACGTACTGGAGACCTTGCGGATCTGGCAGGAGGCCGTGGATCGCCAGCTCGCCGGCTGACCCAAGGAAAGTGATTTTGGGGCTTTGTCGTTTTGTCGACAAAGCCCCAAATCTATTTACTGGCCGTTGACGATGTTCAGGATGCGTTCCAGATCGTCTTCACTGGCGAATTCGATCGTGATCTTGCCGCGATTGCGGCCGATGTCCACCTTCACTCGCGTGTCGAAGTGGTCCGAGAGCGTCGACGACAGCTCCATGGCTCGGGGAGAGGGCTCCTTGGGAGTCCGAGCACGGCGACTCTTGGGAGATCCGCCGTCCTGCATCGCGACGATCTCCTCGGTGGCACGCACGGACAAGCCCTCGGCCACGATGCGCTGTGCCAACTGCTCCTGTGCCACCGGATCTTCGATCATGAGCAAGGCACGAGCGTGCCCGGCAGAGAGCACGCCCGCAGCGACACGTCGTTGCACCGGCGCAGGCAGACGCAGCAGCCTGATGGTGTTGGAAATCTGCGGACGTGAGCGCTTGATCTTCACGGCCAGCTCTTCCTGGGTGCAGCCGAAGTCACTCAGCATCTGCTGATAGGCAGCGGCTTCTTCCAGGGGATTCAACTGGGCACGGTGAAGATTTTCCAGGAGGGCATCGCGAAGCAGGTCGCCATCCTCGGTTCCGCGTACGATCGCCGGCACCGTCTCCAAACCAGCCTGGGTGGTGGCCCGCCAACGACGTTCACCCATGATCAACTGGTATTGATCTTGGTCTGTCTGGCGTACGACGATCGGCTGGAGGACGCCGACCTCCTTGATCGACTCCACCAACTCGTTGAGCGCATCCTCGTCGAAAACCGTGCGGGGCTGCTTCGGGTTCGGATGAATCTGGTCAACCGGGATCAGCTGGAAGTACGAACCGTCCTCGAGGGGTGCAGAGGGTCCAGCGTGGTCGACTTCCGGGGGAAGCACCCTCGACTGATCATCATCATTGACGTCCGTCCGCTGGAAGAGTTCTCCCAGGCCGCGGCCGAGTCCTGACTGGTGTTTCGCTGGCATCAACGAGCCTTTCCACGATTGGCGATCTCGTTGGCCGCGCGCCAGTAGGCCTTGGCGCCGGCGGACGAGGGATCGAACTGGAGGAGGGTCTGCCCATAGCTGGGCGCCTCTGCAATCCGCACTGAGCGGGGAATCTGTGCGTCCAAGGTCTGTTCGCCAAAGTGCTTGCGCACCTCGCGAGCCACCTGGGCGGAGAGCTTGGTACGTGCATCGAACATGGTCAACAGCACCGTGGAAAGATCAAGATCAGGATTCAGTTCACGCTGGACCACCTGGATCGTGTTCATCAACTGCGAGACGCCCTCGAGTGCGTAGTACTCACACTGGATTGGGATGATCACCTCACCGGCCGCCACCAAGGCGTTCAACGTGAGCAATCCGAGCGACGGTGGGCAGTCGAAGAGGATGTAGTCGACCTCGTGGTCCTTGAGGTAGCTCCGAATCGCGCGGGCCAGCCGCTGCTCCCGGCCCACCATGTGCACCAGTTGGATCTCAGCGCCCGCCAGGTCGACCGTCGCCGGAATGACCTGCAGGTTGTCCGCTTCAGGAGAGTCCACGACGAGCTCAGCCAAGGGCACTCCGTCGAGTAGGCCTTCGTAGGTTCCTGGTGTGCCCGGATCATGTGGGATGCCGAGTGCTGTCGAGGCGTTGCCCTGTGGATCCAAGTCCAGCACCAGCACCTTGAGCCCACCCTCCGCCAAGGAAGCCGCCAGGTTGACGGTGGTCGTGGTCTTCCCGACGCCACCCTTCTGGTTGACCACGCACATCACCCGCGGATTCGCCGGCTTGGGGAAGTCCGTCTTCACATCCCTCGGGATGATGCGGGGAGTGCCAGGGACGCGCTGCGTGGGGGTGCTTGCGGTGCTGGTCACAAGTAGGTTCGCCCTTCATCCTGGTGATGCTCAATGTTTCACGTGGAACGTCACGCGCCGCATCGTCATCGATCTAACAATGCATCACGAGTCTACAAGAGAACCGCCGGATGTCCGTGAGGATGCGGCCGCGTGGATGCGTTACTTCTTCACTTACATCGAAGACGTGCCGCGTCGAGAACTACCTGGTCTTGGTACGTCAACGCTCGATTCAGTCTTGACAAGGTTTCACGTGAAACGGGTTTCGACATCATCCCGCCGGTGTGGTCACCGCTGACGCTGGATCACCAAGGCTTGCGTGACTTCCGCCTCAGGATGAGCCCGCACCTGGAAGACCTGAGCGTCCAGCCTGCTTGCCTCCAGTCTCCTGGAAGCGTCAGCGATCTCTTGGTGAACGCTGTCACCCTTGAGCGCAACGAGTCGACCATCAGGATAGAAGAGGGGAGTGCACCAGCCGAGCAACTTGTTCACGTTCGCGACGGCCCGACAGGTCACTACGTCGAAGGTCTCATCACAATCCTCTGCTCGGCCGCGCACGACGTCGATGCGATCTTCGAGACCCAGGTCCTGTACCGTCTCGCCCAAGAAGTTGAACCTGCGAAGCAGGGGTTCCAACAGCGTCATCTGCAGATCGGGGCGTAGCACCGCCAGTGGAATACCCGGCAAGCCGGCTCCACTGCCCACATCAACGACAGTGCTGCCCTGGGGGATCAGGTCAGCCAAGGCGGCACTGTTCAGGACATGTCGCTCCCACAGTCGATCCTTCTCGCGCGGCCCCATGAGCCCCCAGTCAATCGCCTTCGTCCCTAGAATATCGACATATCGATTAATGGTTTCATAGGCATTACCGTACACGGACCGTGCCTGTTCCATGGGTTCCACTGGTGACTCCTTGAACGGTGGGGTTCCAGCCTAGTCGCTCCGGGCAGCCTCCCGTTCCACGTGAAACCTGACACATCTCGAGTTCCGATGTTGACCAAGTGGGTTCACGAATGAACAGTCCCAGACCGGGGCAAACAGTAGCTCGGATCAGGGGATTGGTATCGCCTTGGTGTCACGCATCGGATCCCCTCACCCATCACGCGTGCGAACTTGACGTTGGTTTCGAGACCATCAGAGTGCCAACCAAGACCTGCACCTCGCTCACGCCGCCCTGGCGTTCGACCTCCAGCAACGTCCGTCTCTGCGTATTGCGCCCTTGGCAGCGCCGAGTTCGAGAGATTCCTCGGAATCCACGATGTCATCGGGTCGCGTCCTAGGTCATCTGGTCACGTCCTAGCCACATTGAGCCCACCCACGCTCGGTTATCGAAAGACTGCGGGAGACACCCAAGGAAGCCGGGCACTTGAATCGACTCCCCAGCCTCCGCAAGTCCCCCACGGCGAGCTGCTGTGGCTGCTGCGTCAAACCCCAGCCAGTGCTGTGAGGATTAAGACATTTACCCCTAGGCCGGGTGCGGCGAGGTGGATCCCATAGGCATCGTTCCGCCTTTACAAGAACTGCCTTCCCCAGTTCCACGTGAAACGCCGACCTCCCGATTGCGCCGCAGTGCCTGACAACGGTCGCGAAAGCCGATTTCCAAGCCCTCTCTCGACTTCCGTGTTCCTCATTGGACGGTTCCAGCTGAGCCGAAGCACGATCGCAGGTACTCGGCCCGGCGTTCAGTCCATATCCAATGGCGTGATGTTTGCCTGCGTCGGGGACGATGTGCTCGTCTGGTGCCCTCATCAGCGGTAGAAGGGCGAGCCAGCCAGTCACTCCTGGAGCTTGCACTGCTCATGGCCCCGTCGCGCCTGACCCCTCCTGATCCACCCTGACCCCTCCTGACCCCCATTCATTCGCTCGAGTTTCATTTCTTTGTCGATATATAGTCTTCTCTCTTTATTTCTCTAATTCTCAATTCTCGACGGGTCGATGAGCCGATTTCTCCCTGACAGGACGGTGATCCACAGGCCAGCCAAGTCGTTCGCTACTCCACGCCACCCCGGTCGGGCAGGATCTGCTTGACCCTCCAGCCACTGGAGGCAGCACCGTGGAGGCAACGACGAAGTTCGTCACCACCCAGGAAAGGGATAGACCATGATCGGTATCGGCGAGTTCTCCCACGGCACGGGGCTCAGCATCAAGACCTTGCGCTACTACCACGACATCGGCCTTCTGCCGGCCGCCAACGTCGACGAACACAATGGCTACCGTTCCTATCGGGCCGAACAGCTGCAGCACGCCGCGTTGCTGCGCCTCCTGAGAGCGACCGGCATGGGAATCACCCAGATGAAGCAGGCCCTGACACATCCCCACGACCTGCCCGGCATCCTTGAGGAGCGCCGCAAGGAGCTCGCAGCACAGCGTGAGCTGGAGGACTGGGCGTTGGACCAAGCGCTACGTTGGCAACAGCCCATCGGGCTCGACCAGGTGCAGCGGCGCGAATGCCCCGCCCAGCACTGGGTGGGCACCGAAGCCACGATCGACCTCAAGGAGCTCGGTGAGGATCCCGACGAGAGCGTGGTGGAGCAGCGTTTTGACGTCCTGCAGCATGGCTTCGAGGAGTTGCTGGAGCGCTTGTCCGATCGGGGTGTCGATGCCCTGGCCGACACCTTCTGGATGAGCTTCGGCAGTGACTCCCGCCAGCCCAACGTGCTGCGCGTCTCCTACTGCTTGCAGACCAAGACCCCCGTACGGCCCGACATCAACATCGAGGGCGTCGACGTGGTGACCGGTCAGCTCCCGACACGCACCGAAGCCTTCGTCACCACGCCCGTGCCCACGGCCGAGCAACCCACCGATGAGGACCTCGTCGCTGCGCGCCTGCCCGGCGGGCCACTGCCTCATCCCACCGGTCTCGCACTGTCACTGGTGGCCGAGCAGGCGGGGGTGGACTCCACGCCGGTCCGCCAGCGCACCACGGGCACGCCGGAGCGCCCAGTCATCGAGCACTGCCTGACCCTGTCGGTCCACTGACCCCATGGCATGACAAAGGGGGCCGGTGCACTGCACCGGCCCCCTCGACAGGCTCGGGGACCCTGATCCCACGCGGGGATACGTCCCGTCACCACATGGTCACTGAGCGGGCAGCACCACGACTCGACGCTTGGGCTCGACACCCTCCGACTCACTCACCAGGCCGGCCTCGGCAACCGCATCGTGCACGATCTTGCGCTCGAAGGGGTTCATCGGCGCCAGACGGACTGCCTCACCCGCCGTCTTCACCTCGGCGATCGCGTCGTGGGCCAGAACTTGAAGCTCCTTGCGGCGACGATCGCGATGACCCGCAATGTCCAGCATCAGGCGGCTACGGTGACCGGTCTCGGTCATCACGGCCAGACGGGAGAGCTCCTGCAGGGCATCCAGCACCTCTCCGTCACGCCCCACCAGCGTCTGGTTGTCGGTCACGATCGAGACGTGGGCGCGGCCGCCCTCCACATAGGTGTCGATGTCACCATCCAGATCGGCGATGTCGAGCAATTCCTCCAGGTAATCGGCTGCGACATCACCCTCGGTGTCCAGCGGATCCTCCTGGTCATCGTCGTCATCGCTGGATTCGACGGCCGTCTGGTCGGTCTCCTCGGCAGGACCCAGGGCCTGGTCCTGCTCGGCCATGGCCTCCGATTCGACCGCTTCTTCACTGCTCTGGTTCTCCACCTCGTCGGTGGTGAGCTCCTCGCTCATGGTGTTCTCCTCATTGGAAGGGGAGTGACGCGAACGTCACGAGAAAATCCAAGGGCCCCGCACGCCGCGGGGATCAGGCCACGGGGATGGTTCGCCCACTCGACGGTGACGGGCGAACCACCCCGGCCCTGGCCTACTTCTTCTTCTTCGTCTTCTTGCGAGCCTGGCGGGGCTGACGCGCGGGCTGCTGACGCTGGACCGTCTGGCGGCCCCCGTCACTGGTCTTTCGCACCGTCTGGCGCGTCACCTGCTGCCGGGCGACTCCGGGACGAGGAGCGGCGGTGGAACCTCCCTCACCCTCCTGTACGGGCGCAGAGGCGGGCACGACGACCTTGGCCTGGCGACTCTTCTGACGCTTGGCGCGACGCTCGGCCTCGATCTTGTCGGGATCCTTGCCCTTGGCGCGCATGCGCTCCTGCCAGTCGATGTGCGCAGGGGTGCCGGGGGTCGGGTTGTTGCGGATCAGGATGAACTGCTGGCCCAGGGTCCACAGATTGGTGGTGAGCCAGTAGACCAGCACACCGATCGGAATGTAGACACCGCCCACGGCATACATCACCGGGAACATGTACAGCATCATCTTCTGCTGCTGCGCCATCGGCCCGGTCAGGGCCTCCGGCGGCATGTTCCGGATCATCAGCTCCTTCTGCTGGATGAACAGCACTGCGGTCATCAGGAAGATGAGCACCAGGGCAGTGATCTGGTTGGCACCGAAGGGGGAGGCGGGCAGGAATCGTCCCGCCAACTGCGCACCACCAACGGTGGCATCGTGCAGCGACTTGACCAGCTCGGGGTTCTGCTTGAAGAAGTGACCCCGGGGCACGATCGGGTTGCGCGCCGCGCCTTCGAGCACGCGGAACAGGGCCAGGAAGATGGGCATCTGCAGCAGCGCCGGCAGACAGGAGGCCATCGGGTTGACGCCCTCCTCGCGGTAGAGCTGCATGGTCTCCTGACCCAGCCGTTCCCGGTCATTGGCGTACTTCTCCTGCAGCGCCTTCACCTTGGGCTGGATCAGCTGCATGTCACGCGAGGAATTGATCTGCTTGACGAACAGCGGGATGAGAAGGGTACGGATCACGATGGTCAGCGAGACGATCGACAGCACCCAGGTGATGCCGTTGTCATAGCCGAAGATCGGCGACCACAGCTTGTGGAAGAGCACGATCAGTCCGGAGACCGCCCAGTAGATGGGCTGCATGATTGCGCTGCCGAAATCCATGAAGACGTCCTTCAGTCCGAAGAACAACAGCAGCGTCTGGAGTGGAACCATCAGATTTCACCTCGGGTGTTGTGGGAGTCGTCCGTCGCCGCAGCAAGGGACCAGTCAGTGGGGTGCTCCTGGGGCTGTTCCCGAGGATCGCGAGCGCGCTCGGCCTGCCGGGCCTGCCATTCGGCGGCCTCGGGAGTGCCGGGAACCGGGTCGTATCCGCCCAGCGACCAAGGATTGCAGCGCAGGATGCGCCAGATGGTGAGCAGGGAGCCGACCATGGCTCCCCGGGTCTGCAGTGCTCTGAGGCCATAGGCCGAGCAGGAGGGGTGGTACTTGCAGACATTGCCGTACAGGGGCGAGATGAGGGCGCGCCAGAACTTCACGAAGGCGATCAGTGGATACCTCACGGCGCACCCTTCGAAGCGGGATCCGAGCCCAGTTCCAGTCGCTCCACGCAGCGCGACCAGGCTTGGGCCAGATCGGTTGGCAGCCGCTCCGGGTCGGTCGCTGCCGCGGGAAGTGCCCGCACCACCACGGTCATGCCGGGCGTCTCGGCGAGCAGGGGAAGCACAAGATGCCGCAGGCGACGCTTCACCCGATTTCGGGTGACTGCGTTGCCCACGGCCTTGGACACAACAAAGCCCACCCGTGAAGGCGGGCTCTGTGTCACGCGTGCGTGCAGGACGAGAGTGGGTTTCGCCGCCCGGACCCCGCCACGAATGGTTTCGCGGAATTCGGATGCCTGACGCATCCGGGTCTGGGCGGGAAGCACCCGAACTCGTCAGCCGGACAGCTCGGAGCGGCCCTTGCGACGACGCGCAGCCAGAATGGCGCGACCGGCGCGGGTGCTCATGCGGGCGCGGAAACCATGCGTGCGGCTGCGACGACGGTTGCTGGGCTGGAAAGTACGCTTGCTCACGGGGATTACTCCCTTTGTCTTCGAATTGGCGGAACCCGGAACGGATGAACGCCTGAGCAGCATCCATTCCGGCACGGGGAAGTGCATCGCCGACGGCCGGCGACTGGTCAACGATACGGGTTGGCCCACCCCCAGGGCAAACCGAGCAGAGCACCAGGAACCTCCACGGGAGTAATTACAACGCTGTAGTCCAGCCGACACGCCGCTCGGCAAACATTTCGGACGCGCCCAGCTTGCCCGCCCCTGACGACGGAAGTATCGTCTACGGTCCGTGGCCGTGAGTTTTCCACAGGTTTCTCCGCGGACGGAGTGGCCTGAGTGGTGCGCAGCCCACAGGCTGTGGAAAACTATGTGGATACGGAAAACTCGATTCCAGCCGGGATCAAGGGCACCTCGAAACCCCAACGAGGATGGCTCCCACGAACGTTCGGGGCGACATGATGGGTGTGACAGTGAGTAGTTCGTCAGATCGTGTGGGCCCCACGGCCGCAGCCGCTGACGATCCCGCTGCCCAGCTGACCAAGGCGTGGAAGCACATCCAGACCAGCGCGGATGCCCCCAACAAGGCCTGGTTGCGCAACACCAAGCCGCTCACGATGCACGAATCCACCGTGATGATCGCGGTGCCCAACGAGTTCACCCGGGAACGGATCGAGACCCGGCTTCGCGTCCAGATAGAAGAGGCACTGTCGGACTTCTTCCACCGGCAGATGCGTCTGGCCATCACCGTCGAGCCAGACCTGGAACTCAGCCTCGAGGTGCCGGACCGCGACGAGGATCCAGAGGAGTTCGATCCGGAGCCGGCCCAGTTCATTCCCAAGGCGGATGCCGAGCGCATGCGTCCCGGCCCTGTCTCGACGCCGGCCATCAACACCCCCGATGCGGATCGCCTGAACCCGAAGTACACCTTCGAGACCTTCGTCATCGGATCCTCGAACCGTTTCGCGCACGCCGCCGCCGCTGCCGTCTCGGAAGCTCCGGGCAAGAGCTACAACCCGCTGATGATCTACGGCGAGTCCGGGCTGGGCAAGACCCACCTGCTGCACGCCATCGGTCACTATGTGCGCCACTACTACGACCGGGTCCGGGTGAAGTACGTCAGCACCGAGGAGCTGACCAATGACTTCATCAATGCGATCAGTGACAACCGCACCGCACAGTTCCGACGCACCTACCGCGACGTCGACGTCCTGCTCATCGACGACATCCAGTTCCTGGAATCGAAGATCCAGACGCAGGAGGAGTTCTTCCACACGTTCAACACGCTGCACAATGCGCAGAAGCAGATCGTGATGACCTCCGACCGGCCGCCGAAGCTGCTGGAGGCCCTGGAGCCCCGACTGCGCAGCCGCTTCGAGTGGGGCCTGATCACTGACATCCAGCCGCCGGACCTCGAGACCCGCATCGCCATCCTCAAGCGCATGGCCGCGACGCAGAACCTCACCGCGGGCCCAGAGGTGCTGGAGTTCATCGCGTCGAAGATCCAGACCAACATCCGTGAGCTGGAGGGCGCCCTGATCCGCGTCACCGCCTTCGCGAGCCTGCAACGCCAGGAGGTCGACCTCGACCTGGCACAGATCGTGCTCAAGGACCTGATTCCAGAGGGTCAGGAGGCCGAGGTCACTCCCCAGTTGATCATGAGCGAGACCGCGGCCTACTTCGGGATCAGCATGGATGAGTTGACCGGCACGTCGCGCACGCATGTGCTGGTGACGGCCCGTCAGATCGCCATGTACCTGTGCCGTGAATTGACCGACATGAGCCTGCCCAAGATCGGCCAGCTCTTCGGCGGCAAGGACCACACCACGGTGATGCATGCCGACCGCAAGATCCGCGAACTGCTGCGCGAGCGACGCAGCGTCTTCAACCAGGTGACCGAACTCACCAACCGGATCAAGCAGCAGGGCCAATAGTCCACAGGGCCAGTCTCAACGGGCCAGTACCCAGCAGGGCCCTCGCGGGCGCGACGGGCCTCAGGCCTGGTCGGCCAGCAGTTCCTCCAACGGCCGCACCAGGATCGCCTCGAGGTAGCTGCGCACGTCGGCAGCCATGTCGACTCCACGGGGATCGTAGAGCCACTGCACCTGCAGTCCGTCCATCAGCGCAACCAAGGTGCGGGCCGCCGTCTGTGCCGTGATGCCAGGACGCAGCAGTCCCTGCTCCTCGATGACCTCGAAGACCTTGGTCTGGGAATCGACCAACATCTCATAGCGCAGCGTGAAGTAGGTGTGGGCCGGATGTGACGCGTCGGTCGCCTCCGCCGAGAGCGTGGTGAACAGCTCGACGATGCCGCGTCGCTGGGCGTTGTGCTCCACGATGTGCACCATGCCCGCCAGCTGCTCCACCGCAGAGCCCTCGGTCCCATCGGTGTGGAAGCGCTGGCCATCGTCCTGGTCACGCCGCGCCAGCACCTCGAGCAAGAGGTCTTCCTTGGAGTTGAAGTGGTACAGCAGCCCTGGGTGGGTGATCCCGACGCGGGCGGCGATGTCACGCAAGGACGTGCCGCGGTAGCCCACCTCGCCGAACAGCTCCACTGCCGCCTGCAGGATCTGCGCCCGCCTGCGGTCGCCCTTGGGGCTCGGCTCGTGGTGCTCATGTCCGCTCACGCTTGATCACTCCTGATTGCATCGGGATCGACTGGCCCTGAAATCGACTGGTCCAGTATCCACGGGTCGGGTGTCGACCCAGCCAGTATCGACGTGACCCCATCGACAGTCCACATGTGGTGCCGCTGCGAGCGCCGGCAGCCTCGATGAGCGGGCGACGCGAGTTGTGCACAATCCACAGGCAGCCTGTGGATAACTGTGGACAACTCGGGCGCCTCCTGTGGGGTGGCGGTGGACGGTGGAAAACCCGATAGTGACCGATCCACAACCGTCCCCAAGCCCTTGACAGCTTGTCCACAGCCCGAAAATCTCGTCAAAACCGATCTGGCAAGCGGTGACGTCGGTTATCCACAGGTTCCACAGAAGTGATGACGATGACGGCAATACATATCTCTCCAAGGTCTTCAAAGCACGACCGCCCCCAATCTGTGGACAAGTGCGGACTCGAGCACACGACCCTCAACCAGCACCAGAGGGCTGGAGGACGAGACCTGTCTTCCCCAGTGGTTGGTGGATATGATGCCCACGCCGTCAACTGACAGCCTGCAAGGTGTGCCGGGGCGGATGAGACCATGAACAACCTGCATCCGAAGGGGACGCCGTGAAGATCCGTCTGGAACGCGATGTGATGGCCGAGGCCGTGGCCTGGGCCGCCCGTAGCCTGCCGAGCCGACCCAGCGTCCCGATCCTTGCCGGTCTGCTGCTCAAGACCACCGACGAGGGCATCACCATGTCGAGCTTCGACTATGAGACCTCGGCGCAGATCAACGTGGCTGCCGACGTGCTGGAGTCCGGTGAGGCCTTGGTCTCCGGACGCCTGCTGGCCGACATCGCCCGTAGCCTTCCCAACAAGCCGGTCGAGCTGACCAGCGACGAGTCGCGCATGGAGCTGGTATGCGGTTCGGCGCGCTTCACCCTGCAGACCCTGCCAGTGAACGACTACCCCTCGCTGCCGGAGATGCCGGCCGCCACCGGAATGGTGGAGAGCGAGGACTTCGCCAAGGCCGTCAGCCAGGTCGTGGTGGCCGCCGGACGCGACGAGCTGCTTCCCGTCTTCACCGGTGTCCGTGTGGAGATCGAGGGTGAGACGCTGTCGCTGCTGGCCACCGACCGCTACCGCATGGCCCTCAAGGAACTCACCTGGCAGCCCAGCAACTCGCAGGCCTCCGGTGCGGCCCTGGTGCCCGCCAAGGTGCTCAGCGAGACCGCCAAGAGCATGGGTGCCGGTGAGAACATCACCATGAGCCTGTCCAATGCCTCGGCCGGCGATGGTCTCATCGGCTTCGAGGGCGAGGGCCACGGCGGCACCCGCCAGATCACCACCCGGCTGCTCGACGGTGAGTTCCCCAAGGTCCGCCACCTGATGAACGTGCAGGCCGCCGTCTCGGTGCGCGTGAACACCGCCGAGCTGATCAGTGCCGTCAAGCGCGTGGCACTGGTGGCCGAGCGCAACACGCCCCTGCGGATGATGATCGGCGACGGGCACGTCGCCCTCGAGGCTGCCACCGGCGACCAGGCACAGGCCTCGGAGGCCATCGAGGCCGTCGTCGAGAACCACGGTGGCGGCGAGCTGGCCCTCACGGCGGCCGGTTTCAATCCCCACTACCTCTCGGATGCGCTGAATGCGGTCGACACGCCCTATGTGCACTTTGCCTTCACCGCGCCGGGCAAGCCCTGTCTGGTGACCGGCCTGTCGGACCTGGATTCCGATCCGCTGCCCGACTACAAGCACGTGATCATGCTGATGCGCCTGCCCAACTGACGCCCGACCAACCGCCTCGGCGGGGCCGATTCCCAGGAATCGGCCCCGCCGAGTGTCATGTTCGCCGCTTCGAAACGCTGGCAGCGGAAATGGGTCCGGGTCTGCTCCACGGCGCGGCGTCGATCCCTACGCTGGGGAGTGCACGGTGCGACTCCTCGCACCAGGGTGAAAGGAAGCAGCATGCAGATCGGACTCGTCGGGCTGGGCAAGATGGGCGGCAACATGCGGGAGCGGATTCGTCGCGCTGGCCACACCGTCGTCGGCTACGACCGCAATCCCGAGGTCAGTGATTCGGCCAGCTTGCAGGACATGGTCGACCAGCTCACCCAGAGCCCCAAGGTGGTCTGGGTGATGCTGCCGGTGCAGGTGGTGGACGAGACCATCGCGCAGCTGGCCGAGATGCTCAGCCCCGGTGACATCGTCATCGACGGTGGCAACTCGAAGTGGACCAATGACGAGCGCCATGCCGAGCAGCTCAAGGCCAAGGGCATCGGCTTCATCGACGCGGGAGTCTCCGGTGGAGTGTGGGGGCTGGACAACGGCTATGCGCTGATGGTGGGCGGTGAGGCTGCCGACGTCGCCACGGTGCAGCCGATCTTCGATGCACTCAAGCCGGAAGGCGACTACGGGTTCGTGCATGCCGGCGACCATGGGGCCGGCCACTTCGCCAAGATGGTCCACAACGGCATCGAGTACGCCATCATGCAGGCCTATGCCGAAGGGTGGGAGCTGCTGGAGACCGCCGGTGAGGTGACCGACGTCCCCGCGGTCTTCGAGAGTTGGAAGGAGGGCACGGTCATCCGCTCCTGGCTGCTCGACCTGACCGTCGACGCCCTCAAGAAGGATCCCCACCTGGACAAGATCGACGACATCGCCGAGGACTCCGGAGAGGGGCGCTGGACGGTCAATGCCGCGGTCGACCTGGGCGTCCCGGTGCCGACGATCGCGGCCAGCCTGTTCGCCCGCTTCGTGAGCCAGCAGGAGGACAAGCCGGCCATGAAGATGATCGCCGCCATGCGCA
Organism: Luteococcus struthionis; assembly: GCF_048595755.1. Classification (GTDB taxonomy): domain Bacteria; phylum Actinomycetota; class Actinomycetes; order Propionibacteriales; family Propionibacteriaceae; genus Luteococcus. The sequence goes on from NZ_CP184360.1 coordinate 921,503, forward strand.
ATGAGTTCGGCGGGCATGCGGTGGTCGCCGCGAAGCCGGATGGCACCCTGGCCCCGGGCGAGGGTGGCAATCCCAAGGGACACTGACCCGGATCCCCACGCCCGGGGAGATCAAGGCGTCAGGGGACCAAGGCGTCAGGGGACCAAGATCGTTCCACGTGGAACGATCTTGGTCCCCTATCCATGCCACCGGGCACCGGCTGCGCTTGTCGGTGATGTTGGTGCAGACTGCGGCCGAGACGGCCGGACTGAGGCAGGGCCGGGGCCGCCGTCGGTGGCGACCAGTAGATTGGAGGGCATGTTCGTCCACCACCTCAACCTCACCGACTGGCGTTGCTATGGCACCGCCGACGTGGAGCTGGGCCCGGGCGTGACGATCTTCGTCGGCCAGAACGGCCAAGGAAAGACCAATCTGGTGGAGGCCGTCGAATACCTCTCGAGCATGTCCTCGCACCGGGTGAGCAGTGAGGCTCCCCTGGTCAAGGCCGGGCAGCCGCAGGCCATCGTGCGCGGCCGGGTGCAGGCCGCCAGCGATGACCCCCGCCAATTGCTGTTGGAGATCGAGGTCAATCCCGGCAAGGCGAACCGGTCCCGGATCAATCGCAATGCGCTGCCCCGGGCCCGGGAGATCTGCGGTGTGTTGCGCACGGTGGTCTTCAGCCCCGAGGACCTGGCCATCGTCAAGGGCGACCCGAGCGACCGTCGTCGCTTCCTGGACCAGATCGTCATCACCCGCTGGCCACGCATGGCCGGCGTCAAGGCCGACTACGACAAGGCCCTCAAGCAGCGCAACACCCTGTTGAAGTCCTTGGCCAAGCCCGGTGGACGCCCCGACGAGTACGCCCTGTCGACCCTCGACGTCTGGGACGAGCAGGTGGCCCGCATCGGCAGCGAGCTGCTGCACGCCCGGCTGGACACCATCACCGACCTGATGCCGCACGTCAGCCGGGCCTATGAGGAGATCGCGCCCACCAACAATGTCGCCGCGGCCGAGTACAAGACCAGTCTGGACATCGTTCCCGGACCTGCCGACGAAGCCGGACGAGAATTCCTGGAGCGGCGGCTGCGTGAGGCGATGCAGGAGCGTCGTCGTGAGGAGCTGGCCCGCGGGGTGAGCCTGGTGGGGCCGCATCGCGACGACCTGACGCTGTCGATCGGTGCGCTGCCGGCCAAGGGTTATGCCAGCCATGGCGAGTGCTGGAGTCTGGCACTGTCGCTGCGGCTGGGAGCCTTCGAGCTGTTGCGGGCCGACGGCATCGAACCGGTCCTGGTGCTCGACGATGTCTTCGCCGAGCTCGACTCCACCCGTCGCCTGCGGCTGGCCGAGCATGTCCGCGGCGCCGAGCAGGTCCTGGTGACCGCGGCCGTGGCCACCGATGTGCCCGAACTGTTGACACTGGATGACCAGGGCCTGCCCACAGGGCGGCGATATCGCGTCTCCGCAGGGACCGTCGTGCCTGCGGATCTTGCGGGTGAACCCCTTCCTGACAAGGCCTTGGACGGTGTGAACCAGCTCACTCCACAGCCTGTGGAAAACCCTGTGGAAGAACCGGTGGATGACGACGTCGAGGCTGGGGATGAGCGGTGAGCAACCCTCCGGAGAACGAGTGGACACACGAATCGGAATCCACAGCGAGCGACGAGGATCGTGATGTCCTGGCGCGCCACGACCCCTTGGGGACCGATCTGGCCAGTCAGGTGGCCGAGGCGACCCGCTCGCTGTTGCCCCCGCCGCGCGGTATTCGCAAGCCGCGCCCCCGACGCCGTACCTGGGTGGACGGCAACACCCGTTCCGGTGCCGGACCCGATCCCCGCGACCCGCAGCCACTGGGAGCGGCGCTGGGCAGGGTGATCGAGGAGCGAGGCTGGAAGCGCGAGGTGAACCTGCGTCACCTGCTCGACCGATGGGATGCACTGGTGGGGCCCACCAATGCGGCCCATTCCCGGCCGGAGGCCTATGTGGACTCGGTCTTGACGGTGCGTTGTGACGCCACGGTGTGGGCCACCAGCCTGCGCACCTTGGCGCCGAGCCTGGTCGCCGAGCTGAATCGTCAGTTGGGTGACGGAACGGTCACCCGGATCACCGTGCTGGGGCCGACCGCTCCGAGCTGGCGGCATGGGCCCCGCACGGTGCGTGACGGCCGGGGACCGCGTGACACCTATGGCTGAGACCCATGCCGGGCACACCGCATCGATGCTGAATATCGGGCCACAGGAGCTCTGGAAGCCCCTGGGGCTGCTGGGGGGCTAGGTGAGGGTGCTGGCAGACCCTCCAATCCGGCCTGCAGAGCCGGTCAGGGGCATTCCTGCATCGCCACACCCCTCCAATGAGGCTGCATTCCGCACCGTGCGGTAGAATTCCTTTGTTGGAGAAATGTCGCCCTGGCCGACAGCGGCCCGGGCGACACTCATGCGGACAAGGAGCCCCACAGGTGAGCGAAAGCACCAGCCCGGAGATCGTGGCGGATGAGGCGATCAATGCCGAGGATGCGCGTCTGGAAGGTCTGACCGAGGCCGGGGACCACTCGGTGGCCGCCGGCAGCTATGACGCCGGCCAGATCCAGGTCCTGGAGGGCCTGGAGGCGGTGCGCAAGCGCCCCGGCATGTACATCGGTTCCACCGGTGAGCGCGGCTTACACCATCTGGTTTACGAGATCGTCGACAACGCCGTGGACGAGGCGCTGGCTGGTTACGGCGACTCGATCGAGGTGGAGATCCTGCCCGAGGGCGGGATCTCGGTCACCGACCATGGCCGTGGTTTCCCGGTCAAGACCCACCCCACCCACGGTCTGCCGGCCGTCACCGTCGCCCTCACCGTGCTGCACGCCGGTGGCAAGTTCGGTGATGGTGGCTACAAGGTCTCCGGCGGTCTGCACGGCGTGGGTTCCTCGGTGGTGAATGCCCTGTCCAGCCACTTCAAGGTGGAGGTCTGGCGTGACGGCTACCGCTGGCAGCAGGAGTTCAGCCTGGGTGAGCCCGACTACGACCTCAAGCAGTGCGAACAGAGCGACGAGACGGGAACCAAGGTCACCTTCTGGGCCAGCCCGGACATCTTCGAGACCACGAACTACTCCTACGAGACGCTCTCGACGCGTTTTCGCGAGATGGCCTTCCTCAACAAGGGCCTGCAGATCAGTATCATCGACCAGCGCCCCGACCACGTCGACGAGGACGGCAAGCAGAACCAGCACGTCTTCCGTTACGAGGAGGGGCTGGTCGACTACGTCAAGTACATCAACGGCACGCGGGAGCCGATCCACCCCACCGTGATCAATGTCGAGGCCCACATGCCCGAGGCCGGGATGGGCGTCGAGGTGGCGATGCAGTGGAACACCTCGTACAACACCAGCGTCCACACCTTCGCCAACACCATCAACACCATCGAGGGTGGCACCCACGAGGAGGGCTTCCGTTCCGCCCTGACCAACACGGTCAACAAGTGGGGCGAGGCCTGGGGAATGATCAAGAAGCGCGAGGACCGCGTCTCGGGTGACGACATCCGCGAGGGCCTGACCGCGATCATCTCGATCATGCTCTCCGAGCCGCAGTTCGAGGGCCAGACCAAGACCAAGCTGGGCAACACCGAGGCTCGTTCCTTCGTGCAGCGCGTGGTCAACGAGAAGCTCGGCGACTGGTTCGAGATGCACCCCGCCGAGGGCAAGGACATCGTCCGCAAGAGCCAGGCCGCGGCCCAGGCCCGCATCGCCGCGCGCAAGGCCCGCGACATGGCCCGCAACCGCAAGGGTCTGCTGGGCGGCGGTGGCCTGCCCGGCAAGCTGGCCGACTGCTCCAGCAACAAGCCCGAGGAGTGCGAGGTCTTCATCGTCGAGGGTGACTCCGCCGGCGGTTCCGCCAAGGGCGGCCGTGACCCGCGCACTCAGGCCATCCTGCCGATCCGCGGCAAGATCCTGAACGTCGAGAAGGCGCGGTTGGACCGGATCCTGCAGAACAAGGAGGTCGAGGCCATCATCAACGCCCTGGGAACGGGCGTCCACGAGGACTTCGACATCGACAAGCTGCGCTACCACAAGATCGTGCTGATGGCCGACGCCGACGTCGACGGCGCCCACATCCGTACCCTGCTGCTCACGCTGCTCTTCCGCTTCATGCCGAAGCTCATCGAGCAGGGCAAGGTCTACCTGGCCCAGCCCCCGCTCTTCCGCCTGCGGTGGACCAATGCCCCGCACGAGCTGGCCTACACCGACGCCGAACGTGACGCACTGCGTGACGCGGGTCTCAAGTCGGGCAAGAAGCTGCCCACGGTCAACCCGATCCAGCGCTACAAGGGTCTGGGTGAGATGGATGCCCAGGACCTGTGGGACACCACCATGGATCCCGACGGGCGCATCCTGCTGCAGGTGACCCTGGCCGATGCCGCCATGGCCGACCAGATGTTCTCGATCCTGATGGGCGAGGACGTGGAACAGCGCCGCAGCTTCATCCAGCGCAATGCCAAGGACGTCCGCTTCCTGGACATCTAGGACAGCAAGGGGGACGACCCCCTTGGATCCCCGCGCCGTCGCGCGCACCGGTCCGGCCGCTCGCAAGCTCGCTTCGGGCCTGCGCTCCGGATCGGAAGGGTCCAGGGAAAGCCCTCACCGGCGGCCGAGCCTGTCGAGGCCCCTCGACAGGCTCGGGGACCGCGGAGGGGCGCCTGATCACAGAACTTCAGCAGTACGTAGTCACAAGGGAAGACAATGACTGACATTCCGCAGGGCCCCCAGGGCAGCGACGAGCAGGCCAATTCCGACGACCTGTCGCCCGTCGAGGAGATCGTGGGCGACGAGGGTGAAAAGCCCTCCGAGGGCAGCATCTCCACCGTCGAGGACATCGAGGCGCCCAACCATGGCCGCACCGAGCCCATCGACCTGAACGACGAGATCCAGAAGTCCTACCTGGACTATGCGATGAGCGTCATCGTCGGCCGTGCGCTGCCCGACGTGCGCGACGGCCTCAAGCCGGTGCACCGCCGGGTGCTCTACGCCATGTACGACGGTGGCTACCGCCCCGATCGCGGCTGGAACAAGTGTTCCCGCGTGGTCGGTGAGGTGATGGGCAAGTACCACCCGCACGGTGACTCGGCCATCTACGACACCATGGTCCGTCTGGCCCAGCCCTGGGTGATGCGTGCGCCGCTGATCAATGGCCAGGGCAACTTCGGCTCCCCCGGCAACGACCCGGCAGCCGCCATGCGTTACACCGAGTGCAAGATGGCGCCGATGGCCATGGAGATGGTCCGCGAGATCGACCAGGACACCGTCGACTTCCGCCCCAACTACGACAACCGCGAGATGGAGCCGTCGGTCCTGCCGGCCCGCTTCCCGAACCTGCTGGTCAATGGCTCGACCGGCATCGCCGTCGGCATGGCCACCAACATCCCCACCCACAACCTGCGTGAGGTCACCCAGGCCGTGCAGTGGGCGCTGGAGCACCCCGAGGCCAGCGACGAGGAGCTGCTCGAGGCCTCGATGGGCTTCATCAAGGGCCCCGACTTCCCGCTGGGAGCCACCATCGTCGGCCGCGACGGCATCGAGCAGGCCTACCGCACCGGGCGTGGCTCGGTCACCATGCGTGCGGTGGTCGAGATCGAGGAGGACAAGAACGGCCGCACCATGCTGGTGGCCAAGGAATTGCCCTACATGTGCAATCCCGACAACCTGGCCTCCAAGATCGCCGACCTGGTCAATGCCGGCAAGATCAACGGCATCGCCGACCTGCGCGACGAGACCAGCTCGCGTGCCGGCCAGCGGTTGGTCATCGTCCTCAAGCGCGACGCCCAGCCCAAGGTGGTGCTGAACAACCTCTACAAGCACACCCAGCTGCAGGACACCTTCGGCTGCAACATGCTTGCCCTGGTGGACGAGGTGCCGCGCACGCTGCGCCTGGACCAGTTCATCAGCTACTGGGTGAAGCACCAGATCGAGGTCATCCGCCGTCGTACCGCCTTCCAGCTGCAGCAGGCGGAGAAGAAGGCCCACATCTTCCGTGGTCTGGTCAAGGCCCTCGACATGCTCGACGAGGTCATCGCGCTGATCCGTGCCTCGCGCACCACCGACGAGGCCCGCGACGGCCTGATGAAGCTGCTCGACATCGACGAGGACCAGGCCAATGCCATCCTCGAGATGCAGCTGCGCCGTCTGGCCGCGCTGGAGCGCCAGAAGATCATCGACCAGCTGGCCGAGCTCGAGCGCCTGATCGCCGACCTGAAGGACATCCTCGCCAACGAGATGCGCCAGCGTCAGATCATCGCCACCGAGCTGCAGGAGATCACCGACAAGTACGGTGATGAGCGTCGCACCAAGATCGTCGCCGCCGATGGTGACTTCAGTGACGAGGACTTCATTCCCGACGAGGACGTGGTGGTCACCATCACCCACGGTGGCTACGCCAAGCGCACCAAGTCGGATTCCTACCGCGTGCAGAAGCGCGGCGGTCGTGGCGTGCGTGGCGCCAGCCTGCGTGCCGACGACGAGGTGCAGCACCTGTTCACCACCACGGCCCACCACTGGGTGCTCTTCTTCACCACGATGGGCCGCGTCTATCGCATCAAGGCCTGGCAGCTACCCGAGGGTGGACGCGACGCGAAGGGCGGTCACGTGGCCGGCCTGCTGAGCTTCCTGCCCGAGGAACGCATCGCCCAGGTGTTGACGCTGCGCACCTACGAGGATGCCGACTACTTGGTGCTGGCCACCAAGAAGGGACTGGTCAAGAAGACCGCCCTGCACCAGTACGACAGTTCGCGTCAGGCGGGCGTGATCGCCATCAACTTCCGTGACGAGGACGACGAGCTAATCGGCGCCCAGTTGGTGAGCGAGGAGGACGACGTCCTGCTGGTCTCCCGCAAGGGACAGGCCATCCGCTTCAGCGCCAGCGACGAGCAGCTGCGCCCGATGGGACGCGCCACCAGCGGTGTCACCGGCATGAAGTTCCGCGGGGACGACTCGCTGTTGAGCATGGCCGTCATCGATTCGGAGATGGCCGAGGACGACCGCTTCGTCTTCACCGTCACCTCCGGCGGCTACGCCAAGCGCACCGCGGTGAGCGAGTACCGCCAGCAGGGCCGCGGTGGTCTGGGCATCAAGGCGATGAAGCTGGCCGACGACCGGGGCGAGCTGGTGGGTGGCCTGGTGGTCAGTGAGCACGACGAGGTGATCGCCATCAAGAACTCCGGCCAGATCACCCGTTCGGCCGTCTCGGACGTGCCCGCCAAGGGCCGTGACACCATGGGCGTCAAGTTCGTGGGGGTCCGGGGTGGCGACGAGGTGGCCGTGATCGCACTGAACCCGGAGAGCCATGTGGAGGAGTCCGAGGAAGTCGATCCGTCCCAGTCGGGCACGTCGCAGGGCGATGAGACCGCCGCGCCCGCTACCGTTGACCAGCAGGAGTCGGTCGAGGTGACCGAGGACGACCAGGAGGAATCCGGTGAGTGATCCGAGCAAGGCCGCCAAGATTGGCGCCCAGTCGGCGCAGGGCGCCCAGGGGGCGGACGACGTCACCGTCGTCAAGGCCCAGCAGGCCGGCGACGGCGTCGAGCCGAATGAGTCGGCCTGGACCCGTGCCCGCAAGAAGATGGGGGAAGCCTCATCGTCGATGGGTGGCAAGGTGACCGACCTGCGTTCCAAGACGGCCGAGGCCACCGCCAGTGATGCGGCCGGATCCGCCACCAGCCGACGCACGCGCCGCGCGCGGCTGCGCCTGTCTCGCGTCGACCCGTGGTCGGTGATGAAGACCGCCTTCCTGTTCACCATGGCCGGGGGCATCATCTTCTTCGTCTCCACTTGGGTGATCTGGGGCGTGATCAATGCCTCTGGTGTCTTCGAGTCGGTCAACACCGCAGTCACCGACCTGGTGGCCAGCCCCGGTGCCGAGAGCGCCTTCCGGCTGGAGGACTACGTGAACACCCCCAAGGTGCTGGGCCTGGCCGCGCTGATCTCGGCGATCAACGTGGTGCTGCTCACCGCCCTGGCGACGCTGTTCAGCTTCCTCTACAACTTGGCCGCCACGGTGATGGGTGGTCTTGAGGTGACCCTCGCGGAGGACTGACGGCCTCGGCCATCGGGCTCGATTTGTGCTCGATGGCCGCTGGCTGTAATGTTTCTCTTCGTCGCGAGAGTGACTGCGGGCCTATAGCTCAGACGGTTAGAGCGCTGCCCTGATAAGGCAGAGGTCACTGGTTCAAGTCCAGTTAGGCCCACGGACAAGCCCCTTGGTGAAAACCAAGGGGCTTTCTTCGTGCCCATGTGCGTCACTGTCAAGCACCGCCCCCGCTTCTGGTCAGCCCAGCCTTTCCTTGGATGACAAGGCGGTTCTCTTGTCGCATGGTGGTCCTGGATGATCCGGTGACAGGAGTCGGCATGGGCAGACAGTCAGGGGGAGCACGCAACCTGCACGACGAGGGCCATGTGGCAGACCGCCTCAACTGGCTGCGGGCCGCGGTGCTCGGCGCCAACGACGGCATCGTCTCGACCGCCGGTCTGCTGGTGGGGGTGGCCAGCGCCTCCTCGTCGTCATCGGCCCTGATCGTGGCCGGGATCGCGGGCATCTCGTCGGGCGCCCTGAGCATGGCCGTCGGCGAGTACGTCTCGGTGAGTGCCCAGAGCGATTCCGAGAAGGCGATGCTGGAGCTGGAGCGTCGGGAACTGGCCGAGATCCCGGAGCAGGAGTGTGACGAGATGGCGCACCTGTTGCGGCAATTGGGGATGAGTTCCGTGACGGCGCGGCGAGCGGCCGAGGAGATCCACCAGGGTGACGCACTGCCCGCCCATGCCCAACTGGAGCTGGGAGTCGATCCCGAGGCCACCAGCAGCCCCTTCGAGGCGGCCTGGGCCTCCTGCCTCGCCTTCACCATCGGAGGTCTGGTGCCGATGACGGCAGCGCTGCTGGCCCCGGCCCACCTGGTGGTGCCCGTGGTGATGGGCGGGGTGGTGCTGGCGTTGTTGCTGACCGGTGCACTCTCGGCGAAGCTCGGCAAGGCCCCCGTACCACCGGCGATGTTGCGCCTGGTGGCAGGGGGCCTGCTGGCGATGGTGATCACCTTCGGGATCGGGCGCCTGTTCGGCACCACCCTGGGCTGATCGGGCTGGGTTGATCAGGCCTGCAGCTTCAGCGCCTCGCGGTAGCCCAGTCGGCCCTGGGTCTGCAGCAGGGCCCGGCGGTAGATCCGCTCACCGATCCACACGGTGACCGCGGCGAAGACCAGGTTGGCGGCCAGTGCCAGCAGCCCGTCCCACCACTGGGCGCTGCCCTCGACGATGCGGGCCGGCATCAGGATGCCGGAGACGATCGGCACATAGCTCAGGGCGACCTTCCACCCACCGGTGGCCATGAAGCCGGCAAAGTAGGCGCCCATCAACAGGTAGATCATCGGTGCGCTGGTGTGCTGCAGGTCTTCGCTGCGGGTTCCCATCGCTCCGGCAGCGGCCCAGATGCAGGCCAGCGCCAGGAAGCTCGCCAGGAAGAGCACCAGGTACCAGCCCACGGCCTGCGTCATGGACGGGAGGTAGGTGCTGAAGCGCGGCACGAAGCTGGCGCCCAACAGGCCGGTTCCCACCAGCAGCGCCATCTGCACCAGGGCCATGATGGTGTTGCCCACCACCTTGCCGGCCAGCAGGTGACGCACCGGGATGGCCGCCACCAGGATCTCGACGATGCGTGACTGCTTCTCCTCGATCACCGACTGGGCGATCTGCATGCCATAGGTCATCGCGGACATCAGGAAGAGCACGGCGAAGACCAGCGACATCACCTGTCCGGCCGCGCTGCGTTCGGAGTCACCATCCAGCAGGTGGGTTCCCACCTGGGTGGCCGTCATCAGTTCCTCCGCAGTGGTGCCTGCCTTCTGGGCGGTCGCCGCCATCACCTGGGCGCTGACGGCCTGCTGGGTGAGCGAGACCAGTTCATTGTCGGGCGAGTCCTTGAAGACCAGCCGCCAACTGCCGTCCACCTCTTCCAGTACGGCATCGGCCGTGCCGTCCAGCACCAGCTGGTGGGCGGCCGGGGCCGCTGCAGCGCTGTGCAGGGTGACCGCGTCGTCGGGATTGTCCTGCTTGGCCAGGGAGTCCACGCTCTTGCCCAGCTGCTCGGCCGACTGGCCGACCACGGCGACATCCCATTGCGTCGAGCGTCCGCTGAACCAGGCCGATGCGCCCATGGAGCCCAGGACGAGCGCCAGGGTGACCAGGGTGCCGATGATGTAGGAGCGGTCGGTGAGCTTGACCATGATCTCGCGGGCCATCACCGTGATCCACGGGCTCTGGCCGCGGCCGTCGTGACTGTGGGCGTTCATGCTGCAACCTCGCGGTAGATCTCGGACAGGGTGGGACGAACGCGGCTGAGTTCCAGCACCTCGCCGCGCTGCAGGGCCTCGGTGAGCACTCGACGTTCGCAACCGGGCTCGGCGAACTCCAGCAGTGCACTGCAGCCGTCGACGTCGACCGCATGCACCCCGGGAAGGTCACGCACCCAACCGGTGTCGACGCTGGCGACCAGGCGGTGCCGCACCCGCCCCCGCTGCTCCAGCTCCTCACGGTTGCCCTGGGCCACGACCCGCCCGCGGGCCAGGATGACCAGGCCGTCGCAGAGCCGGTCGATCAGGTCGAGCTGGTGGCTGCTGAACAGCACCGGAATGCCCTGTGAGGCGCGTTCCCGCAGCAGGTCGGCCATCTGGTCGATGGCGGTGGGGTCCAGACCGCTGAAGGGCTCGTCGAGGATCAGACAGGTGGGGTTGGCCATCACGGCGGCTGCGATCTGGACACGCTGCTGGTTGCCCAACGAGAGCTTCTCCAGCTTGTCCTTGGTGCGTTCCCCCAGCCCGAAGCGCTCCAGCAGCTCCTGGGCCTCCGCGCGGGCTGCCGTCGCGCTCATCCCCTTGAGGCGGGCCAGATAGACCAGCTGGTCAAGGATCGGCTGCTTGGGGTACAGGCCGCGCTCCTCGGGCATGTAGCCGAAGTGCGACCGGTCGGTGAAGGTGGCCTCGGCCCCATTCCAGAGCACCTGCCCCGCGTCGGGTGCCAACAACCCCATGATCATGCGCATCGTGGTGGTCTTTCCTGCACCATTGCCGCCGACGAAACCGATCATGTGACCGTCGGCCACCCGGAAGGTGACGTCATCGGCGGCCACGTTCTCGCCATAGCGACGTGTGAGGTTGCGAACTTCCAACATGGCTTCCTCCTGAACCCCGCCGGTCTGTCCGGCTGGTGTCTTCAGCCTCGCAGAGCGGGGTTCGGGGCACATCCGCCAAGCGAGGGAAGCAGGATCTCCCCCTCCCGGAGGGGACGCTGTCCACATCTTGTCCACAGCTTTGTCCACAGGAACTGCAGCGTGGTGGACGAGACGGGGTGAGACAGACGGGCGAGTGGTTGAGGCTCAGTCGTGCGCCGGCAGGGCCAGACCGGCTCGATGTGCCCACACCACCGCCTGGACGCGGTCTCGGACGCCGAGCTTGGCCAGCACATTGGAGACGTGGGTCTTCACCGTCGCCTCACCGACGAAGAGCTGCTGGGCGATCTCGTGGTTGCTGAGTCCCTCGGCGACCAGCTGCAAGACCTCCGTCTCGCGACTGGTCAGCTCCACCCCGTGGGGGAGGCGCGGACGGCTGGCCTCGGCTGCAACCGGTGGCGTGCTGGCCTGCTGCGCTGGTTCTGCCGCCGTCATGCGCCGGATGACGCGAGTGGTGACGTCCGGTGCCAGCAGGGCGTGGCCACCCGCCACCACCCTGATGGCATCCACCAGGCGTTCGGGATCGGTGTTCTTCAACAGGAAGCCCGACGCCCCGGCGGCCAGGCCGTCGAAGAGGTAGTCGTCACGGTCGAAGGTGGTCAGGATCACCACCCGTGACAGGTGCTGGGCCACCACCTCGCGGGTGGCGCTGATCCCGTCCATCACCGGCATCTGCACATCCATCAGGATGATGTCCGGGGCCAGCGAGCGGGCCAGATCGACGGCCTCCTGGCCGGTGGAGGCGGTGCCCACCACCTCGATGTCGTCCTCCACCGACAGGATCATCTGGAATCCGCTGCGCACCAGTGCCTGGTCATCGGCCAGCAGCACCCGGATCGGGGTCATCGCGTCTCCTCCGCTGGGGACGAGGCTCCCTTGGCCGTTGACGACAGCGGGAACCTCACCCGTACACGGTAACCGCCGGTCACCCGCGGGCCGATCTCGGAACTCCCACCGTGGGAGGTGACACGTTCCCGGATCCCCAACAGCCCGAGCCCCGACCCGCTGGTGCCGGTGCGTGGTCGGCCGTCGTCCAGCACCTCCACCTCCACGCGCTGGGCTCCCGTGCGCACCTGCACCGAGGCGTGGCGGGCCGTGGAATGGCGCACCACATTGCTGAGGGCCTCCTGCACGGTGCGGTAGAGCGAGAGCTGCAGCGGCAGTGGCAGGGCCTCCAGTTCACCCGGCTCGGACTCGACCGTGGCCAGACTCACCGTGAGTCCGTCCTTGTCGAAGTCCTCCACCAGCTGGGGAAGTTCCGCCAAGGTGGGCTGAGGCTCCCGTCCGTCGCCTGCAGCCCCCGACCTGTCGTCGGAGACGGTGCGCAATGCCCCCAGCAGTCCCCGCATCTGGGTGACGCTGTGCCGGGCCGATTCCTCCACATTGGCCAGCGCCTCCGCGGCGCCCTCGGGATTCCTCTGCAGCAGGCGACGGGCGCCGGCGGCCTGGATCCCCATCACCGAGACGTGGTGGGCCACCACGTCGTGCAGTTCGCGCGCGATCCGCAGCCGCTCGTCGACGACGGCCTGTTGCTGCAGCTCGCGGCTCTGCTGCTCGATGGTCTCGACGGCCTGCTCCAGCAGCGCCCGGTCGCGTGCCTGCCGCCAGGCCGACTGGCCCATGGCGATGGCGCCGCCGACGAAGACCAGGTTCACCACTGCCCCGTACAGGACCCAGGCCACCAGGGGTGGCAGGATCCCGCCGCCCAGCTGATCACCGGCCCTGGCCTCGCGGAAGTTCTCGAGGGAATTGCCCACCGAGACGTCCCAGGCCACCCAGAGCATCATGCTCACCAGCAGGCCCCCCAGCACGAGCACCGCCTGCCGACGGTCGCGTGCCCAGGCGGTGCCGGAGTAGATGGCGAAGAAGGTGATGACCATGGTCGCCGTCTGGTAGCCGAGCTCGGGAACCCAGGTGACCACGACGAAGAAGCTGATGAAGCTCGCCACCGCCACCGCCAGGGGGAAGCGGCGCCGTGCCAGCAGGGGCAGGGTCTGGGTCGCCACGGCCAGGTACTGCGCCCACGCGGGCTGCATCTGGTCGCGGGGGACGAAGGAGCGTATGAGTTCCAGGCAGAGCACCACCACCAGGGTGATGCCCAGCGTCACGATCCAGTCCTGCCGGGAGATCGGTGGGTTCTCGCGCTCCCAGGCGTCGTCACCGCCGAGCAGGTCCAACCAGTTCATGACGACGAGCCTAGGCAGCCCGAGGACCCGGGCGCCTCCCTCTGCCGGGGGAGGGACTTCCCGGCCGGGAATGTTTGCTTCCCACGGATGGGACGCTCGGCAGAAATCCCTGCTGTGAATCGAATCCGGCAGGGCAAGGAAAACCCGTTCCCGTCGAGGGCCGGTGATGTTTGTCGGCAGGGGATCCCCGCGGACAATGTTTGGGATCGTCCCCAAAAGGGGTCCTTGAAGCTCGCACAAAGCTGATCGACCGTGCAGAATGGCTGCGTGAGCAAGGTATTGATTGTTGAGGACTCCGAGGTCATCAGGGCCTCGGTCGTGTCAGCCCTGCGCTCGCAGGGACACCTGGCACAGGCCTTGCCGGATGGAACTGACCTGGAGCGTGCGATCACCTCCAGCCAGCCAGATCTGGTCATCCTCGACGTCATGCTTCCCGGGGGGCGGGACGGATTCGATCTCCTGGGCGTGGTGCGAAAGCTCTCACGTGCCGGGGTTCTGATGTTGACTGCGCGTGACGAGATGACGGACAGGATCCGCGGCCTGAGCCAGGGCGCAGATGACTATCTGGCAAAGCCCTTCGCCATGGTGGAGCTGATGGCCCGCGTCGAGGCCATCCTGCGTCGCACCGGCGCGATGGGCAGCAGCGTCACCATCGGTGACCTGACCATCGCCGATGATGCGGCCATCGTCAGCCGGAACGGGACCACGATCGACCTGACCGAAACCGAGCGACGACTGCTGAGTCAGCTGGCGAAGCACCCTGAGCGCGTGGTGTCCAAGACCCAGCTGTTGACGGCCGTGTGGGGATATGACGGCTACGACGAGAACATCGTCGAGGTGCACATCTCCAGCCTGCGGCGTCGCCTCGAGGCCCATGGACCGCGTGTCATCCACACGGTGCGAGGCCGAGGGTACCGGCTGGGCACTACGTGATCGGTCGCCGGTCGATCCGGGCACGAGTGCTGGCGGCCATGTTCGTGGTTCTGGCGCTCACCATGCTTGGTGTCGGAATCGTCACCGACGCCGTGTTCATGAATCGTCAGATCAATGACATGGAAACGCGACTCGCACAGGGTTCGCAGCACGCCCAGACATTGGCCCGTCAGCAGGTGGATGCCGAGGAATTGGTCGAGGAGGTCCGCCGCGGCACCCTGCACGTGAGCGTCCAGCTGGCCGACCAGACCATCGTCGGAGACCCGCCGCCGCCGGAGCGGTCCCGCTATGTCTCCGAGCCGCTGGACACCACCGGCGAACTGGACGATGCGGTGGTCACGGTGTGGGAGTCGACCGATCCGGTGATCAATGCGCGACGCTCACTGGACGGCTCGCTGCTGCTGGTGGGTCTGCTGGGCATCGTCGGGGCCAGCCTGCTCACGGTGGTCATCACCGACGTGGCACTCAAGCCACTGGAGGTGATGGTGGATCGTGCCAATCGGATCACCGACGGTGAGCGGGGCATCCGCATGGCCGCCGCCCACGAGACCACGGAGGTGGGCCGCACCGCCGCGGCCATCGACGAGATGCTCGACGAGCTGGAGGGCGCCGAGATCCGTGCCCGCGCCGCCGAGGCCCGTGCCAAGGCAGCCGCCGAACAGATGCAGGGCTTCCTCTCCGACGCCGCACACGAGCTCAAGACCCCGATGGCCGGCATCCAGGCTGCAGCCGAATCGCTGATCCAGCTTCCGGCCGAGGCCGACGAGGAGCGGGAGCAGCTGGCCTTCCTGCTGGGGCGGGAGGCCAGCCGCGGTGGTCACCTGGTGAACAGTCTGTTGGAGGCCGCCCGCGTCGACGCCGGCCCCACCCTGCACCTGGAACTGCTCGACCTGGGTGACCTGGCCCTGGCCGAACAGCGCCGCCTGCAGCTGGTGCATCCGCGTCTGGAGGTGCTGGTGCGCGGCAACAACCTGTTGGTGAATGCCGATCGCCAGGGCATCACCAGCGTGCTGCGCAACCTGGTGGACAATGCTGGCCGCGTCGCCGCGCCCGACGGGTGGATCGTGATCGACCTGTCCACCGACATCGGGCCGGGTGGCATCGAGATGGCCCTGGTGCGGGTGATCGATTCCGGCAAGGGGATCGCCCCCGAGGACCAGGAGCGGGTCTTCGACCGCCTGGTGCGGCTGTCGTCGACGGCAACCACCACCAAGGGATCCGGCCTGGGACTCCCCATTGCCCGCGGTTACGCGCGTGCCCATGGTGGCGACGTGGTCTACCGCGACGACGTGGAAGACACACTGCCCCCGGACGAGGACGGCAAGCCCCGCAAGGCCGGCGCCTGCTTCGAGGTGTCACTTCCCCTTGCCCGCAAGACTTCCCCGGTGCCCGCCGTGCGCACTGACGTGAATGCCTGAGGCGGTTTTCCGCTCACCGACCACCCTGTACTAGTGTCGGCGTGAACCGTCCGGGCATGCCATGTGACTCCCTTTCCCAAGAAGTGGTCAGCAGGTTCCCCTCCCCCCGGGCCCCGGGCGGCAGTACGACCCCTGTCGCGTTGGCGCCACAGGGGTCGTACCCCCCGACGGCGCCCCCAAGCGGCTGTTCACCCGACGCGAAGACGCTGGACTCCCGAAGCGGTGGGCGGTTGGGTGAAGGAATGAAGAAGGTACTGCTAGTCCTGACCAGCGCCGACGAGCTGGCCGGTGAGCCCACCGGTTACACGCTCAGCGAGGCCGCGCACCCGTGGAAGGTCTTCCGCGATGCGGGACACGTGGTGGACTTCGCCTCCATCAAGGGCGGAACGCCTCCGGTGGACCCGAACAGTCGCCGCGACGAGATCACCGAACTGTTCGAGAACGACGAGACCGTCAAGGCCGGGCTGTACAACACCGCGAAGGTGGAATTCGTCGAGCCCGACCAGTACGACGCCATCTACCTGGTGGGTGGCCACGGCACCATGGTGGACTTCCGGGGCAACCAGCACCTGGCACGCCTGGTGAAGTCCTTCGCCGACGGGGGCGCGGTGGTCTCCGCCGTGTGCCACGGCCCGGCTGGCCTGCTCGACGTCGAGCTGGAGAACGGCCTGCGCATCGTCGAGGGGCGCAAGGTTTCTGCCTTCACCGACTCCGAGGAGCAGCGTCTGGGCCGCACCGACGTGATGCCCTTCCTGCTGTCCAGCGAGTTGGAGGCGCAGGGGGCCAAGCTGGTGCAGGCCGACGACTGGGAGGAATGTGTCAGCGTCGACGAGCTGCTGGTGACCGGCCAGAATCCCGCCTCGGCCGCAGGGGTGGCCAAGGAGGTCGTCAAGATCCTGACCACCCTGGTGCGTGAGGAGAAGGCGGAGGAGGAAGCCGCCGCCGAGGACCTGCGCGCCCAGAAGGACGCGGAGAAGGCCGACGACGAGGAGGACGCGGGCAGCTGAGCCCGCCACTCGTCACGCCCCTCTCGCCAACCCCCTCTCAACACCCTTCGGTCAAGCAGACCGCAGGCTTGGCTCGGCCCCCTCGTCCACTGGGATGAGGGGGCCGAGCCGGTTCGTGCTGGGTCAGGGCTTGCCGTGGTCGACGGGCAGGAACTGGGTCTTGTCCCACGGGAAGTTCTTCAAGACCATGTAGTCCGGCGTGCCGCCCAGGATCTCGTCCCAGGGATTCTTGCCGGTCTTGGCCTGCACGCCATACCCGCTCTCGGTGGGGATGGCCACCGCACCCGACTTGTCGGTGATGATGAAGCCGTAGGTCTGGGCGGCCTCGGCGATCATGCGTGCCATCGGCGTCAGGTCGTACTTGTCCAGGTCGAGGTTCGGGTCCAGACGCAGGCGCTGGCCCTCCCGGATCAGGCCCTTGCTCTGCGGGGCACCGTCCGAGCGCTGCGCCGGCCAGGAGATCTGGTCATGGGGGGCCGGGGTGACGATGGCCAGCGAGAGGGCGTGGTTGATCTTTCCGCGACGCACGTCCTCCAGGGTGACCATGCCACCGGCAAGCGCGATGTTGGTGGCGCTGACGCCGTAGCTCTCCTTGAACATGCCACGATTCTTGGAGACGTCGTCCATGCGGCCACCCCAGCAGGCCTGCCAACCCTTGCCGGTCTTCTTTGCCTGCCAGAACTCCCAGAGCTTGTCGGTGCTGGGCTGGTAGATGCTCAGCTGCCCGTCCTTGCCCACTGCGGGGGCCGCGGAGGCGGGCATCGGGACGTTCTTGAAGTAGGCCTCGCCGGTGTAGATGTTGGCCGGCAGGCTGCCCTTGCCCTGGCAGTCCACCCACTTCACGTCCGTGGTGGCCTGCTCGGGCCCGACGGTCTCCAGGGCGACGTTGTACTGGTGGGCATTGAAGGCGGCGATGCCGCCGTACTTGTCGGAGACCTGCTTGGCCAGGTCGGCTGCCTGCGCGCGGCTGTTGCTGGCCAGGGGCGCCTTGGAGATGTCCTCGAACCAGAAGCTGTTGGGGGCGAAACCGACGGCGCGTCCGCTCCGGTTGACGTGGCCGGTAGCCTGCACCCGGGCACCGGAGGGGCTGGGCGTTTGGCTGGCCTTCGGGCTGCTCTGCTGCTCGGGCGACATGATCGGATCGGTGCTGTCACCGGGGCCGCTCTCCACCCGCAGTGCGCTCACCAGGGGATGGTTGACGTCGCCACCCAGGTCCAGGTCGAGCGTGCCGTCGGTGACCTCCACCTTGAACTGGTGGCGGAAGGCCGAGGCATGCCCCACTGCCGCGTAGATGTCCAGGTCCGAGGCGGCGCGACGACCCTCGGCGTCCACGTGGAAGATGCGCTCGCCGGGCTTGGTGAAGTAGTCCTCGGCGGCGTACAGGCTGACGGTGTAGGTGCCCTTCTCGGGCACCGGGATGCGGTAGGAGTGCTCCCCCCACACATTGGTGGTGAAGGCCTCAGGGGTCTTGGCGCCCTTGATGGGCTTGCCCTGGAGCTTGTTGGAGAAGCCGCTGCCACCCTCCAGACCGGCGCGGCTGCGCCAGGTGCCGTCCTGCTGGTCGGTCACGTCCTTGTCGGCTGCAACAGTTTGGAAATTGAAGGAATCCACACCGCAGGCAGGCGAGAGTGCCAACAGCAGGACGGAGCACACGGTGGCGCTGGTGAGGCTCACAGCTCGGCGCGCGAGTGACTGCACAAGTATCTCCATGGGGACTCGACCGATGAATGGTTACTGCTCGAACAGGCCAGTCGGCAGACTGCCGGACTGGCGTCCCAATGGTCGCATGAAAGAGGTGAAGCTTAACAATCTCAGCAGTCGTTCAGTTTTCAAAGTACCTAGTGGGAGCGTCCAAGCTGTGGAAACCATGAGTGTCGGCCGGGTGTGAACCCGCTGCCGGGGGTTCTTTGCTGATGCCGCGGTTAGCATTTGGACGCTGGACAATCTCGGGGGAGTCATGACTGCAGAAGATCATTCGCGCAGGGCGGCCAACGCGCCCTCGTCGGGGCACGCCACGCCCGACGAGGTGGCCTCGCGCCGCGCTGCCACGATGGCTGGCGGCGAGGTGCCCGATGCCAGCGCGGGAAGCGTTGCCACCGAAGTCCCGCTCGAGTCAGTGGATGAACCATTGCCGCAGGAGGACCCGACTCCCAGCGGGACGCCCACCAAGGCGACGGGCCGCAAGGCGATCCTGCAGGGCACCGCCTGGCAGGCCCTGGGCCAGTTCACCCCGCTGCTCATCAACCTGGCCCTGACGCCCTTCATCATCTCCGGCCTGGGCCAGACCATCTACGGCATCTTCCTGGTGGCCGTCGCGGTGCAGCTGTTCATCGCCGCCCTCGACGGCGGCGTGGCGGCCAGCTCCGCCCGCTACTTCACCATCCTGGTGGGCAAGGGCGACACCGCCGGCATGACGCGGCTGCTGACCACCCTGCTGGGCTTCTCGGCCATCACCTCGACGATCCTGTTCAGCTTCACCTGGTACTTCGCACCCCAGTTGATGGGATTCTTCCCCGCCACCGCGGCAGACCCGGAGGGGTCGGTCTTCCTGCTGCGCTCCATGGCCGTCATCATCGTGATCAGCCAGCTGCGCGGTGGCTTCCAGCAAGTGGTGTGGGCCCACGGCACCTTTGCCTGGAACTCGCTGGCCACCTTCCTGGGCCACATGATCTACGTGGTGGGCATGATCTCGACGATCCACTTCGGCTGGGGCCTGCACGGCATCGCCTGGACCCAGCTGGCCCAGCAGGTGGCGCCCACCGTGCTCATCATGCCGGCCGCGATGAAGCGCCTGGATCGACGCCACTTCCGCTTCACCGACTGGGCCACCGCCAAGGACTTCCTCTCCTACGCGTGGAAGGTGCAGCTCAGCTCGATCATGAACGTGGTCGGATCGCAGGGCGACATCATGCTGGTGGGTCGCTTCGCCTCGGCGCAGACCACCCCTTTCGGCGCCGGCAGCAACTTCGCCCAGACCTTGGGCAATGTGCCGATGAATGCCCACGTGCCGCTCCAGACCGCCGTCGGACACCACCTGGGCAGCCTCTCCGAGAAGGACGCCGCAGACCGGGTCTCGGGCATGCAGTTGCAGTGGGTGCGTGGCGTGTGGGGCTGGGTGGCCGTCGGCGCCCCCGCGGCGCTGTTCGGCGTGAACGCCTGGCTGAACCTGGGCTCGTCGCTGACCGGAAACGTGGCCTGCCTGGTGCTGCTCAGCTTCGGCATGTTCCTCTTGGCCCAGGTGCAGCTGCTGTGGGCCCAGGGGCTGGGCCGCAGCGAATTGGCGCTGTGGTACGGGCTGACCAGCACCGTGGTGAACCTGGGCCTGACCGTGATCCTGATCCAGCCCTTCGGCGCCATGGGCTCGGTGGTGGCCACCGCCATCGGGCGCATCGCCGCCGCCATGTTGCTGCAGGTACTGATGAACCGTCGCCTCAGCACCAACATCGCCTCGCCCTGGGCGCAGGTGCCGTGGCTGCCGGGAATCTGCGGCGCCTCCCTCTCGGGCCTGGGCGCCTGGGCGGTGCACACCTGGCTGGTGGGCAGCGTGGTGCCCTACGGTCCGGTGGCGCTGTTCGCCTGCGGTCTGGCAGCCGCCCCGGGCATGGCCTTGTACGGAGTGCTCACCTTCGGCGTCGAGGGCTCCAAGCAGATGCTGGGCAAGCTGCGGCGGCGCGGCTGAGCCAGCCCCCAAGAAGAGACGGACGAGAACAGGGCCTGCACCATCACGGTGCAGGCCCTGTTCGTCTCGGCCGATCAGGCCCGGGTCTGGCCCCGGTCAGCCGTACCCTGCTGGGCGACGCGCTGCTGCACGCCGGCCAGGAATCGCTGCATGTCGGCAGCGGTGGTGGCGGTGGTGTAGCCCTCCAGCACCGCCTCACGGCCCGCGGCACCCAGCCGCTGCCGCAGTTGCGGATCGCCGGCCAACTGCTCGATCGCCTCGGCCACCAGATCGGAGCGGCCCGGGGTCAGCAGGCGTCCGGTGACACCGTCGACCACCAGCTCGCCGATGCCATTGATGCGGGTGGCCACCACGGGAAGACCCGTGCTCAGCGCCTCCATGATCACCACCGGCAGCCCCTCCTGGAAGCTGGGCAGCACGAAGACGTCGGCCCAGTGGTACTGCTCCAGGATCTCCTCCTGTGAACGGTTGCCCAGCAGCTCGATGCGGTCGGCCAGGCCACGGCGGTCGATCTCGGCCTGCAGCCGCTCCATCAGCGCACCGGCGCCGACGAAGCGCACCTGCACGTCGACGCCGCGTTCCTTGAGCTGCGCGACGGCATCCACCAGGATCGGGCCACCCTTCTCGGGCACCAGCCGACCCACGTCCAGGATGCGCAGCGGACCGTCGTGCTCGCGCGAGGCGGGCACCGGGAAACGCTCCGGTTCCACGCTCATGTGCACGATCTCCAGCCGCGGCCACACCTCGGGATCCACCATCCGCATCAACTGGCTGCGGGTGAAGTCGGTGATGCAGGCCACGCCGTCGGCCTGCTCGGTCTTGGCCGCCAGGTCGAAGGCGGTCACCTCTTCGAACTCGGTGGGGCCGTGCATGCTGAACGACCAGCACCAGCCGGCATCGGGGCCGTCGATGGCGCGGCCCAGCGCCACCGCCAGGCGGGCGATGTCGGCGCCATTGTTGGCAAAGTGCGCATGCACGTGGCGCAGGCCGCGCTCGCGCATGGTCTCGTACAGCTTGACGGCCTCGGCCAGGTAGAAGACCTGCCAGGTGCGCTGCTTGAGCCCGAGCTCACCACTGCGCAGGGCCTGCTTGAGGGCCTTGGCGTAGCTCTTCAGCTGGCTGCTGGCCAAGCGGGCATTGCCCAGTGCCAGGGCCTTCGGATCGTCCTGCAGCACGACGGTGGCTGCGGCCTCGGCGCGCATCACCTCGCTGTGCAGGGTCTTGGGATCGGGCTTGCGGACGCTGAAGGTGTGGACCTCGACGCCACGAGCCCGCAGACCCAACACCTCACGCTCGATGAAGACGTGCGAGACGGCGGGGTACTGGCTGACCAGGTAGGCCACGCGTGTGGTCATGATGCTCCTCGGACGGGATTGGGATTCTGCCGGGTGGAGTCGTCGCGCTCCCAGACACGTCCTGCCCCTGCGCGGGCGGCGCGACGTCGTGCCAGCACCGTGATGCCCACATAGGCGGCAGCGGCTGGCAACATGCTGGGATCACGACGGATGGCCTGCACCACGGCACCCAGCGTGCCGCCGGTGGTGGCGGAGGCGTCCAGGCTCTCGTTGTCGAGCTGAGAGCCGGCTAGTTCGGCATTGCCGCGCGCCACTCGGGTGCGCACCTTGAGCAGCGCCTTGGCGGTGCGCGGCACCTGCACGGTGAACACGCCGTCGGTGTTGCGACGCTCGTCGGCGCGGAAGAGGCGCTGCACGAACAGGTCATCGGCGGTCAGCTCGGGGAAGGTGCCGAAGCGCGCCCGGCCGGCCGCGGAGATGCCGTAGACCCCCAGGCCCACCAGGCCGTCACGCACATAGGGGGTCGCGACGAACATTCGGTAGAACTGCCGCACCACCAGATCGGCACCTGACAGGTCGAAGTGGATGTGCGGGCTGGCGATCAGCGGCTGCTCGCTCGACAGCTCGGTGACCAGGGCCGTCAGCGCGCCCGGCCCCAGCTCGATGTCGGCGTCCAGGTAGATGCGGGGCAGCGCGGTGGCCGCCTCGTCGCCGGCATTGAGGGCCCCCACCTTGCCGGGGGCGGGCAGGTCGAGCACAACGAGCCGGGCGAAGCGCCCCTCGAAGGCGCGTGCCCGCTCGGCGGTGTCGTCGCTGCACCCATTGGCCGCCACCACCACCTCGCAGGTGGCGCCCATCGGGTCCTCGGCCAGCGAGCGCAGACAACGATCGATCACGGTGCCCTCGTTGTGGGCAGGGATCACGATGCTGGCAGGCAGGGGCTGGGTCACTGGGGGCTCCTGCGGTAGCCGTAGTGCTCGTCGAAGGGCGCCAGGTCCTTGTCGGCCTGCATGCCGCGCTCCCGGCTGCACCAGGCACCGTCGAAGGTGCGCGAGATCTGGCTGCGGAAGGCGGCGTAGTCGGCGGAGGCCTTCTCCCCGGAGGGGTAGGTGACGCGGGCCGACTCGTCGCGCAGCCCCTGGGACAGTTCGGCCAGGCTCGGCACCACGTACTCGAAGGGCTCCTCGGCGAACAGGTCGATCAGCAGACGCACCAGCACCAGGCGGAAGCGGTCGTCCAGGAAGGAACCGCTGGAGCGCTGGAAGTGACGGTAGGTGGAGATCACGTAGTTGAAGTGGACCACCTCGTCGACCAGGTCGTCCTGCGCGATGCGCTGCGGGTTGCCCAGCGCCTGCGGACGCAGCGTGGTGTCGAAGATGTGGCTCTCGCCGAACATCTCGGCGGTGTGGCCCATGTGCATGCGGGGCGGGAAGGCGCGCATCCAGTCGCGGCGGGCCAGCAGTTCCCAGGTGGCGGCCAGGTGGGTGAGGCCGTGTTCGGCATACCACTTGTCCCACACCGGGGAGATGCCCAGCACGTCCAGGTCCCGTTCCATGGCCTGCTCGTAGCGTTGGTCGAGGGCGCCGGGATCCAGCAGGAAGAGGTCGGCATCGTGCAGCAGGATGTGGCTGCCGCGCGAGGCGTGCACGCCGGTGATCAGCTGGACGGCGTGGTTGTGGCCCGGGTTCTTCAGGCGGGGCAGCACCGAGCGCTCCGGCTGGGGCAGCGGCACCAGTTCCAGCCGACCCTGCCAGTTGGCCTGCGCCTTGTCGACGATGCTGCGCATCTGCGGGGTCACCACGTCGGGGATCACCAGGGTCTCCACCCGGTGCTTGGACTGCTGTTGACCGATCACGGCCAGGGCGACCTCCAGGAAGACGGGCAGGTCACCGGGAACCGGCACCAGCAGGCTGTAGCCGGGGCTTTCGGGCAGTGCGGGGGACCAGTGGGCGAATCGGGTGGTCCAGTAGCGATCTGCGGGTTGCATGGCGGAACCTTTCGGAAAGGGATGTGGTGATCTGTCAGCGCTGGTTGGTGTCACGGCCGGTGGCGCGGTCGGCGGCCAGCAGACGGCGCTGCCAGAAGCGTCCGGTGGGCGGCAGCAACCTCATGCTGAGGGCCTTGGCCTGCACCTTGCGGTCGTGGGGGGTCAGGGCCGCCGCCTCGATGAAGGACTGGCGGGCGGTGGCGTAGTCACCGCGACGCAGGGCGTCGTCGGCACGTCGCCCCATGGCACGGGGATTGCCCGTGTTGCGGCGTCGCTCCAGGTAGTCACGCTCGTCGGGGCCGAGGGTGGCGGCGAACTCCTGCTCGAAGTCGGCCAGCATCTTTTCCTCGGCCTGCAGCACGGCGTCCACATTGGTCATGGCCGAGCCGGGGGTCCACCGGTAGAGGGCGTGCGGTTCGGTCTGGGTGCGCACCTGCCAGCCGGAATGGATGGCACGCAGCCACAACTGCCAGTCCTCGTTGTAGCGCAGCCCCGCGGTCATGCCGCCCAGTTCCTCCCACATGGCACGCGGCATCAGGGTGAAGATCGAGACGAAGTTGGCCTCCAGGATGCCCAGTCGCTGCCGCTCGGCAGGGACCCTTCCCCAGGGCAGCACACGGCGCTTGGGATCGATGCCGCCGGCGGTGAGCAGGTAGGCCTCGCAGGTGACGAAGGCGCGCTCGCCACCTTGCAGCAGGGCCATCGCGGCCTCGATGTGGCGCGGCAGCAGCACGTCGTCGGCATCGCACAGCGCGATGAAGTCGCCCTTGGCGGCGGCCACACCGCGGTTGCGCGCGGCCGAGACGCCCTCACCGGTGCTGTGCACCACGGTGAGCTCGTCGGCGAACAGGTCCAGGATGGCACCCGTGCGGTCGGTGGAGCCATCGTTGACCACGACGTGCTCCACCTGCTCCCAGGTCTGGGATCGCACCCCGTCGAGGCAGGATCCGATCCACTGCTCGGCATTGCGGGCAGGGGTGATGACGCTGACCAGTGGCTGGTTCACGGCTGCTCCTCCTTGATTGTTCCGACGTGGTTGATCAGGTGGCGGGTGTCCTGCGGGAACCGATGGCGTGGTTCGCGAGGAATGGTCGTGGTTGGTGGATCACTGGCTGGCGGGGTGGCGGTGGCCGAGCACCCGGGCGGGGACGCCACCGACGATGGCATTGGCGGGAACCTCGCCCCGCACCACGGCATTGGCCGCGACGACGGCACCGTCGCCGATCCGCGCACCGGGCAGGATCACCGCCCCGGCGCCGATCCACACGTCGTCGCCGATCAGCACGCCGTCGCCCTCCCACGGCTGTGAGGTGATGGGGCTGCCCAGCGCGGTGGCGTGGTTGCTGCCGACGATGGTGATGTGCTGGCTGATCAGGCAGTCGCTGCCGATGATGATCGGGGCGCCCGCGGTGCGGATGTTGTTGAACTCGCCGATGTAGGTGCGCTCACCCACCTCCAGGCGGGAACCATCCAGCCCGCCGCCGTCGGTGACGGCCAACACGGTGGGGCCGAAGATGGCCACCTGGTTGCCCAGCTTCACGCGCGACGGGCTGCCGGCGAACTTCACCCCGTTGTTCACCATGGCCTTGCGATTGGTGGCGCGCAGCCGGGCCAGGGCGACGGGTCCGTCGACCACGGCGCGGGCCAGGTCCTTGAGGATCATGGGGTCTCCTGTCGAGCGGGCAGCAGCGGGATCCGCCTGGCGGGGGCGATCAGCAGGTGGCGCGAGGCGATGCCGCCGATCAGCCAGATCATGTTGTTGGGGAAGGGGTAGGGATTGGGGCTGCCCAGGGTGGGCAGCAGCCAGACGAACAGGGCGCCGATGGTGACCAGCTGCCAGCCCTTCGCCTCGGGCGTGGGCGTGCGGCTGACCAGCACCGCGGCGGGGCCGAGCAGCATGCACAGCGCCCACAGCACGGCTCCCTGGATGCCCGTCTCGGCGGCACGGGCCAGCAGCACGTTGTGCACCTCGATGGTCACCGTGGTCAACGGGATGGTGTCGGCCTGGCGCACCCAGTCGACGTTGACGCCGACGAAGTTGCCCCACCCGACGCCGGTGAAGGGCTTGGCCTCGATGATCCGCATGGCGGCGTCATTGGTGAGCACCCGGTCGTAGATGGAACGCGAGGTGGTCAGTCGCTCCACCAGCAGCGGCAGCAGGCCGGGGATCGCCAGCAGGGCCACCGCGGCCGAGCCCACCGATCCCATGATCATCATCGGCAGGCGGCGGCGCAGCGCGGGCACCAGGACGCCGATCACCAGCACGCCGGCCAGCAGGGCCAGCCACAGGGTGCGGGTCATCGCGAGGGCGTCACCGATGAAGCCGAAGGCCATTGCGGCCAGCGCCAGCCGACGCCAGCGACCCGTGGTCATGGAGGCCAGCAGTCCCGAGGTGAAGAAGCCCAGCGCGCAGGCCATGCCCATCGGCTCGGAGGCGAGGAAGGGGCCACGGGCCCGGCCGTAGCCGATGCCCACGTCGGGATTCATGATGAAGCGGGGAAAGACCAACCAGTCCTGATGGGCGATCTCCCCGATGGCGGTGATGCCCCAGTAGATGGTCAGCAGCGTCATGAACTTCAGCAGCAGCATCCGGCGGGCGCGGGTGGCGAAGACCATCGGGCCGGCCGCGAACATCAGCAGCGGCATCACGATGCGGTCCACCAGCATGTACAGCTTGTAGCTGTCGGTGGCCTCGCCGGTGCTGAACCACGAATAGCAGGTGACCAGGACGGTCAGCAGCCCGATCAGGTAGACCGGCCGCCAGCGCCAACGTTCCCGGTAGGGGTCCAGTGCCAGCAGCACGAGGGCCGCCAGGAAGAGCGGGCGGTCCAGGGGCAGTGGCAGGCCCAGCAGCCAGGTGTTGCCGCTGAACATGTTGAACAGCAGGCCGGCCAGGTAGAGCCAGACGTAGAGCGGGATGGAGCGATCCGCGCTGTCCTCTCCTAGGGCGGGATCGGGCGACCGCAGCGGCCCGGTGGGCGCCAGCCCCCCGTGCCGTGCGGTGCTGGGGGTCTCGCCCCCTCCCGGCTGCACGATCGTCGACATGATCAGCGTCGCTGACGACGGTCGAGGGCGACGGCCAGCAGCAGGGCCAGGGCGCCACCGGCGACCAGGCCGAGCAGGCCGTAGCGCTGCATGAGCGACGTGCGGTCGTTCGAGGACTCCTCGGCATCGCGCACCAGCACCAGGTCGGCCGCCTCGGAGGTGTCGACCATCTGCTTCTGGTACTTGGCGCCCAGGGCATTCATGTGCTGCAGCTGCTGGGTCTCCTCGGCCATGGCGGCGGTGACCTTCTTGCGGGCCGCCTCGATGCGCGAGGTGGCCGCATCATCGGCCTGCAATTCCTCGAGCTCGCTCTGGGCCGCATTCAGGTCGCTCTTCGCCTTGGACCACTGCGCGGCCGCCTTGGTGTACTGGTCGAAGGTGATCTTGGGGTCGAGCTTGGTCCCCTCACCGTTGGCGGAGCTGACGAGCTCCTCGGCGGTCTTCTTGGTGGCGGCGGTCACGGCGGCCAGATCGGTTCCGGTGCCCTCGATGCGGATGATGCTCGACTCCGGGATCGGGGAGGCGGCCATGGTCACGCCATCGGTGGAGCCGTTGCGCAGGCCCCGGTCATTGACCCAGCGGGCGTAGTTCGACGCCATGTCCTTGGCGGCCAACGGGAAGCCCGCGATCGCCCCGGTGCTGAGGTCACCGGTGCCGACGGCCACGCGGGCCTCGGCGGTGTAGGTCACCGGCTTGGTGGCGCCCAGCCCGACACCGGCGATGGTGCCCAGCACCATCACGATCAGGGCGGACAGCCAGTGGCGGCGCAGCGACTGCATCGGACGGCTGACCGCTTCGGCCACCGGCTCGACCTCGGTGCGGGGCGGCGCGTAGGTGTTCATCTCGTTGGTCATCAAGAACTTCCTGTGGTGATGGCGATTCAGCTGAGCGGACGGCCGCCGCGCAGGCGGGTGGCCACGGAGCGGCCCAGCAGGGAGAGGGTGTAGGGCACGCCGTGGCGCAGGTAACGGCCAGACAGGCGACGCGGCTCCTGGAAGAGTCGGTGGAGCCACTCGGCGCCCAGGCGCTGGACCAGGGTGTGGGCGCGGGGCACGTCGCCAGCGGCCATGTCGAGGGCACCACCGCAGCCGATGAACCACGCCTTGGGCAGGGCCTCGAGCATCGCCAGGGCGACGCGTTCCTGCCGCGGGAAGCCCAGCGCGACGAAGACGACGTCCGGCCGGGTCTCGGCCACCAGGTCGACTGCCCGCTGGAGCCCCTCGGGGGTGGCGTCGAAGCCGCGCTCGGGGCTGTGGGTCCCCACGATCTGGAGCCCGGGGGAGGCCTGCTGGAGCTTGCTGGCGGCCCGGTCGGCGACGCCGGGGGCGGCACCGAAGAGGAAGACTCGAAGACCGTCCTTGGCGGCGCGCTGGCACAACAGCGGCACCATCTCGGCTCCGGTCACACGCTCCGGCAGCTGGTCACCGAGGATCCAGCTGGCCCAGACCAGCGGCATGCCGTCGGCGACCACGAGGCGGGCGCGCTCCAGCACGTCCGGCGTGTGGTGCAGCTGGCGCATGATGTCGGTGTTGACCGTGAGCACCAGACCACCATCGGAGCCGTTGCGGACATTGCTGGAGATGATGTCCAGCGTCTCCGGCTCGGTGACGGCGTGGAAGTCCACCCCGTCGATCGTGATGGTGCGAAGCGACGAGATCTGGCCGCTGGAGTGCGTGCTGGCGCGGTCGGTTCCGTTCTGCATCAAATGTTCCCCCCGAAACATGACGTCTGGTGTGGCGTCCTGTCGCCGACCATACAGATGACCAACTACGCCTGCTTGCCAAACCCAGCGCACACTCAGGGAAGCCGAAGCCCCCTCACAGCCGGTCTTCAGCTGCTCGTCGCCTGCGGGTCACACCCCGGGCGCCGCGACTTTGCAAGTGGCATCATGGGCGCCAGAGCCCCGGGAGGTTGTCATGGCTGACAAGCACGGACGTCGACAGGAGGAGGCCGCGGAGGCGGCCCGGCAGGGCTGGAGCTTCACCGCCCCCAGCGCCACCCTGGGTCATTCCGCTGTGGGTCATTCCACCCCGAGTGATTCCGTTGTGGGCCCTTCCACCATGGGCAGTGCCTCGCGGGATGGGCAGCATTGGCGAGAGCCCAGCACCACCGGCAGCGTCACGACCACCAGCACCTTCGGATCGCAGTCGCTGCGGGGCAGTTCGGCGCTGGGCGGGGCGATGCCCCTGCCAGATCCGCACGGTGGGCCCGATCCGCACGGTGGAGTGGAGCACGCCGACCATGGGTACGTCACCTCCCTGGATCTGGCGAGGCTCGACGCGGAGCAGCCGACCGACCTGGACGGTGCCAGTTTCCCGCCGCCGACCGGTGCCCCGCAGCCTCCGCCCGAGGTGCAGCCTCCACCCGAGGTCTGGGCACCACCGCCGCAGGCCGACGTCACGGCCCAGCCCTGGGGGCTTCCCGACGGTGGCGCCGACGGGGTGTGGAAACCGCCCGCCCAGCCACCCCAGCGGCGATCCACGCCGAGCGGCAAGCCGGTTGGCGCCGCCAGGCGTCTGGTGGGCGTGCTGGTGGCACTGACCTTCGTCCCCGGCCTGTTCAGCAGCGGGCTGGTCTGGCTGCAGGAGCAGGGGTGGGTCGAGTCGATCGGTACGCGTCAGGTTCAGCCCGAGCCGCCTTCCGGTGAGCAGCATGTCTCCGGTGGTGTGGCCAGCTATCGAGCACCGGCCGAGTGGCTCGTCCGGGAGGTGAGCTCCAGCGGCGATCACCTGATCTCCAGGCAGCAGCCGACGACCCAGCTGTGGGTCGATCGCGAGGCGGCGCGGGGCTCATTGTCGCGGCAGTGTCGCGCCCGGCTCGAGGACGACGTCGAGGTGGTGCGGGGGCCGCGCCCCGATTTCGGTGGCCGCGAGTCGGTCAGCTACATCGGCACCAAGCCGGGGCTGACGGTGGTGCGCTCCTGTGCCCAGGAGGGCGGCGACGTGCTCATCCTGCACGGCGTCCACGACGGCACGGACGCCGACGCACTGCGCGAGGCGATGGGTCTGGTGGCCGAGACCATCGACTGACCCTCGCCGGTGACGGATTCGGCCCTCACCCGGCCCATGGCGCGGCGCCTGGTCGTGACAGACTGGAGCCAGCCCAACGAAGGAGTGAAGATGGCTGAGTTTGCCTACGAGGACATGCTGCCGCTCGGCAAGGACGAGACCCCGTACCGCCTGCTGACCACTGAGGGTGTGAAGGTTTCCGAAGGCCCCGGTGGACGCAAGTTCCTGGAGGTGGCTCCCGAGGCCCTCACACTGCTGGCGGAGACCGCCATGCACGACATTGCGCACTACCTGCGCCCCGCCCACCTGGCCCAGCTGAAGAAGATCATGGATGATCCCGAGGCGAGCCCGAACGACAAGTTCGTCGCGCTCGACCTGCTGAAGAATGCCAACATCGCCGCCGGCGGCGTGCTGCCGATGTGTCAGGACACCGGCACCGCGATCGTCTCGGGTCACCGTGGCCAGCACGTGCTCACCGAGGGCCCCGACGAGAAGGCGCTCAGCCTGGGCATCTACAACGCCTACACCAAGCTGAACCTGCGCTACTCGCAGAACGCTCCCATCACCATGTGGGAGGAGAAGAACACCGGCAGCAACCTGCCCGCGCAGATCGACATCGAGGCCGAGACCCATCCCGGCCACGAGGACGAGTACGGCTTCCTGTTCATGGCCAAGGGCGGTGGCTCGGCGAACAAGAGCTACCTGTACCAGGAGACCAAGGCCATCCTGAACCCCGACTCCATGATGAAGTTCCTGGAGGAGAAGATCCGCAGCCTGGGTACCGCGGCCTGCCCGCCCTACCACCTGGCGATCGTCATCGGCGGCACCTCGGCCGAGGCCTCGCTGCGCACCGCCAAGTACGCCTCGGCCAAGTACCTGGACGCCCTGCCCGACCACGGTGACATCACCGGCCACGGCTTCCGCGACCACGAACTCGAGGAGCAGGTGCTGGAGCTCACCCGCAAGCTCGGCATCGGAGCCCAGTTCGGTGGCAAGTACTTCTGCCACGACGTGCGCGTGGTCCGCCTGCCGCGCCACGGCGCCTCGCTGCCGGTGGCCATGGCCGTCTCGTGCTCGGCCGACCGCCAGTGCAAGGCCAAGATCACGCCCGAGGGTGTCTTCATCGAGCAGCTCGAGTTCGAACCGGCCAAGTACATGCCCGACACCGTGCCGGCCGACCTGGATGCCGAGAGCGACGGCATCTCCGGCACCGGCAAGGGCGCCGCGGTCAAGATCGACCTGAACCAGCCGATGGAGCAGATCCTGGCCGAGCTGACCAAGCACCCGGTCAAGACCCGCCTCAGCCTCACCGGCACCCTGGTGGTGGCCCGTGACATCGCCCACGCCAAGATCCGTGAGCGCCTGGACGCGGGCGAGGACATGCCGCAGTACATGAAGGACCACCCGGTCTACTACGCCGGCCCCGCCAAGACGCCGGACGGCATGGCCTCGGGTTCCTTCGGCCCGACGACCGCCGGGCGCATGGACTCCTATGTCGACCAGTTCCAGGCCGCCGGTGGCTCCATGGTGATGTTGGCCAAGGGCAACCGCTCGCAGCAGGTGACCGACGCCTGCAAGGCGCACGGTGGTTTCTACCTGGGTTCGATCGGTGGCCCCGCCGCCCGACTGGCCCAGGACTGCATCAAGAAGGTCGAGGTGCTGGAGTACCCCGAGCTCGGCATGGAGGCCGTGTGGCGCATCGAGGTGGAGGACTTCCCGGCCTTCATCGTCGTCGACGACAAGGGCAATGACTTCTTCGCCGAGGTCAACAAGCCGCTGGTGATGAACATCTCCACCCGTCCCGACATGGACTCCGCGGGAGACACCGAGGGCAAGTAGCCGACCCTCGCCTCACCCAGCCACGATCCCCGAGTTCGCCGGATCACGATCGCCGAGCCTGTCGAGGGGTCGGAAACGATCCCCGAGTTCGCCGGACCGCGATCCCCGAGCTTGTCGGGGGGAGGCGCCCGGGTTTCACGTGGAACCGCACGTGGAACCCGGGGCAGGTCGGCCCGGCACCCGGGGGTCGGAGCCGAGCATCGCGCCCGTCAGCTGCAGCTGGCGGGCGCTTTCTGCACCATGGGGGCGGCGCAATGGATAGCGTCGGAACATGACCAGACGCATCCTGGTGGTGGATGACGAGGCAGGGATCCGGGCGGTGCTGCGCGAATACCTGCTGGCCGACGGACACGACGTGGTGGAGGCCGCAACCGGTCGGCAGGCCCTGCAGGTGCAGGCAGCGGCGCCGGCAGACCTGGTGCTGCTCGACATCGGCCTGCCCGACATCGACGGTCTGGAGGTGCTGCGCTCTCTGCGGCAGGACGACGAGGTCTACGTGATCCTGGTCACCGCCCGGGCCGAGGAGGTGGACAAGCTCGTCGGGCTGCAGGTGGGGGCCGACGACTATGTCACCAAGCCCTTCAGCCCTCGCGAGGTGGCCGCGCGGGTGAAGACGGTGCTACGGCGTGCCCGGGGATCGGCCGGGGCAGCTGCCGCCCCTGGTCCAGATTCAGTGGTGATGGACTTCGGCAGCCTGCGCATCGACGTCGAACGCCGCGAGGTGACCGCCGGTGCCGACGACGTCGAGCTCTCCGCGCTGGAATTCGACCTGCTGGCGGCGATGGCCTCCTCGCCCGGTCGGGTCTGGTCGCGCCGACAGCTGCTGGACCAGGTATGGGGGGACGACTTCTTCGGTGACGAACGGGTCGTCGACGTCCATGTGCGCAATCTGCGGCGGGTGCTGCACGACGATGCCACGGACCCCACGGTGATCGGCACCGTCCGTGGTGTGGGGTACAAGTTCCTGCTGGGGGCGTGATGAACCGGTTGTCGACCCGACTGGTGATCAGTCACGCGGTGGTTGCCCTGGTGGCTGCCCTGACCACCTACCTGGTGGTGCGGTTGTGGGCGCCTGCCCTCTTCGACCAGAACCTGCACCAGGCCCGTGTGGCGGGGGGCGGTCGGATGCCGGGCCAAGGTCCCGGTCTGCGTCTGCAGTTCGCCGAGACGGTGAATCGTGCGGTCATGGTGGGTGGCCTCGCCGGGGTGCTGGTCGCCAGCCTGCTGGCCGCCCTGTTGGCCCGGCGCATCGTCGGTCCTCTGGTCTCGCTGCAGCGAGCGGCGCGATCGATGGCTGCCGGCCAATTCCAAACCCCCGTGCCGAGGAGCTCCACGGCCGAACTGGCGCGGCTGTCCGACGACGTGCGCAGCCTGGGGACCCAGCTTGCCGAGGCCGAAGCCCGGCGGGTGCGGCTGCTGGGTGAGTTCGCGCACGAGCTGCGCACCCCGCTGAGTGTGGCCAATGGCTACCTGGAGGCGATGGTGGACGGTGTGATGCCCACCGATGCCGAGCGGCTGACGCAGGTGCAGGACGAGTTGCGGCGGGTGCAGCGGTTGGGAACCGACCTCTCGTCGCTCTCGCGGGCCGAGGAGGGGCGCCTGGAGCTGCGCCCCCAGCCGGTGCGGCTCGACGAGGTGGCCCAACGCGTGGTCGCTCGGCTGGCACCCCAGGCGGACGACGCCGGGGTGGAGCTGGTCGCCAGCGGCAGTGCACCCCCGGTCCAGGCTGATCCAGACCGGATGGCGCAGGTGCTGACCAATCTGGTGGGCAATGCCCTGCGGGCCACCCCGCCCGGTGGCCGAATCACCGTGACCACGGATGGCTCCGATGCCGCGGTGCGGGTGCGGGTGGCCGACACGGGTGAGGGGCTGACCCGCGACGACCTGGACAGGATCTTCGAACGCTTCTACCGGGTGGGCCGTCGGGCCGATGGTGGCACGGGGATCGGGCTGACGATCGCCCGAGGGATCGTGGAGGCGCACGGCGGCAGTCTGGAGGGCGAGTCCGAAGGCCTTGGCAGGGGCGCCGTCTTCACGGTCGGCCTGCCTCGGTGATGTGGAGGCCGGTGACGAGGGTGTTGGCTGCCGGGACCGCTGCCCTGTCCCGCCTCGGCGGCGGCAGTGAAGGCCTGCAGGTGGTTCTGCGACCCGAAGAACAGGTGCTCGAAGACTTGCCTCACGTCGGCCTGCTTGATCGTCTTCAGCGCGGCCTGCAGGTCTGCGATGTCGCGCTTCTCGAGCTCGATGCCCACCTGATAGGCCTCCTCCAGTGAGCTGCTGCCGCGTTGCAGCCAGTCGTCGTGGAGTTCCTGGATGGCCGGATCGGCATAGGTGCCAGCCGGCAGGCCCGCCGACGGGTCGTCGATGCCATAGGTGGCCAGCAGTGCGCCGATGGCGTCGTAGTGGCGCTGTTCGCTGAGCATGATGCGACTGAAGGGAAGTGTCTGGTCGTACTGGTCGGCGAGTGCGGTGTAGAGGTCGCGGGCCATGCGCTCCTCCTCGCGGCTGAAGGCCAGGCTCTTGGCCAGGGCGGCATTGGCCTTCTGTTGGGCCGGGGTCGTGCGTGTGGGGGCGGGGGCCTGCCGTGCGACGGACGCGGGGGCCTGCGGCGTCGTGTCGGCCAGGGCAGGGCCGGTGAGGCCGATGCTGGAGAGCAACAGGGCGGAGGTGATGCCCAGGGCAGTGGGTGTCTTGCGCATGCGGCCAGTGCAGCAGGTGGGTGTGAAGGTCCTGCCGCTGTGGGTGTGAAGATCGTGTGAAGGGAAGCAGTGCAGGGGTTTTATACCCCACCGGGTATCATGGGGTCATGGCTACGACTGAGATCACTTCCCAGAACATCGAGCAGACGATCACCGGTGAGGGCATCGTCCTCCTGGACTTCTGGGCCGGCTGGTGCGGCCCCTGCATGCAGTTCGCGCCCATCTTCGAGGCAGCGAGCGAGAAGCACCCCGACATCGTCTTCGGCAAGATCGACACCGAGGCCCAGCAGGAGCTGGCCGTGCAGGCCGAGATCCAGGCCATTCCCACGCTGATGGCCTTCCGTGATGGCGTCGCGGTCTTCCGTGAGTCCGGTGCCCTGCCGGCTGCCGCGCTCGACCAGCTGATTGCGCAGATCCGTGGACTCGACATGGAGGCGGTCCGCGCGCAGATCGCGGAGCAGGGCGGCCAGGCTCGGTGAGCTGGTGCGCTCCTCACGTGGGGGTGACCTTCGCGGCCCCGCGTGCGTAGGGGGAGGGAAAGGGGAGGGGTCCTGCCGTTTGGCAGGACCCCTCCCCTTGTTCAGTCTCTGGGCTGGATCAGTTCTGGCCCGGGAACTTCAGCTCGCCGTTGGCGGGAGCCTCGGAGACCTGTCCGGCATCGGCGGTCGGCGAACCCTGCGCCTCGGTCTGGGGGGCGCCCGGAGCCTGCGTCTGCGGGGCCGCGGTGCCGGACTCGTTGAGCACGGCGTTGACCTGCTCGATCACCGCGGTCTCCTCGGGCGAGACACCCTTGGCGGCACCGGCGACCTCCTGGGTGGCGGCCGTCACGTAGGACTTCAGGGCCTCCAGGGTCGGCTGGTCCTTGCTGGCCACCTGCACCGCCTGGCGCAGGTTCTCCAGCAGCTTGGTGTTCATCTCTTCCTGCGAGCCGGCCTTGGGCGGCATCACCATGCCACCCTGCTTCATCAGCTCGGTGAACTCCTGAGGAGCGTTGGCGAGGGCCTTGGAAGCCGCCATCGACTCCTTGAAGGTGGCGAAGAAGCCGGGCTCTGCCTGGGAGACGAGGGCAACAGCACCCATGACTCCGCCGCGGATGGTCTCGATCTCATTCTCGGTGAACTGGCTCATGTCTCCAGTGTGCTGCGTGGCTTGGCTCGTGGAAAGGCGTATCGCCGTCGGCAGAACGACCGCAGGGGCCCCACCATCACGGTGGAGCCCCTGCGGACAAGGTGCGATGCGCGTGCCTCAGCGCTGGTCCATCGGCACGTAGTCGCGCTTCGTCTGGCCGACGTAGACCTGGCGGGGACGGCCGATCTTGGTGGCCTTGTCGTTGTTCTGCTCGCGCCACTGGGCGATCCAGCCGGGGAGACGACCGATGGCGAACAGCACGGTGAACATGTTCACCGGGAAGCCCATGGCCTCGTAGATCAGGCCGGAGTAGAAGTCGACGTTCGGGTAGAGCTTGCGGCTCTGGAAGTAGTCGTCGTTCAGGGCGGTCTGCTCGAGCTCCTGGGCGATGTCCAGCAGGTCGCGGCGACCCTCCTTGAGCTTCAGCACCTCGTCGGCGTGCTTCTTGATGATGTTGGCGCGCGGATCGTAGTTCTTGTAGATGCGGTGACCGAAGCCCATCAGCTTGATGCCGGACTCCTTGTTCTTCACCTTGTTCACGAACTCCTGCACGCTCATGCCGGAGTCCTTGATCTGCTGCAGCATCTCCAGGACTTCCTGGTTCGCGCCGCCGTGCAGGGGGCCCGAGAGGGCGTTCACGCCGGAGGCGACCGAGGCGTACATGTTGGCCTGCGAGGAGCCGACCAGACGGACGGTGGAGGTGGAGCAGTTCTGCTCGTGGTCGACGTGCAGGATCAGCAGCACCTCGAGGGCGCGGGTGATGGCGTCGTCGATCTGGTAGGGCTCGGTGGGGCTGCCGAAGCTCATGCGCTCGAAGTTCTCGATGTAGCTGAGCGAGTTGTCCGGGTACAGCGTCGGCTTGCCGATGGAGTTCTTGTAGCCATAGGCGGCCAAGGTGGGAACCTTGGCCATCAGGCGGGTGGTGGCCTCCTCGACCGACTCGGGATCCAGCCCGGTGGTCTCGGAGTTGAAGGTGCTCAGGCCCATGATGCCGGCGGCCAGCACGGGCATCGGGTGCGAACGACGGGGGAAGCAACGGAAGAAGTCGCGCATCCGCTCGTCGATGAGCATGCTCTTGGTGATGCGATCCTCGAAGGTGGCCAGCTGCTCGGCGGTGGGCAGCTCACCGTAGATGACCAGGTAGGCGGTCTCGACGAAGCTGGACTTCTCGGCCAGCTGTTCGATCGGGTAGCCGCGGTACTGCAGGACGCCGGCTTCGCCGTCGATGAAGGTGATGGCCGACTTGCACGAGGCGGTGCTGGAAAAGCCCTGGTCGTAGGTGGTGTCTCCGGTCTGGGCCAACAGCTTGACGATGTCATGGCCGTTGTTGCCCTGGGTGGCCTCCACAAAGGGAAGCTCTACCTTCTTGTCGCCGATTGCGAAGGACGCAAGATCAGTCATGGACGGTTCCTCCTTGAACGGAGTCCCGGAGGCTCCGGTCGAGTGGTCAGGTGTGGTGACACAGCTCGCTGGCGGACGCTGCCAGCGGATGCGGCCACGATAGCGCGTCCGCACGTCACAGGAAATGGGTGGGTGCGCACTGCGAACCGTTCGCAAGCGCCCAATTCTCTCCTGATTGCCTTGTGGCAAGGGGTTTTGTCGGATTCGAGAGAATTCTTGACGTCAAGAAACGGCGGCGGTCATTGGTGACCCGTTGGCTCGTGAGACGTAGTTGGGCTTGCTTCCGGTGGCCACGTACTGCAGGCGATGCCCGCGATCGGCGCTGGTGACCACATAGCTGGGCTGGGTGGCCCCCGTGATTCGCGTCCTCGTGCCGTTGCTGTTCACCCGGAACCAGGCGTGGGTGATGCTCACGCTCCCCGTTCCCCAGCTTCCGGCCGTGCCGGTGAGTCGGCTGCCCACCCGGGCGGTGCCGGAGACGGCAGGGGTGCCGATGCGTTCCAGGACTCCGGGGGTCACGTTGCTCAAGGTGTGCAACATGCGGTTCGGGGTCTGGCCGGAGGGATTGATGATCACATTGGGCTGCGACTGCTTGACGATCTGGTCGTGCACCTGGGCCGGGGTCCATGTGGGGCGTGCCTCGAGCACCATCGCTGCCGCGCCGGCCACGTGCGGGGCCGCCATCGAGGTGCCGTCGTCGACGGCCGTGGCGGACTGGCTTCCGATCCAGGCGGACGTGATGCCCGTGCCCGGGGCGAACAGGTCCACGCAGGGGCCGTCATTGCTGGTGGGTGCCTGGTAGTTGTTGGTGGAGGCATTGGCCACCGTCAGCACGTGGGGCACGTTGGCCGGGCTGAAGTTGCAGGCATTGGCGGGGGGCTCCCCGTCGGCCACATTGCCCGCCGCCGCCACCACGGTCACGCCGTCGGCGATGACGGACTCGACGGCCTGGGTGAAGGCCGGGCTGGCCGCGCCGGTGAGGCTCATGTTCAGCACGGCCGGCTTGCCGGCGGCGTGGTCGTTGACGACCCACTCCATGGCCGCCAGCGTGTCGGACTCGTAACCCCCGCCGTCGCAGTCGAGGACCTTGATCGGCACCAGGGTGGTCTGCTTTGCCACACCGTGACGGGTACCGCCCACGATCCCTGCGACGTGCGTGCCGTGCCCGGCGCAGTCGCTCGGGGCGGTGCCGGGCTTGACGAAGTTGGGACCGTTGACGATGCGACCGGTGAAGTCTGTGTGGCCCAGGTTGATGCCGGAATCGACCACATAGCTGCGCACGCCGGCGCCCGTGCGGCTGGCGGTGTAGCTGCGCGAGCCCCGGGAGGTCTTCTGGTCGATCCGGTCCAGCCCCACCGGCGGGTCGTTCTGCACGCCGGCGGCCCACACCCGGTTGTCCCGGGTGACGCTCTTCACGCCCGGCAGGCGACGCATCGAGTCGGCCCGTTTGGCATCCATCCGGACGGCCATGCCCGGGAAGGTGCGGCTGAAGCGGTGCGTGACCTTTGCGCCCCCGCGGCTGGAGGCGGCCTGGACCGCGGCTGCGGCACGCGGATTCTCCAGCTGGATGATCCAGCGGTCGCTGTCCTGCTCGGGGGCTGCGTGGCCCTGGGAGGGGGCCAGGGCGAGCGGGGTGAGCGACAGTGCAAGACAGGCTGCCGCGAGGCGTGCCAGACGGCGGGGGTGGCTGAGGCGCATGATGACCTTTCCGGGGGGACGTTGCTCACTGTAGGCAGCCCGCTAAACGTATGCCACAAGGAAGTTGTAGGAAAGGTCGAGAAAAAAGGTTGAACTTTCAACAATAGTGTGGCATGGTTGTACCCAGTTGGACATCCCAACTACTCCTGACCGGCAGGCCCGGCCAGCCCACAGATTTCAGAGGAGACACGATGACCGACATGACCAGCCTCAACGGCACCTATGCCATTGACCCCACCCACAGCAGCCTGGGCTTCATCGCCCGCCACGCGATGATCACCAAGGTTCGCGGCAGCTTCAAGGAGTTCGAGGGCGTCGCCACCGTCGACGGCCAGAACCCGGGCGCCAGCAATGTGAAGGTCACCATGCAGGTTGCCTCGATCGACACCCGCAATGGCGATCGTGACGCCCATCTGACCAGCGCCGACTTCTTCGACGTCGAGAACTTCCCCACCATCACCTTCGACTCGACCAAGGTCGAGGCCGTGGATGCCGACACTGTCGAGATCACCGGTGACCTGACTATCAAGGACGTCACCAAGAGCGTCACCATCCCCTTCGAGTACACCGGCGCTGCCAAGGACCCGTTCGGCAACGAGCGCATCGGCTTCGAGGGCAAGACCGAGGTCAACCGCAAGGACTTCGGTCTCACCTGGAATGCCGCCCTGGACACCGGTGGCGTGCTGGTGAGCGAGAAGATCACCCTGGAGTTCGAGATCTCGGCCATCAAGCAGGCCTGATCCCCCGGCCGCTGGCCTCGCCGCGGCAACCAGGCACGACAGGACCGCCCGCATCCCTGGATGCGGGCGGTCCTGTCGTCTTGTGCCGGGCCTGTTGCCGGTGAACGAAAGAGTTCGGTGCACGGAAGGGGCCGGTGCACGAAAGAAGGCAGCCTCGTCGCGGCTGGTCGGGGGGTCCAGTGCTCGCGGCGAGGCTGCCGATACCGGGTGCATTCGGGGGGATCCACCCGGTGGAGGAATTCAATCAGAAGAAGGGGAACAGTGGGTGTCGCATCCAGCTCCACGTGATGACTGCTCCTTGTCCAGAAGGGTTTCTGCGGGGAAGGTTGCCCCAGATCCACAGCAGAACTTCACCTGCGAGGAGGCGATGGGAAAATGAGCGATGTGAGGGCAGTCACCGCAACGATCCACGGGCGAGTGCAGGGCGTCGGCTTCCGATGGAGCTGCCTGCAACAGGCCGAGGACCTGGGCGTGCAGGGCTGGGTACGCAACCTGTCCGACGGCAGCGTCGAGGTCTGGGCCGAGGGAGAGGACCGGGCCGTCGAGCACCTGTTGTCCTGGTGTCGCAAGGGCCCCCGGTGGGCGCAGGTCGACGAGGTGGCCGTGCGAGCCGCCAAGCCCGCGGGGCACACCGACTTCAGGGTGCGGTGACCCGCCCCGGCTCCTCGGCCCCGGTCACGGCACTCAGCGGTCGCGCAGCCATAGCGTCGTGGCGGGCGGCAGGTCGTCGCCCTCCACCGGCCAGCTCCACAGCAGCGGGGTCGCCTGGCCCAGTCCCAGACCCGCCAGTGGGACCGGCTCGTCGCAGAAGTTGGTGAGGCAGTGCCATGGCCCGCGGGCAAAGTGCAAGACGCGGTCATCGGCCTCGTCGAGCCAGCGCAGCGGCGCCTGACCCACGAGCCCGCGCAGTTCCCGCCGTGACCGCAGGGCCGCGCGGTACAGGTTCAGGGTGGAATCGGGGTCGTCCTGTTGTGCCTTGACGCTCAACTGGCCGAAGACCTCCGGTTGCGGCAGATGCGCTGCTCCGGGGCCGAAGCCGAAGGACGAGCCGCCCAGCGCATGGCGATCGCGCGCCCAGGGCAGGGGGACGCGGCACCCGTCGCGGCCCTTCTCCTTGGTGGAACGCCCCAGCATCGGATCGGTGAGCACCTCGCGGGGCAGGTCTGCCACCTCGGGCAGGCCCAGCTCGTCGCCCTGGTACACGTAGGTGCAGCCGGGCAGGGCCAGCTCCACCATCACCGCGGCGCGCGCCCGGCGAAGGCCCAGGGCAATGTCGGCCTGCGGCTCGAGGCCGTCGCTCAGCAGCCACTGGCGGGCCAACCACTGCGAGTCATGCCGGAAGGCGGGTTCGTCGGGGCGGGCCTCGTCGACGCGCACCCGGGGCTCCTGCGGCGTAGGAAGCGCCAGCCGACTCGCCACCCGTGGTGTGTCGTGGCAGCCCAGCAGCCAGGTGGTGCTGGAGCCGGACTCGGCGGCTTCCGACAGCGCCCGATCGATCACCTGGTGGAAGTCGTCGCGGCGCCAGTCACACTCCTGCATCGAGAAGTCGAAGGCCTGGCCGAGCAGCCGGGCATAGCGACCGCGACGGGTCGGATGTACCGCGGCCTCCGCCACCGCGAAGCGCGGCGGATCGTAGGAGTCGAAGATCCGACGCCACTGTTCGTACAGCTCCATCAACTCGTCGCGGTCGAACCAGGGGTGGGATCCGTCGGTGCGGCCAAAGTCCTGCACGGTCTGCCAGGGTTCCCACGGCTCGTCCACCTGCTTCACCAGCGAATGGGCCACATCCACCCGGAACCCGTCCACCCCGCGATCGCTCCAGAAGCGCAGCGTCTGTTCGAAGTCGGCGCGTACCTCGGGATGGTGCCAGTTGAGGTCGGGCTGCTCCGGGGCGAACAGGTGCAGGTACCACTGCCCGTCGCCCACCGGGTGCCACGCGGAGCCGCCGAACAGGCTCTGCCAGTCACTGGGAGGCTCGGTGCCGCCCTGGGTGCCGTCGCGGAAGACATAGCGCTGGCGGGCGGAGGAGCCGATGCCCGAGGCGAGCGCCTGCTCGAACCAGCGGTGCCGGTTGGAGGTGTGGTTCGGCACGAGGTCGATGATCACGCCGATTCCCCGGCCGTGCAGTGCCCGCACCAGCTGGTCGAAGTCATCCAGCGTCCCAAGCCGGGGATCCACGGCCCGGTGGTCGTCCACGTCGTAGCCGCCGTCGGCAAGCTGCGAGGGGTAGAAGGGCGACAACCACACCGCGTCGATTCCCAGGCTGGCGAGGTGGTCCACTCGGCTGGTGATGCCGGTCAGATCGCCGATGCCGTCACCGGTGGAGTCGGCAAAGCTGCGGGGATAGATCTGCAGCACGACGGCATCGCGCCACCAGTCGGCCGGGCGGGCGTGCTCGGGAAAGTCCATCCGACCAGTCTGTCAGGGCACGAAAGCCGTCCTGCTCCGGGCATGTTCGCTGTGGGCGTCGCTGGAATGCTGGTGCTGCGCAGGGCGGCCCCGTAGCGTTGAAGCATCGGCCACCGCGGCCAAAACGATCACTGACCCCGAGCAGGAGCTGATCATGACGCAGTACAACGACGAAGCCAGCCGCACCGACGCCGCCAAGGCCAAGGCCTCCGAGGCCGCCGCCAAGGCCAAGGCGCAGGCCGACGCCGCCAAGGCAGCAGCCCAGGAGAAGGCCAACCAGGCCAAGGAGAAGGCCAACTCCGCCGCTGCCCAGGACAAGGCGAAGGAAGCGGCCGTGAAGGCCAAGAAGGCCGCCGACGATGCCGCCAGCAAGGCCGGCGAGGCCGTCCACAAGAACCGCGAGAAGATCGACAGCACCGTCGAGAAGGCCGCCCAGCTGATCGACGAGAAGACGCAGGGCAAGGCCACCGGTGTGGTCACCAAGGTCAAGGAAGTCATCACCACCGTGCTCGACAAGACCGAGCAGAAGCGCACCACCGGTGCCAAGGTGAGCAATGCCGCCGACGACGTGGCCCAGGCCACCGACGACGTGGTGGACGACGTGCAGGCCAAGATGGACGGCGACAACCGCTTCTGAGCCTGCCCCCATGGGCACGGAGCCCCCGTCGGAGTCCCGAGACCGACGGGGGCTCCGTCATGTCTGGGCGGGGTCATCCCCTCGACAGGCTCGGGGAGCGGGGTGAGGGCTCGGGGAGCGTGGTGAGGGCTCGGGGAGCGTGGTGGTCATCCCCAGCCGAGTGCGTGGAGCCGATCGTCCTCGATGCCGAAGAAGTGCGCCACCTCGTGCACCACGGTGGTGAGCACCTCGTCGGCCACCTCCTCACGGGTCTGGCACATGGCCAGGGTGGGCAGCCGGTAGATGAAGATCTGGTCGGGCAGCACCGCGGCATAGCCGCCATCGCGTTCGGTCAGCGGGA
Source organism: Luteococcus struthionis (assembly GCF_048595755.1). GTDB lineage: Bacteria > Actinomycetota > Actinomycetes > Propionibacteriales > Propionibacteriaceae > Luteococcus. The sequence continues at coordinate 964,171 of NZ_CP184360.1, forward strand.
TGCCCTCGTAGAGCCCCAACAGCTCGGGATCCTGCTCGTTGGCGTCCTCGACGACCAGCAGACAGTTCTCGAGCAGCGCCATCAACTCCTCGGGGATCTCCTCCAGCGCCTGGGCGGCCAGCTCCTCGAACTCCTGGGCGTCCATCTCAACCATGACGGTCCTTCCACTGCGGGGACTCCTGCGCGATCCGTGCCCCGTCGCTGACGCACCAGGCCACGAAGTCACGCACATCCTTGCCGCGGCGGGCCTGCGAGCGGTAACGGCTCGGTTCGTCGGGGCGCTCGCGGATCCGCAAGGCCTCCAGGCCCAGATCGCGCCACCGGGCGTCCAGGCTGTTGGCCACATAGCGACCCGCACCACTCTTGGAGGTCATCCGGCCCGTGGCCAACAGGTGGTGCAGCCGCCCGGCACCCAGCACGCACCAGGCCACCGAGTCATCATTGCGACCCGCCACCATCCACCCCAGCTTGAGTTCCCGCGCCGTGCGGCCCCAGTACGAGGCCAGGTTGTCGCGGGTGAACTCCCACAACCGCTGACGATCGTGGTCGATGCCCAGCACGCGTGGGTCGCGCCCGGCCACCCGGATGCCGCGCTCGGCCAGCTCCGCCCAGGCCACCGGGTTCACGTCCTGGCGTGCCGCCGGTCGGAAGGTGCCGGCATGGGCGCAGGGTACGTCGGGGCACTGCGACGGGGCGCCCCGCAGATCCTCCAGCAACACGTGGTGGCCGTCGAAGTCATGGTCGGGGAATTCGAACCAGATCTGGGTGTGCGCCGCCTCCAGGGCCTCCAGGTCATGGCGGCCGGGGCGGCGGGTCAGCACCGCGGTGAAGTCGACGTCGGAGGAGTCGAAGAACTCACCCCAGGCCAACGAGCCACGCAGGTACAGACCTTCCAACAGGTCTTCCGAGGTGTTGTTGAGGGCGTGGGTGAAGGAGGCACAGATCTGCTCCACCTGGGTGGGCAGCTCCTCGTCCATGCCGCTGACCCTAACGCGTACGGGGCCGCGGCGTGTCCGCTGCCGACCTACCAGAGACCCCAGTGCCCGACGAGTGCATTCAGGTCTGACCCCCCAATCGTCGCTGGTCCGGTCATGTAGAAAGGAGCCATGAGCGACGCGACCCCCGCCAGCTTGGACTGGATCATGCGCCTGTGCCGGATCGACACCACCAGCCGCGGCAGCAACACCGAGCTGGTGGAGCTGGTGGCGGGGGAGTTCCGACGCCTGGGCATCGAACCACACCTGTTCGACTCCCCCGACGGCCTCAAGCAGGGGCTGGTGGCCACCGTGCCCGCCGCCGACGGCACCACCTCGGGCGGGGTGGTGATCAGCGGGCACACCGACGTCGTCCCCGTCGACGGGCAGCAGTGGGCCAGCGACCCCTTCGACCCGCAGGTGCGCGACGGCAGGCTCCATGGCCGCGGCGCGGTCGACATGAAGGGCTATCTGGGGGTGGCGATGCACCTGCTGCCCCAGATGGTGGCCGCGCGCCTCAAGGAACCGATCCACTTTGCCCTCAGCTACGACGAGGAGCTGGGCTGCCGGGGCGGCGATGCCATCGTCGCCCAGATCAACGAACTCGGCCTGGCGCCGCGGGCGGCCCTGGTGGGGGAGCCCACCATGATGCAGGTGGTACGTGCCCACAAGTCGGTCTGCTACGCCCGGGTGCGTTTCACCGGAGTCGAATCGCACTCCTCGCTGACCACCCACGGGGTCAATGCCATCGAGTACGCCGCCGAGCTGGTGGCCTGGTGGCGCACGGTCGTCGACGGGTGGAAGGCCGAGGGTCCCTTCGACGAGGCCTACCCGATCAGCCACTCCACCGGAGGGGTCAACCAGTTCACCGGGGGCACGGCGGGCAACATCGTGCCCGGCCAGGCCGAACTGGTGCTGGAATTTCGCACCGTGCCCGGCAACGACCCCGAGGAACTGCTGGAAAACCTCTACGGCGTCTGTGACCAGCTGCGCTCACGGATGCAGTCCGAGAATGCCGCCGCCGACGTCGAGGTGACGGTGGATGCGATGGCGCCCGGTCTGGACACCGGCGCCGAGGAGTACGTGGTCCAGCTGGCCACGCAGCTGGGTGGCATCCCCAGCCAGAAGAAGGAGGCCTATGCCACCGAGGCGGGACAGTTTGCCCGCGGTGGGATCCCCGCGGTGGTGTGCGGCCCCGGCGACATCGAGCAGGCCCACAAGGCCGACGAGTTCGTCGCCCTCGACCAGCTGGCCGCGTGCGAACGCTATCTGGGAGGTCTGATCACCGCCCTCAGCGAGTGAGGTTGATCACTGCCGTTCTGCTGCGGGGAACGTCATGTGGCCCGCGGGAAAAGGTTCAACTCGCAAGATTTGGTGGACAGCGACGACTTCGTGCCTGAAAGTAGGCGCATGACAACTGCCACTGAGACCGTCGAGAACGGACGGGGAGGCGAACCCAGCCTCAAGCGGGTGCTTGGCCCCGGGCTCCTGCTGCTGTTCATCATGGGCGACATCCTGGGCACGGGCGTCTACGCCCTGACCGGCAAGGTGGCGGCACAGGTGGGCGGCATCGTCTGGCTGCCCTTCCTGTGTGCCTTCATCGTCGCCCTGCTGACCGCCTTCAGCTATCTGGAGCTGGTCACCAAGTACCCGCAGGCGGCTGGTGCGGCCTTGTATGCGCAGCGTGCGTTCAAGAGCCACTTCTTCACCTTCATCGTCGCCTTCACCGTGATGTGCTCCGGCCTGACCTCGTCGGCCTCGGCATCGAAGGCCTTCGCCGGCAACCTTGCCGCCGCCTTCGGCTGGAATGTCGACGAGCACGGCATGGACCTCAAGCTGATCGCCGGCGGCTTCCTGCTGCTGCTCATGCTGGTCACCCTGCGTGGCGTCTCCGAGTCGGTGAAGCTCAACGTGGTGCTCACCTGCGTGGAGCTGTCCGGTCTGCTCATCGTCATCCTGGTGGGCTTCTGGGCAATGAGCCAGGGGCAGGCCGACTTCAGCCGCCTCACCGAGGTGAACGTGGCCGAGGGCAAGACGGCCTTCAGCGCCGTCACCGCGGCGACGGCGCTGGCCTTCTTCGCCATGGTGGGCTTCGAGGACTCGGTGAACATGGCCGAGGAGACCAAGGACCCGGTGCGGATCTTCCCCAAGATCCTGCTGCTGGGCCTGGGCCTGACCGGCGTCGTCTACGTGCTGGTGGCCATCACCTCGGTCTCCCTCGTCACTCCCGAGAAGCTCGGCGAGGGCTCCACGCCGCTGCTCCAGGTGGTCCAGGTGGGTGCTCCGGCCTTCCCGACCGAGGTCTTCGCCCTGATCACCATGTTCGCCGTCTCCAACACCGCCCTGCTCAACATGTTGATGGCCTCTCGCCTGCTCTACGGCCTGGCACACGAAGGCGTGCTGCCGCGCTCGCTGGGCAAGGTGAGCGTCAAGGGACGCACCCCCTACGTCTCGATCGTGTTCACCACGCTGCTGGCACTGGGGCTGGTCTGGTTCAGCAACCTGACCGCGCTGGGCGGCACCACGGCGCTGCTGCTGCTGTGCGTGTTCACCGTGGTCAACATCGCCGTGCTGGTGCTGCGCAAGGACCGCAGGGACACCAAGCACTTCACCACGCCGACGATCATGGCAGTGCTGGGCGCCATCACCTCCGCCTTCCTGGCCAGCCCGCTCTCGGGCCGTGCCACGGGCGACTACGTGGTGGCCGGCTGGCTGCTGCTGGTGGGCATCGTGCTGGGTGTCATCACCTTCATGATCAACCGCTTCGTCTACAAGCGCGAGACCAAGTTCGCCGACGTCGAGCACCTGGGCGACGTCGAGTGGGAGGTGGAGCACCCCAGCAATGAGGTGCCGCCGCTGCGCGACGCGCTGCGCAAGCAGGACGACGCGGAGTAGCTCAGATCCAGCCGTTGTCCGTGGCGGTGCGCGCCGCCTCCACCCGATTCTCGGTGCCGGTCTTGCCGATGGCCGAGGAGAGGTGGTTGCGCACCGTCCCGGGTGACAGGTGCACCTGCTCTGCGATCCGGGCGACGGAGGTCCCGTCGCGCGCCAGCCGCAGCACCTCGCGCTCCCGGTCGCTGAGCGGATTGGGACCGCCCAGCAGGGAGGCCTCGGCCAGGGCCGGGTCGACGACGCGCAGGCCGGCGGCCACCCGTCGGACCGCCTCGGCAAGATCCTCCGCCGGGGCGTCCTTCACGATGAAGCCCGACGCGCCCGCCTCCAGGGCCTGGCGCAGATAGCCGGGCCGGTCGAAGGTGGTGACCACCAGCACCTTCACCCCCGGCAGTTCGCGGCGCAGCGCGGCGGTGGCCTGCAGCCCGTCGAGGCCGGGCATCTGGATGTCCAACAGGCACACCTCGGCCCCGCTGGCCCGGGCGGCGTCGACCACCTCGTCGCCGCGGCCCACCTGGGCCACCACGTCGAGGTCACCCTCCAGTTCCAGCAGGGCACCCAGGGCGCCACGCACCAGCGCCTGGTCGTCGGCCAACAGCACCTTGGTCACCACGTCACATCCACCTTCACGCCACCCAGTTCGCCATGTCCGACGGTCAACTCGCCACCGGCCGCCGCGACCCGTTCATGCATGCCGCGCAGCCCATTGCCGTCATGTGCCGTCCCGGCCAGGCCGTCACCATCGTCCTCCACCGCCAGTCGCCGAGGCGAGATGGTCACCCGCACCCGGCTCGCATGCGCATGACGCAGCACATTGGTCACGCACTCGCGCAGCACCCAGCCCAGGATGACGGCCATCGGCCCGGTCGGGGCATCGGGACTGCCCTCGACGAGCAGCTCCACGTCGTTGTCCCGCAAGGCGCCACGGGCATGCTCCAGCTCGTCGGCGAGGCTCGAGGAGCGCTCCATGGAGACGGTGCGGCGCACATTGCCCAGTGCCTCCGCGACGATGGCGCGGGTCTCGGTCAGCTCCTCATGGGCCCGGCCAGGGTTTGCCTCCATGAGCCGATCGATGAGCTGCAGCTTGAGGTTGACGACGGTCAGCGAGTGCCCCAGCAGGTCATGCACGTCGGAGGCGATCCGGTTGCGTTCCTCCACCACCAACAGCCGACGCTCGCGGGCCTCGTCCGCGATGCCCTTCTCCACCATCCACGTCACCAACCAACCGACCACCAGGATCAGTACGCCGGCCAGCAGCACGTTGACGCTGTCCGAGGTGACGCCGAGGGCGAGGGAGACCAACAGCGCGGCGACGAGGGTCGCAAGCCCTGACCAGCGGTTGACCGGGGTCCACAGTCCCCAGATCGCCGCCGCGGTGAGGAAGGGCACATAGCCCATCGCCGAGGACCCCAACACCTGGCTGCTCGCTACAGCGATCGCCACAAGCCCCGCGAAGATCACCACCTGCAGCCGGTGCTGGCTCCTCGGCATGTCGATGCCCAGCCTGCGCAGCATTGCGAGGTAGCCGACGACGAACAGACCCATCAGGGCGAAGCCGATCGCCTGGTCGCGAGCAGGCCTGGTGAGCAAGCTGCTCACCGGGTAGACGAGGAAGACCAGCCAGATGCCGGACATCGTCATGCTGATGACGTCGACCTGACGGCCCGCCTGGCCCTGCTTCATTGGCGCGCCCTTGCGCTGCTTCACTGGCGCGTCCTGGCGCTGCTTCACTGGCGCGTCCTGGCGCTGTTTCACTGGCGCGCCCTGGCGCGACGCAAGCCCAGCAGGGCCAGTGCCACGAAGACGAGCGTCCATGCCCCGAGGTTAGCCAGCAGCACCCACAGCGCGTCGGACCCGGGGTCCTCCGGTCCGGTCTGCAGCAGGCTTCCCTCCAACTGCGGCCAGCGGACCAGGCCGATGTATCCGTACATCGGGGTGATGTGCGCCAGCTTGAGCATGAATCCGTCCAGCGGGGTGAAGACATTGCCCAGGAAGGCCAGGAAGACCAGCGACGAGCTGGCCAGGCCCACGGCCGTCTCCGACTTGAACAGCAGACCCACGCCCATCCCGTAGGCGGCGAAGAGCGCCGCGCCGGCCAAGGAGATGACGAAGGTCCACAACCACACCTGCCACCCATCTGCCCGGGCGCCGCTCGACCACCCCACGCCGAAGACCAGTCCCTGCGCGACCATCGCGACCACCGTCGCCACGGCCACCTTGTTGGCCGCGACCTGCGCAGTGCTCGCCCGGGTCAGGGCCAGTTGGCGCCCCCAGCCGAGCATCGACTCGGTGGCGGCCATGGAGGCGATGCTGACCGCGGCCGTCGCCGCACCGTAGGCGGCCATCGAGGTCATCACGTAGAACTTGTTGTTGGCGTGCCCGGCCATCGAGTCGCCGTAGGGGGTGTTCGCGCCGAACAGGACGTACATGAAGCTGGGCATCGCGAAGGTGAAGGCGATCGTCGGGATGCTGCGCAGCTGGCGCAGCAGATCGATGCGGATGTAGGTGGCGTTCACGTCACTTCTCCTGGGTGAGGGCGAGGAAGGCGGACTCGAGGGTGGGTGCCTCGATCACGAGGTCGTGGGCACCGGTCTCCAGCAGGTGGCGGGCGACGGCATCCGAGTCGAGCGCGGTGAGGCTGACCCGGTTTCCGTTGGTCTCGATTCCGGTGACGCCGGGCAGTGCCCGCAGGGCGAGGACCTCGGGGGACTCGTCGGTCAGCGGGTGCGGGTAGCTGGCGGCCAGCCCGCGGCCGGAGGTCATGGCCTGCACCTCGGCGACGGGGCCGTCGGCCAGCAGCCGTCCCCTGCCGAGCAGGATGATGCGTTGCGCGAAGTCCTGCGCCTCCTCGAGGTAGTGGGTGGCGAAGACGATGGTGCGGCCGGCGCGGGCCTGCTCCCGCATGGTGGCCCAGAAGTCGCGTCGGGCACCGACGTCCATGCCGGCGGTGGGTTCGTCGAGGATGAGCAGGTCCGGGTCGGTAAGCAGCGCCAGCGCCATCTTGATCCGCTGCTGCTCACCGCCGGAGCACTTGCTGACGCGACGGTCGGCCAGGCCGGTGAGGTTGGCGAGCTCCAGCACCTCGTCGACCCGGTCCGGAACCCGCTGCAGCGCCGCGATGGACAGCACCGTCTCGCGCACGCTGAGGTCGCGCAGCAGGCCACCGGTCTGCATCACGGCCCCGACCCTCCCGGCCTGCACGGCCCGTCGCGGGGTGGTGCCGAAGACGCGGACGGTGCCGGAGGTGGGTTCGGTCAGCCCCAGCACCATGTCGATGGCGGTGGTCTTGCCGGCTCCGTTGGGGCCGAGGAAGGCGACGATCTCCCCGGGTTCGATGGTGGTGGTCAGCCCGTCGACGGCCTTGACCGGGCGGGTGTGTGGGCCGAAGTGCTTGTGCACGTCGTCCAGTTCGATGCTTGCCATGTGACCAGCATCGCGAGGGTGGGGTGGTTCGGTCTCGGCCGGACGTCACGACCTCGCCATGACAAGTGTCACGGCCCTTCGACAGGCTCAGGGAGCGTGGGTGGGGGGACAGGCTCGGGGAGCGTGGGTGGAGGGAAGAGCCCTCAGGCGGTGGCGGCCCTCACTGCGGCGAGCACCGACGCCTGCGCATCCCCCGGGGTGGCTGGCAGCAGCGGAATCTGCATGTTGCGCACCACGCGCTGCATGCCCTCACCCATGTGGTCCACGACGATGGCCTGCACCTGGTTCTCCTTCAGGAAGCGCACGATGCGGGCATGGTGCGAACCGTGGGTTCCGGCGTCGTGCGACTCGTCCCAGGCAACCTCGTGGATCTGCCAGCCGACCACCTCCGGGCCCTCGGCGCCCGAACGGACGTCGGCCAGACCGATCCAGTGGGCCTTGCCCCAGGCAGCTGCCGTCTGCCCGTCTGCCGTGGTGGGTGTTGCGACGATCATGGAAGTCCTCCTAGTGCTCGTCGCCATTGTCGCCCATGACCGGGGCACCGACGGCAGCGGGTGTGGCCGGCCTCAGTCGTGGGCGTGCTTGACGGTCTCCATCGTGGTGCTGAACTCGTGCTGCACCCGGTCGTCGTGGGTGTAGCTGGCCAGGCTCACCAGCCATCCCACCAGCAGGGCGGCGACGAAGCCGGGCAGGATCTCGTAGTAGTCGAAGATGTGCCACGGCCCGCCGTCCACATTGCCGAACCAGCCCACGACCACCGCTCCGGTCACCATCGAGGCCAGCGCCCCGGCAGCCGAGAGCTTGCGCCAGAACAGGCTGAGCAGGACCACCGGGCCGAAGGAGGCACCGAAACCGGCCCAGGCGAAGGCCACCAGCGCCAGGATCGTGTCGTTCTGCGTCCATGCCATGGCTCCGGCGATCAGCGCCACCCCCAACACGGCCAGACGACCCATCAGCACGTAGTGGTCATCTTGGCGGGCATTCCTGTTGAGCGCCTTGTAGATGTCCTCCACCAGTGCCGACGAGGTGACCAGCAGCTGGCTGGAGACCGTCGACATGATGGCGGCCAGCACCGCGGCCAGCATGAAGCCGGCGATCAGCGGGTGGAAGAGGATCTGGCCCATCTTGATGTAGACGGTCTCCGGATCCTCAAGCGTCAGGCCGTTCTTCTGATACCAGGCTGCGCCCACCAGGGCCGTGGCGATGGCACCGCAGACGGCGAAGAGCATCCAACCGATGCCGATGCGGCGCCCGGCGCGCGCCTCCGCGGTGGAACGAAGCGCCATGAAGCGCACGATGATGTGCGGCTGGCCGAAGTAACCCAGGCCCCAGGCCAGTGCGGAGATGATGCCGATGGCGGCCACCTGCGTCATCGGCGAGGGCAGCAGGGCCATGCGGTCGAGCCCGGCCGCGGCGTCGGAGGCCTGCACCAGACTTGTCACCTCGCCGAAACCGCCCAGCTTGAACAGTCCCACCACGGGCACCGCGATCAGGGCCGCGGCCATCATGGCGCCCTGCACGAAGTCGGTGTAGCTCACGGCCAGGAAGCCGCCGAACAGCGTGTAGCAGATGGTCACGGCGGCCACGATGAGCATGCCCGTGCGGTAGTCCAGGCCAAAGCTGGACTGCATGAAGACGCCACCGGCCACCATTCCGGAGCTCACGTAGAAGGTGAAGAAGATCAGGATGATCAGACCCGAGACGATGCGCAGCAGGCGGGAACGGTCGCGCAGCCGGTTCTCCAGGAAGCTGGGCACGGTGATCGAGTCGTTGGCCTCCTGCGTGTAGGCCCGCAGCCGCGGCGCCACGAGCTTCCAGTTGAGCCAGGCGCCAATGGTCAGGCCCACCGCGATCCACGCCTCCACCAGGCCGGTGGCATAGATGGCGCCGGGCAGCCCCATCAGCAGCCAGCCCGACATGTCTGCCGCGCCGGCCGAGAGGGCGGCGACGGCGGGGTGCAGATCGCGGCCACCCAGCATGTAGTCGTTGAGGCTGCTGGTCTTGCGGTACGAGTACCAGCCGATCAGCAGCATCGCGGACATGTAGATGACCATCGCGATGATCTGGAAGACGGTGTCGCTCACAGGTTGCCTTTCGTGCGACGAGGGGTCGCCGCACGATACCGCGCCGGCCCTCGTCGGGGCGCGGGCATCCGACCTACGGGCGCCCCGCCACCCAGCAGGTTGGGTGCCCTACCGGGCTCGGGGCGCCGAGGCGGGCCGTCGAAAGGCGTAGTCTCGCCCGGGTGAGTGTCGAGTTCGAGTACATGGGGCTGCACGAGGGTGAGCGGATCGAGTACCACCGCGGGTGGGACCGGCAGCGCGAGGTGCACGCCCGGGTG